>NZ_CACXXB010000027.1 GCF_902771435.1 uncultured Methanobrevibacter sp. | reverse complement strand
CCAACTCTTTATTAAATTTAACTATTTTTAAATGGAATTAAAAATTTAAAACTAAAATCATCTAAAAATTTTAAATCAACAAAGTTTTTGAAAGAGTCATTTTTTCCTATACAAAAGATTATATATTTATAATTTAAATAAATTATATTATTATTTTATATTTATCGAATGATAGAAATGAATTATATTATTTTGGAGGTTTATCATGACTTGGGAAGATGCACCATCTCATATTTGTAGGGGTGGAGACATAAGGGGACTCGCTTTTTGTTGTCCTCCAGTAAAACCATGCCCAGTATTAAATGCTTTACAGCAGGTTAATTTGACTCCACAGGAATTTGTGGATATTAAAATTCAATTTGGAAAAGAAACTAGGTTAGGTGAAGGGGCCGGAACTTGCTTTGGTTCACTTGTTTGGTGTTGCAAACCATCAAAACCATGTCCATTAAGGGATATGACTTTAAGAAATATGGGCATGAGTCATGAGGAATATTTGGACCTGAAAAAAGAATTGTCTGAAAGATTGGTCGGTGTTCAAAAACCTAATCCAGATGAAAGAGCCGAAGCATTGGCTGAAACATTCCATGTATCAAAACTCGAAGCCATGAATGTTTTAACTGACTGTAATAATGATTTAAGAGCTGCTGTAAAAGTGCTACATGCAAGATCTCTTGAAAATTCTGATTAAAATGGATTGGACTTCACTTTATTTTAAAACTTCCGATTTAAATGTCTTTATATTGGGCACAGGTGAAGTAGCAACCAGAAGAGCAAATAAATTTTTAGACCATGGGGCCAATGTAAAATTGGCCGGAACTAATTTATCTAAAGAGTTGGAAGATAAGGGGGCTGTTTTGTGTTCCACTCGCCAAATTGATGAATTGGTTCAATGGAGCGATTTAGTCGTTGTTGCAAGTGGTGATGAGGATTTGTCCAATCATGTTTCAAAAATTGCAAATGACAAGTTGCTGAATCGCGCTGATTTTCCAGATAAGGGAAATATTATTGTTCCTACAAGCTTCAATATTGGGGAAATTGAAATATCTATTTTTACAAATGGAAAAAGTCCGTTAATGGCTCGTCAACTGAGGAAAAAAATCCAGTCAATCATTTCTGAAGAGGATATTTTAGAAATTGAACTTCAGGATTATGCACGTTCCAGTTTAAAGAAATCAGTTAAAGATCAAAAGGATAGGAAAAAGTGCCTTTATGAGATTTTTGAAGATGAAAAAATTAAGGATTTAATTAAAAACAACCAGATTGACGAAGCGAAAGATTATATTGATAATTTGATAAGGGGATTAGAGTGATACTTAATTTAAGAGTCGACCACAAAATTGCTGACATACAGTCAATGGAAAACATTTCAAAAGACATTGATGAATTATTTTGGAGATTACAGGAAAAATATTCAATCGGGGAATATGTTGAAATTTCCACATGTAACAGAAAAGAGTATTATATTCATAATGATTATATTTTGGAGGATGATGAACTGCTGTCTCATGAAAATCAGAGCATTGTGATTGAACATGGTCAGTCAGCCGTTATGCACTTGTTGCGTATGACTTCTGGTCTCGAGTCAATGATTGTTGGCGAAGACCAGATTTTGGGTCAGGTTAAGGATGCAAAACACAAGGCTTCAAAAAATCATCACTGCGGCCGTGTTCTTGATGCCGTTTTTACAAAGGCGGTTCATGTTGGTCAGGTTGTAAGAAATAAGACTAACATTAACAAAGGATCTGTTTCTATCGGTTCGGCTGCAATCGACCTTGCAGAAAAGCACATGGGAAGTTTGGATGACAAATCTGTTCTTGTTATTGGTGCCGGAAAGATGGGTCGTTTGGTTGCAAAGGCGCTTGCCGAGAAGGATTTAAATGCTATTTTTGTTGCAAACCGTACGTATTACGTTGCTGTTGAACTAGCTAAAGATTTGGGCGGTGAAGCAATTCTCTTCAATGACCTTGAAAGGTATTTGGCAGAGGCTGATTTGGTAATCAGTGCAACCAGTGCTCCTCACAGCATAATTAACAAGGAACGTTTATTGGGCATTGACAGGACTTATGATGAGCTAATGATGGTTGATATTGCAAATCCTCGTGACATTTCAGAAGATGTTGTCGATTTGGGTGTTAAATTATTCAATATTGATGATTTGAGGGAAATTGCTGACATCAATACCAAACTCAGAATTAAGGAATTTGGTGAAGCTGAAAATATCATCGATGAAGAGTTCATTTTACTTAAAGAATCCTTTAAAATAATGGAAGTTGATGATGTTCTTGGTAGTTTAAGAGCATCTATGGAAGAGATAAGACAACGTGAAACTCAAAAAGCTGCTGTTAAGTTGGCTGATGTAGATGGCAGTGTAAAAATTTTAGATAATTTAACAAATTCCATTGTCAATAAGATATTTTTCGATATTTCTAAAAAAGTAAAAAAAGCGGCAAAAGAGGAAGATGTGGAAATAATCGAAGCTGCTGAGTATATTTTTAAATAAAATTAGAAGGATGTTTGTTATTCAAACATTCCTTTAACATCACTGTTTTTAATTTTGCTTGTTTCAATTGCATAATCAATATTTTTCATTGTGATTATGTCGCTGTCGTTAGCTATTGCATTGTGAAGAGCAGTTTTAAGGATTTTTTCTTTAATGTCTCTTCCGGATGACCCTTTTGTAAGCTTGACGATTCTATCCAAATCCAAATCATATTCCATAGGCATGGTTTTCAGATTGTTTTCTAAAATTGCCAACCTTTCTTCATCATCAGGCAATTTGAATTCAATTTCTTCTTCGAATCTGCTTCTTACAGCATAATCTAAACTGGTTGGATTGTTTGTAGCACCTATTGTTATCACAGCTTCATGTTCGGAAATTCCGTCCATTTCAGTTAAAAGTGAGTTTACAATTTCAGAAACGTCCCCTCTTAATGATTGAAATGATCTGTGAAGCGCAATTGCGTCAATTTCATCAATGAATATTATTGATGGTGAATTTTCGCTGGCTTTTTTAAACAGGTCATGAATTTTGGATGCACCATCTCCAACATGGTCTCCAATCAGTGAGGTTGCCTTGATTAGATGCAAAGGAACTTCAAGTTCGTTGGCAAGAGCTTTGACAAGCATGGTTTTACCGGTACCTGGAAGTCCGTAAAACAAAATATTTTTAGGAGCCCAAGGTCCGAAACTTTCGGGGTCTTCCAGATATTTTGTTATGACCTTGACTTTATTTTTTGCATTTGTTTGTCCTACAATATCATTGAGGTGATAATTTGATTTGATTAATGTATTGTCCTTTTTCGCATCAATCTCATCAGTAATTAGTTTAATTTTTGTTTTTTCAGTTATGATTGAGTTGTTCGGTTTTGCACTTATAATTTTAAAACCGTAATCTGGCATGATTTTCTGGTCAAATAAATGTGAATTTTCGCGTACAACTAAGCCTAACCATTGCTCACGGGCATATTCTTCAAATAGTTTATGGTTTTTAATTTCAAAATCATCTTCCATTAAACTGAATTCAAACGGATAACCGGCAGGGCATAACACTACACATTCAGCATACTCCTTATTTTCATTTTCAATTAATACCGGTTTTTGATTGTTTGTTTTAATTTCAGGCTTTTTATTGTCACTTTTCAAAAATTCACCTCCACTATTTTTTGTTATACACTAACATTTGTTTTAATTATTTAAATACTTGATGCGATATACTATTTCTAGAGGTACATTCATGAGTTTCAGAACCCGACGAGTATTGATAAGCATTCCATTTTATATGATTTTTCTGTTTTTCCTGCTGAAATATATCTTTTTATTGATTGGGGATGTTAATGAAGCATATCTAATTATATTGGCTATTTTAATTGGCTCATTTCATTTATTTCCAATGTTTTTTGAAGCCAAAAAATCAACAGTTTTTTGGAGGACGGTGTCAAAAATTGACGGCGTTTGCATGTGGGCATCGTTAATGTTTGTTATGGATTTGGCAATAATCTATTTTCTTCGCATGTTTATTCACATTCCGGATATTTTAATTTATCTTCTGCTGGCTCTTGTTCCAGTTTTAGGAGTTTATAATTTCTATAAGGCCCATAAGTTAACAGTCAATGAAAAAGTTCTTGAATTGGATAATCTGACTCGGGACATTAACATTGTCCATCTCTCTGATGTTCATTTTGGTTCTGTGCGTCACCGTGAAATTATTCATCAGATTTCATCCAAGCTTAAGGAACTTGAAGATGACTGTGACATTGCAATAATTTCCGGTGATTTGGCCGACGGTTCATCAATTGTTGAGGAAGATGATTTCATGGAATTTAAGGAAGTTGGGATGCCGATTGTTTTCACCCCCGGAAATCATGATTTCTATATGGGAATTGATAATGTAGTTGGGGCCTGCAAAAATGCGGGTGTGATTGTTCTGGATAATGACTGCTTGGAATTCAAGAATTTAAATATCTATGGTTTGACTTATAGCTTTGATGAAATCGAAACACCAACAGCAGATGAATTGAAATCCAAAATCAATCCTAATCTTGTAAATATTCTAGTTTATCATGTTCCGTATAATTGGGAGGAATTCAGCAGTTTGGGTTTTGATGTTCAGTTGTCAGGTCATACTCATGGAGGGCAATTTTATCCTGTTGTGAATTTTTCATGGATATTGTTTAAATATAATATGGGATTGTTTAAAAACGATTTGGGCAAATACCTGCATGTCACAACGGGTGTGGGGTCAATGGACACTCCAATGAGGTGGGGAACCGATTCTGAACTGGTGATTTTAAAATTAAGAAAAAAATGATTCACTCAAAAAGGATAGGGTTTATTAAATAAAATGTTTAAATAATACATTATGGTAATTGAAGATGATCACAATCATTTTTGTATTTATTGTGGGGCCAGGATAGATTTTGACCAGAATTTCTGTTCTGAATGTGGAAAACCAATTTACAGACAGAAGCCTAAAGTAACCAAAGTCCCATCAGAATACGAAAATAAAATCGCTGAATTAGAAGATGAATATAATATTAAGCAATCCAAAGCCCAGGAACTGGTTGAAAAACAATTCGATCCCAACCATATGGCTTACGAGAGATTCACCTCTTCAATTACAAAATCAAATAACTTATTTTCTACACAGGTCAGCATTGCAAAAAAGATGGCTGAAATGGATATCAATGAAAGTCCGTTCGTTGAAAAGGAACTTAACAATAAATTAGTGACCTTGCAGACATTCATTGATAAAATGGAAGATTTAATAAATGAACTGATTATTCACATGAGTTCAAATAGAGAGGATACTGAAGATATAAACGCTTTATTTGATGATATGGATGATCTGATTGATTCTGTAAAAGATTATTGATTAGATGTTTAAAGCATGTTTTCGTAGGTTTCCTTCATTATTAAAGCATCCAGATCTCTTTGCGGAGTTTCACAAATAATGTTTGCATTCCATCCGTTGTCGATTAGATTGGCTAGCAGATCCTTGATGTCGGGACCGTATTCATCGCTTTCATCCAGTGTGTGATGTTTCACTTCACCGCCATTGCCATATTCTATTGTTGTAAAGTGACAATGGAGCATGTCTATATCCAAATTATCTTCAATTGTTGAAAAAATACAATTGTAATCTTCTTTTTTTGTTAAAAATCCTCTTCCTCTTGCATGGACATGGGCAAAATCAATTGTAGGTTCAAAATGGTCAAATGAAGCGCATAGTTCCACCACTTCAGAAACATTACCTAATTGTGTTCTTTTACCTGTTGTTTCGGGAGCAAAGGTAAATTCCTCGATGCCTTCCGCTTCAAGTTCTTCAAATAATCTGTTAATCGTATTTTTTGATATTTCCATTGCCTTTTCAGGTTTTCTATTCAGGTAGGCTCCAGGGTGGAATACCAATCTGTAAGCTCCCATCCATTCCCCTGCGCGTGCGGTGGAAATTAAATGGCCAATGCTTTTTTCAAGTTTTTCATCTTCTTTTGCACATAAATTGATATAGTAAGGACCGTGCATGGATATTAAAATATCGTGCTTTTCAGATTCTTCCTTAAGTGTTGTTGCAGCTTTTTCACCAATTCTTACTCCATACGGGGATTGGTATTCATATGAGTTCAAACCTTCCTCCGAAATAAATTTTGGAGCTTTATATGCTGCACCTTTGTAATTAACGGGACTTCCTGCAGGTCCAAAAAGTACCTTGTTTTTCATTTAAATCAGTAAAAAAATAGTAAAAAGGGAATTTAGTATATTCCCATAGCTTTGTTGGTTTTTGCAATTGATTTTTCGTTGTCACTTTCCATTTCTAAAAGTGCACGAATTGCATCGATGTTTTCTGGAATTACGTCAGATTCCTGATGCACTGCCTGCATGTAGAACAGTTCATTGTCTACAACATTAATGGATTCTCTCCAGACCGGAATTTCGTATAAGTCATTTCTACTTCTTCCAAGTTCTTTGGCATATTCCATTAACTCAGCAGTGGAGCCTAATCCTTCTTCTGCAGAAACAACAAGGACTCTGGAACGTTTTTCTAAAGCTTCAACAATGTCTGCAGTTTCAACATCATTGTTGATTTCAACCATAATGTTGTGTTGGTGCATCAATGTGGTTGGCACGAGCAATGCCATTGTAGTAACGTCAATGCCTTTCATTACGGTTTTTACATCAGGACCGTGGTGAGATGGCACTTTTGGAGGGTTCGGTACAATTGCATTAATTGGACCTTTTTTAATTTCAGATGGGTCTGATCCTCTTCTGACCATTACTGCCCTTACCTTTTTAATGTCTGCAATAGCATCAATTGTAAATAATGTACGGGTTAATCCTGTAGTGTTACATGAAACGACTCTGGTATAATCTGCACCAAAGGAGTCATTGTAATTTGAAATAGCATTAAATGAAAGGCCTGTTAGGTCGTGGTCTTCTCCACCTTGATAAATTGCTTTCACGCCAGCTTTTTTATACATTTCAAGGTTTTGAGGTCCGATACTTCCCGGTGTACAGTCAACTACAACATCTGCTTCCTGAATCATGTCTTCAACAGTACCTGCTATTTCAATTCCAGCATCTTTAAATAATTGTTCCCTTTCTGGAATTCCAATGTATAACGGATAGCCTTTTTCTTCAACTGCAGTTCTTGCTTCGTAGTTTGGTCTAGTTTTACTTACACCAACTACTTTCATGTCATCTTGAGCAGCTACTGCATCAGCCACTCTTTTACCGATGGTTCCATAACCATTAATAGCAACAGTTTTCATTTCAATCCCTTTTTTGTTTATATAATTAAAATTATATGGTATTGAATTTGTTTTTTAACTTATTTAAAATTTGATATAATTTTTTGATTATTTCCATTTCAAAAGATGAACAGGATTTGTTTGATGTTGATGATTTGATGATGTCGGTTTTACATTAACGTTGGGGGTTTCAGGTTTTTGAGGGTGTTTTTTGGTAGGTATGTGTGGTATTCTTAAAATAATTGAAATTGTAAAAAAATAATAAAAAAAAGTAATGTAGATAATTTAGAATGCTACTGGAGCAATTCCATTATCTGCATTGAATTGTGTTAATTTGGACATTAAATCGGTGTTGTTAATGTTGCTCATGTCTTTGGCCCAGAATATGACTGTGTATTGTTGGCCGCCGAATTCTACGACTTCTATGACTCCGTGTTGTGCGTCATCGTAGTCTGTGAATGTTGCGGTGTTGTCTGCATTTTTGGTAATTTGCATGTCGTCTTGAATTCCGTTGTATACAGTGCCGCTGGTTTGGACCACGTAATCGTCGTCATATTCGTAGTAGCCGTCGTCGTCATATTCTTGGTAATATACGGCTTCAGTGTTTTTGTAAATTGAGACTCTTGAATCTCCGTTGTTGTTCACATATGCTGAGCTGTAGTCAGATTCATATGAGTTGTTATATCCGTTTACTTTAAATTCATTCATGTTCACAGCACATGCACTGCCAATCAGTAGTGCTGTTACAATCATTGCAAAGAATATTTTTTTAATGTTCATTGTTGTCACCTCATATATTTTTAAATTTTTATTTTTTAACCATAGAAGCGAATTTGTTTTTTCCAAATCGCTTCTGAAAGACAATTAATTGTATGAAAAGCCAAGTATATAAAGTTTTTCGAATGTAAATGCTCACTTGCATCGTTTTAGACTAATTAAAGTAATTAAAATTAGTTATTTTGAAAAATAAACTCAAAGGAGATATATTCAACATGGTTGTTTGCAGCAGGCATCTTATGAAAATGCTTGATGTTGCTGTCTATCAAATCAAAAGCATCACATTTCCATTCCATTCCCAGGGTCCTGTTTAACATTAACGGCAACGTTAATACAATCGGAGCCAATTTCAAACTTAGGATATATATCAAAGAATTTTAGACTGCATATTTTGATTTTCGAATGTTAATCGTTAATGTTATTTTTAATGGCATGTAAAAAGAATATCATGAATTACAAAGTTGAAGGAAATGGCGAGCCGTTGCTTTTCATTCATGGTCTTTCTGATAGCTTATTGTATTGGGAATTGTTAGCCAGTAATCTTAAGGATAATTATCAAATTATTAGGGTTGATTTGAGGGGGCATGGTGAATCTGAATTGGGAAGCGATGAAATAAGTGTTGATTTGTATGTAGATGATTTGATTGGTCTTTTAAATGAGTTAAATGTTGACAAGGTTAATCTTATAGGATTTTCCTTAGGTGGAGCAATAGCACTTGATTTTGCAATCAGGCATCCTGAAATGGTATGTTCCCTTGTGGTGATGTCAAGTTTTGCCAAGGCTGATGACTATTTAACACAAATCCTTAATCAATTTAAAAGCAGATTAAATAATGGCTTTAAGGATTTTTATGACTTTATTTTGCCAAAAGTACTGTGCCCAGATGTTATTGAAGAAAATAGGGAAGAACTTGAATTTTTAAGGGAAATATCATCTAAAAATGCCAATGTTGAAGCTTTCATTAAGGCGGTTGACGCCGGTTTGGCATTTGATGTGGAGGATAAATTATCTCAAATCACCGTCCCTACATTAATTTTGTCAGGTAAATATGATGAAATAATTCCGCCGTATATTCAAAAAGGTATGCAAGAAAAAATTAAAGGCTCAAAAATGATAATTTTTGATAATGCACGGCATAATCTGCTTGTTGGAAAAAATAATGAGGAAATATTAAATATATTGAAAAATTTCTATAAAAAAAGAAAAGATGAGTAGGATTCTATTCTACTTTGAATCCTGCTTCTTCAACGGCTTCGTTAATGTCTGCATCACTTACGTCACCAGACATTGTGATTGTGGTTATTCCAGTATCTAAATCTGCTTTAGCTTCTTCGATACCGTCAACATCTGATAGGCATAATTCAACAGCTTTAACACATGATGGGCAGTGCATGCCCACTACTTTAATTTCTTTTTCTGCCATAATAAATCACCTTATTATCGATAGTTAATATTATGTCATCTGTTTATTTATAGTTTTAGTTATGCCTAACTTTTCGGATTGTCTGCAGTCTTTTTTGGAATTTTTAAAGTTGGCTAGGGTTGATGCATATATTATTACAATAACTGACCCGATATTGTGAATCAATGCCCCTTCAATCGGATTTATGATTCCTAGAATAGCTAACGCCATTGCTATGATGTTCAATGTTAATGCAAAAGCGATGCTGACATTAATGACTCGTATTGTCTTTCTGGCTATGCTAATTAAATGAGGTAAATCTTCTATATTGCCATTAATTAAAGCGATATTTGCCGCTTCAACACTAACATCACTGCCAATATCTCCCATAGCGATTCCAACATTGGCTTTTCTAAGTGAAGGAGCATCGTTTATTCCATCACCAATCATCGCAACTTTATGCCCAAGTGTCTGTTCATTTTTGATGTATTCAGTTTTATCTTCAGGCAAACAGTTGGATTTAACATTTCTGATTTTCGCCTGCTCTGCAATGAATTTTGCTGTTTTTTCATTATCTCCTGTAAGTAATGTTGTTTTAATTCTTAGACGTTTCAGATTGGATACGGTTTCTTTGGAGGTTTCACGTATTGTATCTGCAAGATGTACCTGTCCGATAACCTTACGATCTTTAACTACATATATTGCAATTTCACCGTTTTGAGGTTCTTTACTGTTTTTTAGAGTTATGTTTTCTTCTTCTAGGAGTTTTTTAGTGCCTGCAATTATTTTTGAATCGCCGATTTTTCCGCTAACTCCATTTCCGATATGCATTTTAAATCCATCAACATCTGCCAAATCGTTACTGTTGTAATATTTCACGATTGCCTTTGCCAAAGGATGTTCTGATTTTGATTCAAGGGACGCAAGAAGATACATCATCTCCTTCGGGTCATCTGAAATGACATCGACAACTTTTGGTGTTCCGTATGTTAATGTTCCGGTTTTATCGAATACCATTTCACTTATTCTACCCATTTCCTCAAGGGATTCTCCATCTTTTACCAAAATTCCGCTTCGGGTCAAATTTCCAATTGATGCCATAATTGCAGTTGGTGTTGCCAGAACTAATGCGCATGGGCAGAACACTACTAGAATTGTAACTGATCGAGTAATTTCAAAGGTAAATAAATAGGTCAATACTGCTGCTGTAAAAGCGATTACAACAATTAGTGTTGCCCATGCATCTGCAGTTCTAACTATTTTTGAATTTTCAGGTTTTGAGGATTCCACCAATTTTATTAGCTTTTGAAGAGAACTGTCTTGGCTGATTTTTGTTGTTCTCATCATAAATGATCCATAAAGATTGATTGTTCCGCTGTATACCTCCTCATTGACGGTTTTGTCAACTGGCAGAGATTCTCCGGTAATGGCAGATTGATCTATTGAAGTTTCACCATTAATGATTATTCCATCTGTAGGTATGCTTTCTCCAGGAAGCACTTTCAGGATATCTCCGACTTGTACATTTTCGACAGATATTTTTTCTTCAATATTATTTTTAATTCTTGTTGCAACCTGAGGGGTCATTTTTATAAGTTCTTCAATTCTTCCTTGGGTTTTTGACACGGTGTATTCTTCTAAAAATCCACCGATGGCAATTATTGTTGCAATTTCACCTGCTGCAAATACTTCGCCAATAATGACTGATGCAATTATGGCAATTGAGACAAGCAAATCTGCTTTTATGTCAAATTCTTTTATTAGTCCTTCTATACATTCCTTAAAGATTGGTATTCCGCACAACAGGACTGCAATCCATGAAATGTAATCAAGGGATAGGCTGAAACTTGCAATTAAACTTATTGCAGATATTATTATAAGCTGGATGTCTGTTATTTGGTTTCTTTTAAGATGCATTATATCAACCTCCAGTATAGGTATACCCCTTATGGTATATAAAGTTATTTTAAAAAAAATTAAATTCTAGAGTAATATTCCAGAATTGATGAAATGTCGCTTATTGCTTCATCGGCATCTTCTTCTTTAATAGCCTGTTTTACACAGTGTTCAAGATGTCCTTCAACGATAATATGTCCAACTTTATGTAATGCTGATTTTGATGCATTCACTTGCATTAATATCTGTTCACAGGGAATATCTTCATCAATCATACGGTCTATTGCATTTATCTGACCTATAATTTTTTTTAATCTTCTATGTAAATTTTCACTGTCCATACATTCTTTCACAATAACAACTCCTATACCTATGGGGGTATATATTAAAATTAGTATATAAATGTTTTGTTTAAGTTCAAAAAAAATAAAAAAAGAAGGAGGAAAAGTTCAAGTCTATGCTTGATTTTCCATTTCCTCAAATTTAGCTGGGAAATACTCATCTACTACGTATTCAAGCCCATATTTTGAGAAAGATTGCTGTTCTGCTTTTTTACCGATTTTAAGCATCTTTTTAATTTCAGTTTGCCAGAAATCAGTTTTATACCTTGGGTCTTTGGAAAGCTCTTTCAATCTCATGACGTCAACATCTTTGAGTTTATCAGTAGGTAAATCGTAATTGATAATGTCAGATGCTGTTACTCCAATGAATTTTGCATCTGGAGTTGCAAGTTTATCATTAACGTGAGCTAATTTTGCACTTCCGGAAATAATTACCTGTGCAATGTGGAATCCCCAAGGGTCTCCGTCGTTACAGATGTATACTGGCAAATCAAGTTCTGTGTTAACTCTTTTAAGGAATCTTCTTGTAGCACGTGCTGCCTGTCCTTTAAGTCCAACAATCAATGTATTGAATCTTTTGTGTGCATTTTCCTGCACTAACCTGTGGAACATTCCCATGGTTTCCACAGCCAGTACTTTATCCACGTTATGGTCTAAAAACTCAACCTGATCTATTGTTGGTGAGATTGTATAACCGGATTTTCCTACATTTGCAGCATTAAGTTCCACTTCATCTAAAAGTGTGATGTCTCCGTAAACTGATGCTCCGTCTTCTTCAGGCATTAATCCTAAATCTTCACGGGTAACTCCTAATTTAACTTCCAAATCTTCTCCAACAATGTTGGATTCCTGTTGTGTTTTAAAACTTATTCCCCAACCTTCGGAAACATAATACATTTCCCTGATGGTAGCGGTTTTTTCTCTTGCAACTAAATCTTTACAGAAGTTACCGACATAAACCATTTGACCTAATTTTCTGATTTGTTTAACATTACCTAAGGATCTTCTACCGTATCTGTCACCTAATACATAGTATCTTTTAGCGTCATCGTAAACAATGTTTCCAGTACCTCTTGATGGAATTTTAAGACTAGGAACTTTATTTTGTTCAATATCTTCGATAATTTCCTGACCTAATCCTTTAAGTTTATTATAGGTGTATTCTTTCATTTCTTCCTTATGGGTTTTTCCACTTTTTGGTTTGTCCGCCATCTAAATCACCTAATCCTCAAAACCGTCTTCTACATCATCGTCAAAGAAGTTATCTAATGTTGAATCGCTGTCTTCAACGGTGCGTCCAAATTCATCAACTTCTTCCATGATGAGTGCATCGTATTCTTCTTCCTCTTCTTCTTCCACTTTCTCACCAAGCAGCTCCGCAAGAGCTCTTTTGGTTACTTTCACTAAAATGTCCTGATATTCAGGAACTCCTGTTTCACCAAGTTTTGCAGCTTCTTCGATAATTACTGGCACATATTCTTCAAATACTTTTGAACGTTTTTCTTTTTCTTTAGCTGCCCTTTTAGCCCTAAGGTGTTTTTGCAATTTACGGGCTAATTTCATGGTTGATTGTCTTATTTCGTGAACAATTTCAGGTTCAGGTGAAACACTTTGTTTACCTGTTGAAAGGTAAGGCACCTGTGTTGAGATGATGTTTACAAATAAAGTTAATGGAGTGTTGTCCATGTCCCTGAGGCCGTAACGTTTCCAGTCAATACTTTTAAGCGCTTCTGTTATTGCACAGCTTCCTGCATCAAATGTCAATGGAACTCTGTTAGCAAATCTCATGATTTCTGATTTTCTTTGCTCTTTTACAACTCTTCCTGCATCTCCACCGTAAGCAAGTCCTGCTTCAATAATGAATGAAACACCACCCGCATATGTGACAGGCTTTCTTGTAATTGTAGCTACAAATTCAGGTTTAAGGATTTGTTTCATACCTTTTTCAATCTGTTCAGAACCGATAGGTATGAGTCCGTCTGTTGGAGGAGCCATGAATTTCATTTTCTTAAAGCACTGTACAATCGCTTCTGCTTCCTGGAAAGTCATGTCTTTTGGACGTTTGTTCATGTCAATTCCGGTAAGCTGGGCAATTTCATCCACCCTTTTGTTGGACATCCTTGACATTGATGAAGTCATCATACTTTTATATCTTCTACTGTCTGTATTTTTAGCCATGGTCATTAAGTCATCAGCACTTACACCTTTAGGGTGAGGCAATACTTCTTTTGGCTGGACAGGAACGACATCTGCAGCTCTTTTAAAGATGTATTTGTGTCCTGTAGGGTCTCTGAATGTAATTTTTGCATGTGGGTTTCCAATCATGGTTCTTCTGATGTATTCAAATGCACCCTGTTCGGCAAGGGAATATGAAACATCTTTAAATTGCAATTCAATACAAACACCGGTCTGTTCGGCAGGATAATCCTCTCTTTCCATTAAAATTCCACGGTTGTTTTCTACATCCATTTGGAATTTCATTTTGACTCCCTTAATTTCATCGCCTTCTTTATAGCATGAAATTACACGGGCTGGTTTACCGGTGGTCATTTGTGATAAAAGCACACATCCACTACAACCTAAACCCTGTTGTCCTCTGGATTGGATGTTTCTGAATTTTGATCCTGCAAACATCATACAGTATACTTGCATTACATAATCTTCAGGAATACCTGGCCCATTATCCTTATGTCTTAAGATATAATGTTCTTTATCGACACGTTTTAATTCAATATCAATATCAGGTAAGATTCCAGCTTCTTCACATGCATCAAAACTGTTTGTAATCAGTTCGTGAAAAACAATAGTTAAAGAACGAATTTTACCTGTAAATCCAAGCATTTGCTTGTTCTTTCTAAAGAACTGTGACGGGGTTAATCTTTGAAAATCCTCTTCCCAGTCAAGTCCCATCTGTTGTTCGTCTTGTGCCAAAATTTTTCCTCCTTATAATAAGTATGTTTAATTTTATTATCATGACTATATTTAAATTAAATGAGAGAGCATTTGATGAGTAATATTTATACCCTACCCTAACTACCTTGTTTAAATATATGGTAAAATAATAATTAAAAAACATGTAGAAAATATAGTATTTACACTATGTTATCTATATATGTGGGTTAAAGTATATAAGGTTTTACTCTATTTGTCATAATTTTTATAGCTTTCTTTTATTAAAATTGATTTTAAGATGTAATATTTATTTGATTATGATTTTGGGATTGGAAATGCCATATTTTTCAATTTAAATAAAAAGTTGTCTGGCATTAAAAAATTGTTTTCAGAATGTAAAATTGTTCTTTTTTGAAACTGTGCAGTATAAATAATTTGAATAACATATTGATTATTCATGGTTTCGAAAAATAGTATTAACAATATTATACACAAACTTCACCTCGACAGTTTTATCAAATCCCATAAGGAATTGTTAAGAGATAATCGAGGAGGATTTTTGATTCCCTTTGAAGTAAAAATAACTGATAAGGAATTTGAAAGATATCGTCACCTCCCAATTAACTGGGATATTTCTCCAATAACTAAAGAGAATTTACCTAAAGAATTTTCTCAAAAAGCAATTAAAACTGCAGATATGTTTCGAAGGAAAACTTACGATTTAGAATGTGAATGTCTAATCTATTTTGATATTCATACCGGTAATATTGTTTCCTGTAATTTTTCAGATTATGAACCGGATGAAGTAAGTGCAGTAATTTATTCGGATTGTTTGAAAGGAATGCATATTGCATCTATACATAATCATCCTCATGAATATTATTCTCCTCCTTCTGGTAAAAATTTTGAAATGTTGGGCAATGAATTTGAAGAATATGAGATAATATCTACAAAAAATGAGCTATGGATTTTAGAATCAAAAGAAATAATTTTTGACAAGGATGTCATTGAAAATATTCGTAAAAATGCGGATAAATCCTTTGAATCTTATTTACGTGAAACTAATGTTGAATTAGAAAAAGGTTATCTTGTTATTGATAATGTAGATAGAGATTATGGGATTTTCTTGTTAAATTATTTAAATAATGAGTTTGAAAATATAAAATTGATGAGGGTAGATTTAAATGAATAATTCTGATTGTAGAAAGAATCCTGTTTACGTTTCCCGTGATGCGGGTTATAGTAAGGCTGAATCGATTTCTTCTGAAAATCGTAGGAAAGCTAGAGAAATGATTAATCAGCCTGATGTTGTAACTCGTATTGACATATTGAATAAACTTTATTCAAAAATGGGGGTCATTGTCCATCCTGACCGGATGACAAATTGGTATGCATTTACAGATTGAACTACCTCGACTTTGTAGAAGTCGAGGATTCCTAGATTTGTTTTTTTGTGCCACTTGTTTATTTGGCGTTTTCTAGGCTATTCCCGTAGTCCCAC
>NZ_CACXXB010000026.1 GCF_902771435.1 uncultured Methanobrevibacter sp. | reverse complement strand
CCACACGAGGTGTTTTAAAACGAATCTATCGCAGAGATCTAATTTGGAATGACAACCGCAAAAAGGATTATGAAAATCAACAAAGTTTTTGAAAGAGTCTTACTAGAATTCGAAGAAAATTTTATATTTAACAAGTTATAAAAATATATTTTTAATAGAATAAAATTAAAAGTCTGAAATTACAGCATAATTCTGATAAAAAAATTGAAAGTTTGATAGTTATGAAAGTTGATACGTTCGGTAAATATAGAAATTTCCTGTTACCTTTGGCCGATTGTGTTGCAATCATTTTAGGATACTACCTGATGTCTGTTATCATCACAGATTCATTTCTGATGAATCCGACAAGCAAAGTAACCATGCATGAAATTTTTATAAGCATAATATTGGCAATTATTGTTTTCCAAATTGTATTTAGAATATTCAAAAGATACAATACCATCATTAGATATGAAAACAATCAGGATTATATAATATATATCATACTTTCAGTAATTTCAACACTCATCGTATCCCTGATTGAAGAATTGGTTCTGAAGATGAAAAACCCTTCAATCAAACTTAACTTAATTGTCGGTGTGATAATCGGTTTGATAATTGTTGCTTCACGCCTACTGACAAAATATGTCCTGCTGGCAGACGTTGTAAACAAGGGAATTAACTACACTCCTGAAAATCAAAAGAAACTGCTCATTATCGGAGGAGGATATTCCGCAAATGACATCATTAAAACTTTGAATTCCACATTAAAAGGGGAATATAACATTGTAGGAATCATCGACGACAACAAAAAACGTATGGGCTATTCAGTAGCAGGAGTAAAAATTATCGGAACAAGAAATGACATAGAAAGAATCTGTGAACAGTATGATGTCGATGAAATCTTCTTTTCAATAGTGACAATCGACAATAAAAACAAAAAGGAAATCCTTGAGATATGTAACCGAACAAACGCCAAGGTTAAGGTATTGCCTGATTTGAGGGAACTCATCACTGAGGAAAATCTTTACCATAGCTTAAGGGATATTGAAATTGAGGATCTTCTTGGAAGAGACCCTATCAGACTTGACAACAATAACATTAAAAGTTTAATTGAAAATAAAATTGTTTTAGTGACCGGTGGAGGAGGTTCCATCGGTGAGGAGCTTTGCAGACAGATAATGCTCCACAATCCAAAGCTATTATTAATGCTGGACATTTATGAAAACAGTCTGTATTCCATTGAATTGGAACTGAAGGCAAAATACCCCAATAACGAAATCAAGGCAATAATTGCAAATATCAGAGACAAGCAGAGAATATTCGATTTGTTTGAAGAATATCACCCTGAAATTGTTTTCCATGCCGCCGCACACAAACATGTGCCCCTGATGGAGAATAACCCAACTGAAGCGATTAAAAACAACGTGTTCGGAACATACAATCTTGTAGAAGCCTGCGATAAATTCAAAACCAGAAGGTTCATTTTAATTTCAACAGACAAGGCAGTGAACCCTACAAACATAATGGGCGCCACCAAAAGAATGTGTGAAATGATTATCCAGGCAAAGGATAAGGAAAGTGAAACCGAATATGTTGCCGTGAGATTTGGAAACGTTTTGGGAAGTAACGGATCAGTTGTCCCATTATTCAAAAAACAGATTGCTGAAGGAGGACCTGTTACAGTAACCCATAAGGAAATCACCAGATTTTTCATGACAATACCTGAAGCCGTTGCATTGGTTTTACAGTCAATCACATATGCAAAGGGCGGAGAAATCTTCGTGTTGAATATGGGCGAACCTGTAAAAATCTATGACCTGGCAACAAGCCTTATTGAATTATCAGGACTGAAACTGGGAGAAGACATCGAAATTGAAATTATAGGCATGAGGCCTGGAGAAAAACTATATGAGGAATTGTTGATGGATGAGGAAAATCTTGAAGAGACCAACCACGAAAAGATATTCATCACAGAACCTATGGAATTTACAATGGATGATATTGAGGAAAAACTGGATAAATTTAGATACATCCTGGACAATGACATTAACGATAAAGAAATAATTAAGGGCACAATCAGAGAATGTGTTCCTACCTATAAAAATCCACAAGAAGTCAACGGAGATAACATATGAACATACCATTTTCACCCCCGGATATAACAGAAAGAGAAATTGAAGAAGTAGTCGAAGCATTGAAATCAGGTTGGATTACAACCGGACCGAAAACAAAGGAATTTGAAAGAAGAATAACCGAGTATTGCGGCAGCGACAAAACAGTCTGTTTGAGTGCTGCAACCACCGCTCTTGAAATGACCTTGAGATTGCTCGGCATCGGAAAGGGGGATGAAGTTATTGTACCGGCTTACACCTACACCGCAACATGCAGCGTAATTTGCCATGTTGGAGCAACACCCGTAATGGTGGACAGCCAGAAAGACAAACAGGAAATGGACTATGAATTGATGAGCAATGCAATTACAGACAAAACCAAAGTCATAATACCAGTTGACATTGCCGGAATTTTATGTGACTATGATAAAATATTTGAAATAATCGAAAGCAAAAAAGAGCTGTTCACAGCAAACAACGACATTCAAAAAGCTTTCGACAGAATAATTGTTGTTGCCGATTCCGCTCATGGATTTGGCGCCGTTCAAAATGACAAAAAAGCAGGAAGCATTGCTGATTTCACCTGCTTTTCATTCCATGCCGTTAAAAACTTAACAACCGCAGAAGGAGGAGCTGTAACCTGGAAAAATCATGACGGATTGGACAGTGAAAAAATCTACAAGCAGTATCAAATTCTCTCACTTCACGGACAGACCAAGGATGCACTGGAAAAGACCCAAAAGGGATCATGGGAATATGACATTCTTCTTCCGGCATATAAATGCAACATGACTGACGTGCAGGCGGGCATCGGACTTGCGCAAATCGAGAGATATGACTCCATGTTAAAAAGAAGGCATGAAATTATTGAAAAATATGAAAAGGGCTTTGCAGGCTCCAAATTAATTACACCTGTGCACACAACAGAATCCTCAAAATCATCAGGACACCTGTATCTTACAAGAATCAAGGATGCCACATTGGAAGATAGAAATGAAATCATAATCAAAATGGAAGAAAGGGGAGTAAGCACCAACGTTCACTACAAACCGCTTCCGCTATTGACTGCCTATAAAAATTTAGGCTTCGATATTGATGATTATCCTAATGCATACAACCTGTTTAAAAATGAAATTAGTCTGCCGATATATTCCACATTGACTGATGAGGAAGTCGATTATATTATTGAAAATATGTTGGATGTTTTAAATGACTACTGATTTTTTAAAAATAGAAATAAATTAGTTATGTTTTTATAATAAAAAAAACAAAACTAAACAATAGTATTTTATCATAATTTATATTTTTATTATTTTTCATTTTCAAATATGATAATATAAACTATTAATGCATAGGGGAAAATAAATGATAGAAGATCCATTAGTGAAGGAATTATTATCAAAAATTGTTGAAAAAGACCACGAAGAAACTCTTAAAAAAAATTTTAGGGAAAGATATCCTGAAGAAGAAATCCCCGAAGGAATTGATAATCTCATACGAGCATTGGAACTTCCTCCTGAAGAAATTCAATACATTGCTGAGGATATTAAAAATACTGTTGAAAAAACCATCATACCAATCATTCAATCCTTAATTGACGGTGTTGAAACCGATGAAGAGATTGCTGAGAAAACCGGCATCAAATTGAATATTGTCAGAAAAATATTATACAAACTTTATGATTTAAAAATTGCTAATTATAAAAGAAGTAAAAACCCTGAAACCCAGTGGTTTACTTATTCTTGGAAATTCGATGAAGAAGAATTGATTAATAAAATTATAAGAGACTGCGAAGAGAAAAAATCAAATCTGAATGCAACATTAGAAGAGGAAAGAAACAACATATTTTTCGTCTGCCCTCTTGGTCATGTCAGATACAATTTTGATGAAGCCTCCGATGAGGACTTCTTCTGTCCATGTGGAGAGGAAGTGGAATTCCAGGACAATGCACCAATAATAGAAAACATCGAAGGCCAAATAAAACAAATTGATAAAGATTTGAAAGCATTCAACAAAAAAGTAGAAAAACGATGAATAGAGAGATTGAATTACTTAAAAAAGAAAATACTCCTGAAAATGTCATCGAACATTCAAAAGCAGTCTGTGCGAAAGCTATGAAAATAGCTTCTAATTTTGACAATGCAGATTATGATTTAATCAAAAAAGGAGCGCTTTTACATGATATTGGCAGGTCCCGGACTCATGGCATCACCCATGCAATTGCAGGGGTTGAAATTGCCAGAGGATATGGATATGGAGAGGATGTCCTGAATATCATTGAAAGACACATTGGCGCGGGAATCACAGAAAGCGAAGCCAAAGATTTGGGCCTTGGAGAAAAATCATATGTTCCGCAAACGCTTGAAGAAAAAATTGTTGCGCATGCAGATAATCTGGTGAGCGGCAGTGAGGAAGTGGATCTTGATTTTGTCATAGAAAAATGGAAAAGACGAATAGAAAATCCTGAAGACAATATTAAAAGATTAATTGAACTTGATAATGAATTAATTAAACCATTTGAGGAATAAAAATGAAAGTGATATGCTCAAGCGAAGAATCCCTGTACCGTCCGGAAGCGGTGAGATGGAGACAAAGAATGGAAATGATGGAGCCTCTCGGGGACACTGTTGTTCTATTGCCCTGCAGTATGAAAAAACCTTATTCCAATTCAAAATCACATCAGAAATTCAGAAAGCTGACAAGGTCTTACCAGGAGCTGATTGTAACATCCCCATTTGGAATTTGTCCGAGAGAGCTTGAAAATACATTTCCAATACAATCCTATGACGTGAGTACAACCGGCAAATGGTCAGCAGATGAAATCGAAGAGACCGGAAAACTAATAGAAAGGTATACAAAAGGAAAAACCGTTGTAGCCAATCTTGCAGGAGGATATTTGCAATCCGCAGAAGCATATCTTGATGATTTTGTGAATGTATGTGTTGATGAAAGACCTACTTCACCGGATTCACTATATAATTTAAGAATGGAACTTAAAAAGCATCAAAGAGTTAACCGAAGAGAAAAAACACTGCATGAGTTAAGGTCAATTGCAAAATATCAATTTGGTGAGAATGGAGACAAATTCATTCCGGACAATGTTAAAACCAAGGGAATGTATCATAAAAGAGTTTTGTCAAGTGGAACCCAATTGGCACTATTAAATAAGGATTATGGATTATTCAGATTAAATTTACCTGGTGGAGAAATTTTAAAGGATTTGGGAATCAATATTGTCAACATTGATTTTGATTTAACCACAAATACTGTTTTTGCTCCGGGAATTGATAAAGCAGACCATAATATTATTCCAAACGATGAAGTGGTTGTAGTTAAAGATGATGATGTCGTTGGAGTCGGTAAAGCTATAATGACTGGCCGTGAAATGGAAGAATGTGACAATGGTATTGGTGTGAAAATTAAACATCGAGTAAAATAATTTATATACCATTAATAAAAAATACATAAATACAAAAAATTAGGAGACAACTTATGTCAGAAGATTTAGTGAATGATATTAAAGATGCTGTTTCTGTAATCAACGACCCTCACATGGGCGTAAGCATTGTAGAAATGGGTATTGTACAAAATATTACTGTAGATGGAGATCAAGCTGAAATTACCCTCAAACCAACCAACCCTGGTTGTATGAGTATCACACGTATTGCAGCTGATGCTAAAATCAGAGCTGAAAACGTTGAAGGTATTGAAAATGCAAAAATTATCGTTGAAGGACATGCTATGGCAGACTCCATTAACGAAATGATTAATAGATAAATTTTCAAAAATCTTAATTAATTCTATGAATAACCGAAAGGGTTATATATAGTAATTAATATAAGTATAAGTGTTGACAGTTAACTGTCACACATATTTCATAGGCTAGTGGCACAGCTTGGTTAGCGCGCTCGGCTGATAACCGGGAGGTCATGGGTTCGAATCCCATCTAGCCTACTTCTAACTATTTTTAAGAATTTTTCACCTTTCCTGACAATTTTATCAAAATTTTACTCTTTTTAAAAACTTCTTTCCAAATGACAAATTTTTATGACAATTTTTATATACTTCCACGGACATAATTTAACTTGAATGTACAAAAAGTTGGAATGATGATTAAAATGTGGGAAAAAATTAATGAAAAATTCAAAAAATATCCTGCAAGGATGAGAGTTGCAGAAAAAATGATCGAATTGGGATTATGCATTAATGAAGAAGGCAAAATCTATTGCGGAAACTTAAAAATAAGCGATAAGGCTTTAGCTACTGCCGCAGATGTTGACAGAAGAGCAATCAAATCAACAATCGAAATAATTCAAGAAGATGATGAATTAAACAACTTATTTTCAAACATTATCCCTGCCGGAACACTTCTAAAGAATATTGCAAAGAATTTGGAACTGGGAGTCATTGAAATAGAAGTGGGATCTGAAAGCGAGGGAATACTGGCTGCAACAACAAATCTGATTACGCAAAAAAATATTGGCATAAGACAGGCTTATGCTGAAGATACAGAGCTTCAAAAAAGTCCATTATTAACAATAATAACAGAAGAACCCGTTAAAGGCGATTTAATAAATGAGTTTTTAAAAATAAAAGGAGTAACAAGAGTGTCAATCTATTGATTTCTTTCTTGTTCTAATAATTTGTCTTCTTCTTCGAGAATTTCTAAAAGTTCTTCCCAAGCTTCTAAAGATTCTTTAGCAGCTTCTTCAGTTAATTTTTCAATTGCATAGCCTGCATGGATAAGAACATAATCTCCAACTTCAACTTCAGGCAATAAGTCTAATTTTGCTTGTTGTCTTGCTCCACCAAAATCAGCATATAACCAATTTTCTTCTCTATTAATTTCAACAACGTGAGCAGGTGCTGCGATACACATAATTCCATCTCCAAAAATTTTAATATATTATATTTACTAAATTGATATTATATAAAATTAACTAAACAGGTGTTTTAATGGAAAATATTGTTATTGGTTCCGGCCCTGCAGGAAGATTAGGTTCCATGCAGCTTGGAAAACTTGGAAAAGAAGTTACTTTAATTGAAAAAAATCATATAGCGGGCACTTGCCTAAATGAGGGATGCATGGTTATCTGTGCATTAACCGACATTACAAAATTCATTGATTCAAACAACAAATTCAACAATTATGGATTTATCAAAAGCCAGATAGAGATTTCCTACGAAAAGATAGTTGAAAAAATTGTTGAAACCCAGAAAATGCTTCGTGAATTAAACCAGATGGAAAATGAAAGTGTTGGAAACACCATCATCTACGGTGAAGCCAGCATTGACGGGCAAACAGTTAATGTGAACGGGGAAAGCTTCGAATATGAAAATTTACTCATCGCCACAGGAGCGCGCCCATTTATTCCGGACATAAAGGGCAGCGAATATGGTCTCACCAATAAGGACATTTTAAAAATTGATAAGATTCCCGAAAAGCTGAATGTCATTGGGGGAGGCATTATCGCCTGTGAAATAGCTAATATCTATTCAACATTAGGAAGCGAAGTCAATGTTCTTGCAAGATCAACATTTTTAAAGGAAATCGGCGAGAATGCAAAAAGCTACATCCTGAAAAAAATCATTCCAAACGTCAATATCATCGAAAACACAAATGTCAGTGAAGCGTTTAAAGACAAGGTTTTAACCGATGACGGAAAGGAACTTGAAGGAGTTCCATTTTTCGCAACAGGAAGAACCCCAAACAGTGAAATTGCCCAGGACATTGTTGAGCTGAACAGTGACAGAACAATCAAAGTAGATGAAATGATGAAAACCAGTGTGGAGAATATATATGCTGCAGGTGATGTTACTGGAGGATATCAGCTAACACCAGTAGCTAGAATGGAGGGCATCACAGCTGCAAGAAACATGGCAGGGTATGCAAATAAAGTAAGCTACAACTGCATTCCTCAAACATTAAGTTTGAACATGGAAGCGAGTTTTGTTAAAAATGAAAAATCCGAATGCCCTGATGATGACAAGGCCACAATCGGAATACCTGGAATTGCCGGACCGGGTTCATTCTGGAATATTCTGGTAGGTGAAACAGGATACACAGAAGTGGAATTCGACAGCAAAAACAATAAAATAAATAGAATTGATTCAATATCCCCATCATCAACAAGTGATGTGGCATATCTCTCATATCTAATGAGAATGGATTATGATTTAGATGATTATGGTGACTTTTTAGAAGTCCATCCGTCTACAGACTCCAATTATAAAATTATAAAAAATATGTGGTTATAAACTACCACTATTAACTTTTTTTATCATTTTTTCAGCCAGAACATCACTGGCCTCAAGGCATAGCTTACCGTATTTTGAAGCGCTTTTGCTTATGGAATCATAATTGTCGAATGCGTATTTTATGCTTTCAAAAACATCATCAACCGGAGATTCCACAATGGCTCCCTTAAATACTCCGGCCATATTCTGGTATCTTCCCCATTTGACATGAGTAAGGGCAACAATTGGAGTTTCACAGCACAGTGACTCCTGAAGGGAAACACCGTCATCAGTTAAAACCGCCAAATCGACAAATTTGAATAAATGATTGATCCAGTCAATATATCCCGCATAAATTATGTTTTTACCTTCAATATCATCCAGACTGACATCATCTAACGGAATACCTACCAGAACAAGATTATACTCATCTGTAGAATCACTGACTTTGCAAATCGCATCGACCATTCCCTTAAAAATAGATGATCCTGAGGAAAATATTATTGTCTTTTTGTTCTCGTCAAAATTAGGATATTCCTTTAATTTTAAAAGAGCTTCTTTGCCATCACCATTTCCTGCATCCTGAGGCAGAGGATAAAAAGACTTGTCCATATTCTTAGGAAGCACATCCCATCTGAACTTGTCCAGTTCAGGCAAAATAAAACATTCGTTGAATTTAGGGCAAACTTTTGAATCCAGAGGAGTGGAAATTAATGAAAATGCTTTTGTCCTAGCTGCTTTAGCACCTAATGAAGCTACAATAGCTCCTCCTCCTAAAACACCTACAACAAAATCGTAATTTTGACTTTTTATTAGTTTTCTTGCTTTATTTGTAGCGGATATTAATTTTGAAGCTCCTTTTGCTGCGGAAAGTTTGGTTGCAGAATGCCCTCCCGCCTGAGGAATGGATATTTTATGCCAGGAGTAACCGTTCTTCTTAAATAATAATCCAGGAGCGGTCTCGTCGAGAGCGATTTCACAGGTAACTCCTTTCTTTTCCAATGATTTAATTAAATTAAGAGCTACAGCGGCATCTCCACCTAAGCCCCTTCCAGTAACAATTAACAATGCTTTCATTAAATTACCTACCTAATCTCGCTGGAGTTTTTTTGCTAGGCACATATCTTTTCGGATGTGTTGCATATGGATTATATGCCAGTCTCCTAAAACCTAATTGTATTAAAATCGGATTGGTAATCACCGGCTGCTTATCTTTTAAAATACGTTTTCTGCATAAATCACCCAATCCACCACCAGTTAAAACATCCATAAAGTAATCACCGAATGTAGGGTCCAATAACCTTAAATTTCGTCTGAAGAATACTTTTAAATTGTTTCTTCTCACAAATGCAATTAGTGCAGTGGTAATGATGAACATTACAATCAATCCAGGCAATCCTCCGAACAGATAAAATGAAACGCCCAATGCTACACCGAATACATGATTACCAACTTCTCCCAGCATGATTTTGCCGGCGAAGTCAAGAGGACAGTACCCTAAACAAACTACCAGTATCAGTAACGGAGTGTATATTGCCGGAAGCTCAGCCACTTCAGGAGATGCGAAAATCAGCATGAGCACGATTGTTAAAGAAGACATTATAATAGTGACAATGCATGTTGAGCCCGGTTGCATATCAGATATGTTAAGGGGCTGAACCATCAAGGCAATGAAAATTGAAGAAATTCCATAACCTTCAATGAGACCTACAACAATCACTAGAATAATTCCTATGCCTCTTGAAAGCTGTCCCCATTCGATTCCGAACGGCGATTTTTTTCTTCCCAGCACATCATCGATGAATGCAAAAATACCAATGATTAAAATAAGGCTATTATATCCCGGCAGGAAATATAAAGCTAAAATAAAAAATGGGACTAAGCCAATGCCTCTTGGAATTCCTCCTCGGACATTAGGGTATAGATTTCCCAAATAACCTCTTTTACCAAAGAATCTAAAAATAATGTCAAAAATTCCTGTTCCTATTACGGACAGAATAAAAACAAAAATTAATGCATATGCTATCGATGAATACATATAACTCCCAAATTGTAAGATTTAATATATTATATATTAAATAGTTAATTATATATAAATATTAAGCTATTTCATACCTTAAAATAGCCGCCATACCCCCTAGGCTCTCTAACTGTTTTCCGCCTTCATGTTCACTGCTGATGACCATTACAGTACCTTTCATATTTTCCACCATGTCCATCAAATCGCCCATGTTTTCACTTGCCACCATAGTATCCAAAATCAGAAGTTCACCAACTGCACCCATATTAATTGCATTCTTAACTTCTTTTAGACCATAAGCTATTTTAGAGGAATTTCTGCCGATTTGCTCCAGTAATTTATTGATGGCACCCATTTCAAAAGCCACCCTATTTTCAGCCGTCAGTTTTTCAACAGTGCCCTTTTTCAAAACTTCACTGATTCCTACACGGCCTCCGGAACCTGTTGCTTCAAGGATGGATATTTTAGCCAAATCCTTATGTTTTTCCTTTAAATAGTCATAAAAATCATTTTTTACAAAGCCTGGACCTGCAATGACGATATTTTGAATTGAATCAAACTTAACGATAGATTCAATGACTTTTTCATAAAATTTGATGATGTTTTTCTGGCGGTTTTTATCCACAATCCTTTTGCCTGAAACGCTGCCCTTGATCGGCCCGTAATATTCAATTCCGAATTGCCTCATCAATCCCAATGTTGCAGTATCATCTTCCAAAACGACAATTATTGCAGATAATTTTTTGGAAGCGTCAATCGCCTGGTTTAGTCTGTTGATAGCCCATTTCGGCCATTTTTCTTTTTGGATTGTAAGAGGAGTGTTCAATTTAACTTCCAATGTGTGGTGGGAACCGAGCGGAATCAGGTCTTCAGGACCTCTTGTAATGACTCCAGTTAACCTCAATTTGCCTGTGAACAAATGAAAACTGATGTTTTCAATATCCAATCCCAAATAAAATGTTTTCTTGACTCCCCTGTCGCTTCTGAGTTTATCTCCGGTATTGTCCTGGATACGGCGGGTTGTCTTGGACGAAGCATTGTCGCCAACTTCCACGATATGGGACAGATGCCACAAATCATCTAAAGTTTCCGGAACCACTTCAATTATTCCGTCTTTTGTGTCTTGTTTTATAATCTTCATGCTTTCAAAAATATTTTATACTTCCTTATTAATGTAAGTTACCCCTTTTGCAATTAATTTAATGTGTCCCTGCGCAAAATACCCTCAGCTGAGATGATTATCCGATATATTTTATCGAACCCTGCCAAGACAAATATATTTCACATGCAAAACGGCTTGAATAATAACCTTATTAATTATAAAAACATAATCTATTTACATGAATGTTGGAATTATTGGAGGTAGTGACGGTTTAGGTAAAACCCTCATTTACTATTTCAGAGATGAATTTGATGTATACATAACCGGAAGAGATCACAAAAAGGGCAGATCAGTAGCTGATAAAATGAACGTCAGTTATATTGAATCAAATGCTGGATTGGCCAATATAAGTGACATGCTGGTCATCTCCGTTCCAATAGAACATACCTGTGACGTCATCAGGGAGGTGGCCCCATTCATGAAGGAAGGTTCAGTCATGGTTGACGTGACTTCAGTCAAGGAAGGACCTACCAGAACAATGGGCGAAGTGCTGCCGGACACCATCGAATATATTCCAACCCACCCTATTTTCGGTCCCAGAACCACAAGGCTTGACAATCAGGTTATTGTACTGACCCCCGAAAAGAAGGGCGAATGGTATGATAGGGTTTACAGATACCTTGAAAGCAAAAATATGAGAGTGATTGAAACTACAGCCCAAAAACATGATTTCATGATGAGCATTGTGCAGGTTTTAACTCATTTTTCATTTATTTCAACCGCTTCAGCCATAGAAAAATTAAAAGTGGACATATCTGAAACTGAAGATTATGAAAGTCCTATCTATAACCTGATGATAGACATGATTGCACGTATCGTTTCACAGAATCCTTATCTGACCTACAATATCCAGTCCATGAATACCAACGGCGCGAAAATCAGAAATACATTTACTGAAGCTGCAATTGAACTGAGGGATGCCATCAACAGCAAAGACGAGGAGAAATTCATTGACATTGCAATTAATGCGACAAAACATATGGGCGACATTAAAAACGCTTTGGGTAGAAGTGATAAGGCAATAGGCGCACTTAACTATGAATACAGCATATTATTCGAGTCAATAGGTAAGGAAATAGGACTGAAGCATATTTATTCAGGCAAGATACACACCGGAATTCTGGAAAGCGTGGACGGCAAAACCGCAGTGCTGAGAAATGGGACAAAAACCAAAAAACTGCGTATTGCAAATATCAGGATAATGCTTGACAACGAGCTTTACCAATGGAAAATAGAAAACTGGAACAGGAAAACCGAATCCATCAGCTGCATGTTTCCGAAAAACGTTCATGTTGAAACCATACAGAAAACCGTGATGAATATTGGAAACATAATCGACATCAAACTGACCGACGCATACAACGGTCCGCAGATTGACGAGAATTCCATAAGTTTAACCTTTGAAGTTACAGCATTTTCAAAGGAAGACATCGAAAAGGTGAAAAAACTGTTCACAGGTTTCGGCGGAATCATAAGATAATTTGTTCGATTTGATACGAACAAATATTAAACTGTCCAAAAGTAATTAAATTTTTAATCAACCTACAACCATCTCATTTTTATTATTTTTATATTTTAAAATATCAGACAATTTATTTAAAAAAAATATACCCATTTACATTAAATACAGAAAAATAAACTCTTTTTAAAAGGAATTTTTGAAACCTCAAAACCGAAACCTTTATATAGTAAAACATACACAGATATGTTTGTCAATAAAGTTACAAAAAGTAACAAAAAGATTTTGACATTACAATTACATACATCACAGCCATAAAAGGAGATGATATCATGGCAGAAAATGAAATCACATTAAAAGTTGCAGAAGCAATTTCCCAAAAGGATGTTGGACAAGGAGTAGCAAGACTTGATCCTAACGTCATGGACGATTTGAACATACAAGAAAGAGAATTGATTGAAATCGTCGGGGAAAGGAGAACTGCAGCAATCGCTCTTCCTTCCCAAACCGACATTGGTCTTGGAGTCATAAGAATCGATGGGTTAGTTCGTAAAAATTCAGGAGCAACAATCGGAGGGGAAGTTACAATTAAAAAAACTAAAGCAACAGAAGCTAAAAAAGTTGTTTTAGCCCCTATTGAAAATAATATCCGTGTACAAGGAGACGTTCGAGGATTATTTGCAGGCAAAGTAATGGTGCAAGGTGACATCATCGGATCTCAAATCAGAGCACCAAGACCAAGCATGAACAGAGGGTTCAACAGCCTTTTCGATGAACTGATGGACTTTACACCTGCAATGAAAGAAATCAAATTTGCAGTCGTGTCCACAAATCCGAAAGACATCGTCATTGTAGGACCTAACACCGAGGTACAGCTTCACGAGTCCCCGGTAGACGTCAGCAAAATCGAAGGTGTCGGAAACCTTGTGGATGTAAGCTACGAAGACATCGGAGGATTAAAAGAAGAGGTCAAAAAAGTAAGAGAAATGATTGAAATTCCTCTTAAAAGACCGGAACTCTTTGAAAAACTCGGAATTGCCCCACCAAAAGGAGTATTGATGCACGGTCCACCTGGTACTGGTAAAACATTACTGGCTAAAGCTGTAGCCAGTGAAAGTGATGCCCACTTCATTGCAATAAATGGACCTGAAATCATGAGCAAATACGTCGGCGGATCCGAAGAAAACCTGAGAGAATACTTTGAAGAAGCTGAAGAAAACTCACCTTCAATCATATTTATTGATGAATTGGATGCTATTGCCCCAAAAAGAGAAGAGACCAATGGAGAAGCTGAAAGAAGAACCGTTGCTCAGCTTTTAACTTTAATGGATGGTCTTAAATCACGTGGACAAGTAGTGGTTATCGGTGCAACAAACAGACCTGATTCCCTCGATCCTGCTTTAAGAAGACCTGGAAGATTCGACAGGGAAATTGAAATCGGAGTACCTGATGCAGAAGAGAGAAAAGAAGTTCTTGAAATCCACACAAGAAACATGCCTCTTGCAGAAGATGTTGATCTTGATAAAATATCAACTACCACACACGGATTCGTAGGAGCAGACCTTGAATCCCTATGTAAGGAAGCTGCAATGAGAGTAGTCAGAAGAATCCTGCCGGAAATCCAGAATGACGAGGAAATTCCAAAAGAGATAATGGAAAAAATCGTGGTAACAGGAGATGACTTCAAAAACGCTCAAAAAGAAATCCAACCTTCCGCATTAAGAGAAGTGCTCGTTCAAATCCCTGACATCAAATGGGATGATATCGGCGGTCTTGAAGATGTAAAACAAGAGCTGAAAGAAGCAGTCGAATGGCCTTTAAAACATCCTGACACCTTCCAACGCTTAGGAATAAGACCTCCAAAAGGAACATTGCTCTATGGAATTCCGGGTACCGGTAAAACATTGCTTGCAAAAGCTGTGGCCAGCGAAAGTGAAGCAAACTTCATTTCAGTGAAAGGTCCTGAACTTCTCTCCAAATGGGTCGGAGAATCTGAAAAAGGAGTCAGAGAAGTATTCAGAAAAGCCAAACAGGCAGCACCAACAGTAATCTTTTTCGATGAAATTGATGCAATAGCCGGAGCACGCAGTGGAAATGATACTGACAGTGGAGTTACAAAAAGAGTAGTAAATCAATTGCTGACTGAAATGGACGGTTTGGAAGAACTTGAAGACGTTGCAATCATAGCTGCAACAAACAGACCGGACATTCTGGATGCAGGTTTGATGAGACCTGGAAGGTTTGACAGACACATACAAGTCAAAGAACCTGACGAAGAAGCAAGACTTGCAATCTTTAAAGTACATACCAAAAACATGCCTCTTGCAAAAGATGTTGATCTTAAAAAACTTGCCAAACAAACTGACGGATATGTTGGAGCAGACATCGAATCAGTTTGCCGTGAAGCAGCAATGCTGGCCTTAAGAGAAAATCTCGAAGCCAGTGAAATCCCTAATAAATACTTTAAAGAAGCAATCGATAAAGTAAAACCTGGAAACCAACCCCAGGATGAACAGCTAGTTCAATACATGTAGGAAGAAAACAACAATTTCTTCCTATTCCTCCATTAACGATTATTAAATTCTAACCATATCGTGGGAAAGATACAGACATCTTTCCCATAACCTCCAAAATTAGCCATCACAATCTTGGCAATATCATATTTTCAGGCAACAATCCCCGATTGTGATAATACTGTCTTTTATATTCTATAAAATTAAATTCCTTACCTCCAATGCCATATTTAGGATTATATCCGAAAACATTCTCATATTCTGATAAGTCATCACGTTCTTCTTTTAATTTCTGATAAACCCAATATAATGCTTTTGTATCGTCAATGGCACGATGGAAATTAACTTTTTCAACACCATAATGTTCAACTGCATCAATTAATTTATGAGGATAATCCTTGCGGTCTTTAAGGACAGTCAGAGTATCCAGCCAGGCCATCTTTTCAACAAGAGTGTAAGCTTCGTCAGGAAAATGTCTTTTAAGCAGGAAATATATAAAAGACAAATCAAACTGTGCATTATGGGCAATCATTAATGCTTCCTCATCGAACATTTCCTTTAGATGCTTTGCAACAACCTCTTCAGGCAGCCCTTCAGTTTCAAGTGTTTCATCATCAATGCCGGTAATTTTAGTTATTTTTGGATCTAATGGATTTTCACATTTTATGAATTCATCATATTGGTCTACAATTTCACCGTCAACGACAGTAATCATGGCCAGTTCTATAATTTGGCAATTGATGCAGCTAAGACCAGTTGTTTCAGTATCAAAAAATATTTTCTTTATAATTATTCCTCCATTTAAAGCAACTCATGAGGAGAATCGCTTTTATCCCTCGGATAATCTTTTGTAGATAACGGCTTATTAATTTTTTCAAGACGATTGTCCAGAAATCTTCTTCCATCCTCGGTCGCACAGAATATCGGCACTTTGGTTCCGTAGTAATATATTTGGTGCTCATCAGCATATCTGCGGACCTCTTTTGAGGCGCATGCAGTTACAATATCACCATATTCAAACAGCATTTCAGCTTCCTCGGCATCAACGCCTGTGGTATGGGCAACAAAAATATAAACATTGACATCATCATCAAGAGGATATTCACGAAGCTCCCTAATCATAGGAGAAGGTATGACAGTTATTGCAATGTTTTTATAGCCTTTTGAAAGGGCTATTTTTAATCCTTCAAGCTGATTTAACTCGGCAGTATCTGGATTTAAGACAATTGAATCAGTTTTCTCGAGATTTTTAATGACTTCATGAATTGGTGTTGTGCTAATCAGGCCGGATACCCTTCCGCCTACACCCTGAACCACACGGGGATTTGTCATTATTACAGTTCCGGCACCGTCACATGCTCCGACAACACAGTCAATGCTTCCATTTTCCATGTTTGTTTTCAGTATTTCAGAAATGCCAACTGTAACCAAATCGTCCATTTCAATCACTCTTTCAGGAGTGCACATTCCAAAGTCCTTTATTCTGAAATTGATGTTTTTTCTGATGAATTCCTCGTTCAGCTCATCCACCTTATGCATTGCATGAAACATAGGGCAGTATTTCATGTCTGATGAACCCACTTCGGTTATCTCACCGTTTTCAATTACCACTTTAACCTTTCCCAATGTTTCTATCACATGTCTATCTTCTACCATATAACCACCTTTACAATACTGTATGCCTTTTTCATTATAAAAAATATATTGACAATAAAATTTAACAATTTAAAAAAATTCTATATAGTATGAATTTGAAATATCTTTAATGATTAGTCAACTCGAGGGATAAATTTGACTCAGAAAAGCGAAGCTCAAAAAGGAAACATAACTCCGGAAATGGAATATGTTGCAAAAGAAGAAAATATAGATGCAAATAAACTAGCTAAATTAATAGACAAGGGATTGGTCGTAATCCCAAAAAATGTAAACGGACATTCAAAGCCATGCGGAATCGGTGAAGGCCTGAAGACCAAAATCAATGCGAATATCGGTTCATCATCCAAAATTGATGACATTGAACTTGAAATCAATAAGGCGAAACTGGCTCAGGAATATGGTGCCGACGCACTGATGGACCTGTCAACCGGATCTGATTTGAAGCTATTCAGAAAAAAGATTATGGAAGCCGTTGACATTTGCATAGGAACCGTGCCAATCTATGAAGCGGGAGTCGTCACTCTAGCTAAAAACAAGGAAATCATCGACATGGACCCTGACGACATCTTTAAAGCCATTGAAAATCAGGCAAAAGAGGGAGTGGACTTCATGACACTCCACTGCGGAATTACAAAGGACCTTGTTCAAAAGCTGAAGGATGCCAACAGGATGATGGGAATTGTAAGCCGTGGGGGAACTTTCATGGCTTCCTGGATTAACCACAACGGTGAGGAAAACCCGCTGTATGAAAATTATGATTACCTTTTGGAGTTATCCTATGAATATGACATCACACTATCCTTAGGGGACGGACTGAGGCCCGGCTGTCTGGCTGATGCAAGCGATATCCCTCAAATTCAAGAGCTTGTAAACCTTGGCGGACTCGTCAAAAGGGCACAGGATGCCAATGTCCAGGTCATGGTGGAAGGTCCAGGACACATGCCATTGAACCAGATTAAGGCAAATATGGAAATTCAAAAAACCGTCTGTCACGGAGCCCCATTTTATGTTTTAGGCCCGCTTGTAACAGACCTTGCACCAGGATATGACCACATTACAGGAGCTATCGGCGGAGCGATTGCTGCAACTGCAGGCGCCAATTTCCTATGTTACGTGACTCCTGCAGAACATCTCTCACTTCCAAGTCTGGAAGATGTGAAAGAGGGAGTGATTGCATCCAAAATTGCGGCCGAAGCTGCAGACGTTGCAAAAGGTCTTGATTCAGCATGGACACGTGAGAAAGCCATGGCAAAGGCCAGAAGGGAATTTGACTGGGAAAGACAATTCGATTTGGCCCTGGACAAATCCAAGCCAAGGCAGTACAGGGACAAGTGTGAACTTGACGATGATGAAATGTGTGCAATGTGCGGAGAATATTGTGCTGTAAAAATTGCAAAGGGTGATTTCTGATGAAATATCAGGAACTTGTAGACGTCTACTCAGCGCTTGAGGCAACAACCAAAAGGCTTGAGAAAACTGAAATTATCTCAGAATTTCTAAAGAAACTGGATTCCGACACCATTGAAAAGGTGGGACTCTTGATTTTGGGTGTCGTATTTCCAGCATGGAGCTCAGAAGAAATAGGCATTGGTGGAAAGCTGGTTGAAAGGGCAGTTGCCGAAGCTGTCGGAACAACCCAGGCCGCCGTTGAAGATGCAGTGCGTGACGAAGGAGACATCGGCCTTGCATGCATCAAATTATACGCCAAAAAATCCCAGATGACATTCTTCTCACAGCCTCTTACAATAGATTTCGTATTCAATAGCCTGCGCAAGCTATCCACAATCAGCGGATCACGTTCAACCAACCGCAAGATTGCAGTCATTTTGGAGCTGCTCTCACAGGCAAGTGCAACAGAGGCCAAATACCTGACCCGTACAATAACCGAAGAGCTGAGAATCGGTGTCGGGGACGGGGTGGTCAGGGATGCAATAGCCCAAGCGTTTGACATTGACAAGGCCATAGTCGAGAGAGCGCAGATGCTTACAAACGACTTTTCAGTTGTTGCAAGAACCGCCAAAGAGGAAGGTGCCGAAGGACTTAAAAAACTTAACCTGACTCCGGGAACACCGGTCAAGCCAATGCTTGCCCAATTGGCACCGCCGCTTGATGAAATCATACCGGAAATGGGATGTGCAATTTGTGAGACAAAATACGACGGAATCAGATTGCAGGTCCACAGAAACGGAGATGAAATTAACATATTTACCCGCAGACTTGAAAACATTACCCATGCACTTCCCGAAATCGTTGAACTGTTTGACGAATACCTTCCTCATGAAGACTACATTGTGGAAGGTGAGGTAATAGCTACAAGAAACGGGAAACCTCTCCCGTTCCAAAACATTCTCCACAGAGTCAGAAGAAAGCATAATGTGGAGGAGGCCATGGAAAATGTGCCGCTGAAACTGTTCCTGTTTGACGTGCTGTACTACCAGGTCCCGATGATTGACGAGCCCCATGAAGGTCGGAACTCCGGAAAATATTGACGAACTTCAGGAGCTGTTTGAAACCTCCATAGAGGGAGGCCATGAAGGAATAATGATTAAAGACTGCAAGGAACCCTACATTCCTGGACTCAGAGGCAAGAAAATGCTCAAATATAAGGCAGAGCCTGAAACCCTGGACATGGTAATTGTAGGAGGAACCTACGGTATAGGAAAAAGAGGAGAATTCGTCGGATCATATCTGGTTGCGCTAAGGGATGAAAATGATGATTTCAAAACCGTTGCCTATGCCGCAACAGGTCTTGATGACGCCACTCTGGAATACCTGACCGGAAAAATGAAGGAACTTGAGATTTCAACAAAGGGCCGTGAAATCAAGGTCGAGCCGAAGATAGTGCTGGAAATTGCATTTTCCGAAATTGTCGAATCACCGGAATATGAAACAGGATATTCCTTAAGGTTCCCTGTCGTCAAAAACATAAGAAAAGACAAGAGTCCGATGGATGCGGATACCGTTGAAAGATTAATTTCCATGTACAATACAGGAAATTAATATTCAGGCATTGCCCTGACTCGGAATATAACTTGTCTTGTTAAAGGATAAACTATAATTTCATATAATGTTTTAAACAATGCCTGTGCTATAATCATCAAGATTAATGCCTCCAGAGGCATTGTCCCATAAAATCCGATGAAAATAAATATAACTGCATCCAAACCTTCACCGAAAAGTGTTGAGACGATGCATCTCAGGAAGAGCTTTTCTTCATCCCACCCTTTCATCAATACCATCAGTTTTGCATTGACCAGAGACCCTACCAGATATGCTGCAAAGCTAGCCACCAGCAATCTGAAAGTGGAGCCCAAAACGACATTAAAGGCATCTGAATTTTCAAAAAATGCCGGAGCCGGAAGCCAGATTGTCACACTATAGCAGATAACCGCAATAAGATTCATGAAAAATCCAAGTAAAATTACCCTTCTGGCCTTTTCATATCCGTATACCTCAGCCAAAACATCATTGACAATGTAGATTACCGGAAATATTATCACACCGCAGGGAAGGACAAAAGAAAAAAAGTCAAATGTCTTTCCGGCAATAATATTTGATATAATAAGACATGCAGTGAAAACCCCTGCCAGGATTGCATACAATTCAGTTTTTGTAAGATTTTCAAACATGGTTAATACTATATTTATGCACCTAATTAAATTTTACAAGTTGAAATCCTATCGGCTATTTTTAACAGGAACTACAATGAAAAAGTATGGAAATCACAGACGACAAACTATTGAGAATAGCTTTGGTCACTTCACTGATTGGAATAATCGGCCTATTGATCTTTACGCCTTCAATTGAAGTGAAAAAAGTCAAAATAGAGGACATTGACCGTGGAATGGTTGACGAGGAGGTTTGCATTGATGCCGTTGTAACCGACATCGCATCCTCCCACTCCAAAAGCAGCTATTTTTTAACCATAAATGATGGAACCGGACAGATGACCCTGATAGTCTTTGAAAAGCAGCTGGCCGAAATACAGTCGAACAGCCTTGACATTCATGACTTCAAGGACAGGAAAGTTGAAGCCACCGGCAAAATCACAGAATACAATTCTGATTTGGAAATAATTTTATCGGGCGGAGACGGCCTGAAAATTATTAAATAATAAATAGCTTTTTATTGATTGAAACACAAAAATAAACAATATTAAAATGTATAGGAAACAATAACATGTCTGATAAAAAACGATTATTTGGAACTTTTGGAGTTAGAAGAACCGCCAATGATGTTTTGACTCCCGAGTTCGCATCAAGACTTGCAGCCTGTTACGGTACACTGGTTAAGGGAACCGTGGCTGTTGGAGGAGACCCAAGAACTTCCACTCCGATGTTGAAAGAAGCAGTTAAAGCTGGTCTTTTATCAAGTGGATGTGATGTAGTGGATTTAGGAATATTGCCTACACCAGGAGTTCAGTATGCCGTCCGCAAATATTATGACGGCGGAGTGATGATAACAGCTTCACACAACCCTCCGCAATATAACGGGCTTAAATTTTTAGATGAATTCGGTATCGGAATACCTGACGAAATGGATCTGGCAATCGAAAAATTATACTTTGACGAAGAGCCGGACAGGGTACCGTTCCATGAAATCGGTCAAATTTACAACAATGACAAAATCATAGAGGAATATGTTGATGAGGCAATCTCCAAAGTGGACGGCGAAGCTATCCGCAACGCCAAACTGAAAGTGGTTGTTGACTGCGGATCCGGTGCAGGATGCTACACCGCCCCATACCTGATTAGGAAACTTGGCTGTGAAGTGACAACACTCAACGCCCAGGCCGACGGATTTTTCCCTGGCCGTGACCCTGAACCTATTGAGGAAAACCTTCAGGAACTCATCAGCGTCGTCAAGGAATTGGGTGCAGACATCGGTCTTGCTCACGACGGGGACGCCGACAGAACAATCTGCATTGACGAGAAAGGAAATTTCGTTTTGGGAGACAAGACATTCACCCTTGTTGAAAAGCAGATGCTTAAGGAAAACAACGGCGGAATAATTGTCACTACCGTTGCAACATCCCAGGCAATTTATGATGTTGCAGAGGAATACAACGGAGAAGTCATAGCCACTGCAGTCGGAGATTTGCTTGTAGCACGTAAACTCAAAGATGAAGATGGACTATTTGGTGGAGAAGAAAACGGAGGACTCATTTTCCCTGATTTCGTTTACGGAAGAGATGCAGTCATGACCGTTGCCAAAATCCTGGAGATTGTGGCTAAGGAGAAAAAACCTCTATCCGAATTGGTAGCGGAACTTCCTGTATATTATGCCAAAAAGATGAAAATCGAATGTCCTGATGATGAAAAAGAGTTTGTAATGTCAAGCATTGCAAAAGAAATTCAGGAAACTACTGATTTCAAATTAGACTTAACAGACGGTGTTAAAATCCTAAAAGATGATGGTTGGGTAATTATCAGACCATCCGGAACCGAACCAATTTTCAGATGCTTTGCAGAGTCCGACTCACAGGAAAAGGCTGATGAAATGACTGACTGGGGAATCGGTTTAATCAAAAAATACAAAAAATAATCAACACGAAAAACCATCACCGAATTTGTTTTAATTATATTGATTTCAAATATAATTAAAACTACACTTACCCCTAAAACTATTGTAAATTTAATAGCTATTTTTAAAATAATGAAAGTTAACTAAAAAATAAATAAAATAAGATTAAGGCATCTACATTATGAAATGCAAATGCTTAAAAGTTTTCCAAACATTCTTCTTTCAAGAAAAATGCGTCTTCATTATCAGGATTTCTGAGCAATACTTTGTTAAAACTATCAACAGCCTCTTCAAACTTGCCCAATTCCATCAATACAACACCTTTGTTAAGTAAAAAATCAATGTTATTTTTCTCCAATGAAATGGCCTTGTTAAAGCATTCCAACGCCTCATCAAATTTGCCCAGATCAATGTAGGCATTGCCCATTCTGTTGATTGCATTGGCATCCATATCCGAATCATCCAGACAGACTTCAACTGCCTTGTCAAATGATTCGATAGCTTCCTCAAGATTGCCCATATCGGTCAAGAGGTTTCCGCGCGCATTCCATACTTCAGGGTTTTCGCCGTCAATGACAATGAGCTTATCGTATACCCTCAAAGCGGCATCATACCTTCCAAGCATTTCCAGAATGAATCCTCTCCAATACAAAACAATCGGACTGCTCGGACGATAGTTATAAGCTATTGTGCTTGCCTTATATGCTTCTTCGATTCTTCCTGCGTTGAGAAGTGCAATAGCCTTATTGTTCAGAATGTATTCATTATCCGGCTCTATTTCCAGAGCCTTGTCATAACAGCTGATGGCTTCGTCAAACTGGCCCAGCCTTGATAAATTATCGCCCTGCTTGTTGAGCAGATAAACATCGTTCGGGTCCAGCCTTAATGCGGCATCATAACACATTGTGGATTTGTCGAACTTGCCGCTGTCAAAAAGGATATCCGCCCTTTTGGTAATCATTGCCTTTTCATCTATTTTGTCACCTTTCCACTCGTCAATGTGAAGCTTTTCAAAATAGATTATCTGGAATTCATCCTTATCGCTGATTTGACCGCCATACATTTTTTTGAATTCCCTCATCATATCATAGGAATCCTTGAAACCTTCCTTTCGAGCCAGCTCATCATTGTCCTTGATTTCTTCAAAAGGAATGTTTTCAACATCAGTCACCAACGCTTCAAAAATCTTCATTTTTTCTTTTGAAACTAAATTCCAGTAACAATAGAGCCTGTCCCCAACTTTAAGTGGAGTTTTCCATGCTTTACGTATGGTTCTGGTTTTCTTACCAGTGATTACATCAATATCATTACTTGAAAATGACAAAATTGGCATCTGACTCCTCCTTAAAATCTATTCTATAACCTGTTCACCGAATTCTGCTGATTTGACTTTGACTATGCCATCAAAGTATGGCTTGATTTCACGGGCCAAATCGGCTAAATCATGAGGATTTGGAACCTCAACCTTTTCCAAAGCTGGATCGAGAACGTTCTTATTTCTAAACTGTTGGATAGTGTAAATGTCAGCTTCGATTTCATCTGCTAAATTAATTATATCTTTTTTTGTGTGCAATGTCGGAACGTAAGTTGTCCTTACCTCAAGGTGGACATTTTCGTCCGCATTGATCATTTCCATGGACTTTTTGACCTGAAAGCCTACATTGGAACCTGTGATTTTTCTGTATTTTGAAAATGTGGTCTTGACATCTAGTGAAACGAAATCCAGCAATTTCAAATCCAATAGCTGTTTAATCTTATCTGGATATACGCCACTGGTATCCAGTTTTGTCTTAAGTCCAATCTGCCTTACATAGCTGAAAATTTCAATTATAGCATCTGTCTGCATTAACGGTTCGCCGCCTGAAATTACAATGGCATCGAGAAAGTCCGCTGAAGAGTCTATTTCCTTTTTGATTTCTTCAAGAGATTTTTCCGTTTTATCATCCAGAAGTTCAACATTGTGGCAATATCTGCATGTCAGGGGACATCCTGACATGAAAAGAACCAGAGACATGTTTCCATGAAACTCAACTGAAGAAATTACTGATCCGCCAACATACATTAGTTTAAGACCTCTTTTATGATTTCAATGAATTTTTTATCCTCTTCCAGAGTACAGATGCTTATTCTAATCCAGTACTCGTCCAAACCTTTAAATGAGGTGCAGTCCCTTACGATTATTCCTTTTTTCATCAGTTCCAGTGCAAGTTCACTTGCGGTAAAACCTGTGTCCCTAATTCCAATCAGCATGAAATTGGATTTGGAAGGAAAAACGTTCAGCGAATCGATTTTGGACAGCTCATCATAGAGGTATTGCCTTGACTGGATTCCCTTTTCAATGGAATCCCTGATGTATTCTGTGTCCCTGAATGTATTCAGAGCGGCTACAAAAGACAGTCTTGTAAGTGAAAATACCGGTTTGATTCTGTGCATGTACTCGATGATTTGCGCACATGCAAGGCCGTAACCGATTCTCATTCCCGCAAGGCCCAGTACCTTGGACATTGTACGGATGATGAAGATATTATCGTATTCATTGATCAGGTCCTTGTTTGTAACCTCAGAGTATTCAAAGTAAGCTTCATCAATAACGATTAATACTTCGGGATTTTTGCCTGCAATATCTGACAGAACCTCCTTTTCAATCAGGGTGCCTGTAGGATTGTTTGGAGAACACAGGAAAATCATTTTTGTCTTGTCTGTGATTGCATCGAATATTGAATCTGCGTCAAGCTCATTTTTATCCAGATCCCATCTTGCATAGACCGGACGGGCACCGTATTGCTGGAGCAGGTATTCATAATACATGTAGGACGGCAGAGGCACGATGAACTCATCACCCTCATCAATGAATGTCTTTGCAAGCACATCGATGATTTCATCAGCACCGTCTCCTCCGATGATGACCTGATTTTCATCAACATCTGCATATTTGGCTATTTCCTCTACAAGTTCATGGAGTTGGGATTCAGGGTATCTGTTAATTGACTTGATTTCCGCCTTGATAGCTTCCATTGCTTTTGGAGACGGACCCCATGGATTTTCATTGGACCCCAGTTTAATGATTTCATCCTTATTCAATCCGAACTGTTCGGCAATCTCTCCCTGAGATTTGCCCGGAACCTTCATTACTAATCGTCCTTATATTGTTTAGAAAGTTTGACATAATTGTCCGCATTTTCTTGGATATGTCTGATCTGCTCTTCTGAGAGTTCCTTTACAGCACGTCCAGGGATGCCTAAAATCAGACTGCCTTCTGGAAATTCCTTGCCTTCACTTACAACTGCTCCGGCACCCACAATTGAATTTTTAGATATGTGTGCTCCGTTTAGAACTGTTGCGTTCATTCCAATCAGTACATTATCGTCCAGCCTGCAGCCGTGAACTACCGCACCATGACCGACGGAAACATTTTCTCCTATTACCACCGGAAAGCCTTTGGTACAGTGAACGACACAGTTGTCCTGAACGTTGGAATTGTTTCCAATAGTGATGGAGTCTGTATCTCCCCTTACAACAGCACCGTGCCATATGGAG
>NZ_CACXXB010000025.1 GCF_902771435.1 uncultured Methanobrevibacter sp. | reverse complement strand
TGAAGCATTTTCCATAAATTCATCATACATTTTGATAGTGTTTAGTGCAGTTAAAAAAGTACCATATGAGGCTTTCATGAATCCAACAGGAAAACTACTATTTAATCCAATATAATAATCTAAATCGTTGTTAGTTATCTGTTTATCTGTAATTGCATATGTTTGGATTACTTCAAATGAATTTTCAGGGTTATAATGTTTACCAAAACTAATCCATTCGTCTTTCATAATTGAAGTCCCATTTATTTTAAAATGTGTGTGAATCTTTTCTTTAGTTGGAAAATTACTAATTTTAAGCATATTGTCAGAATATACAACTGATTCTCCGGTTTCAGCAAATCGTAAATATTGATAATTGTTAAACTTATCATATCTACAGGTCATCACATCTTGATGATGCCCTAAATCATTATTAATGAATGCAAATCTCACGCCAGTTTCATCCCAGCCTACTGGATTTGTAAAACCGATACTTAATTTTGTAACTCCGTTCACCACCAATAATAATTCTTCATAATCAGGATATAACATTCCATAATATTCTTTTTGCCGGTATACTGCGCTTATTTGATTAATATCTTCATAAACAAAACTGGAATAAGTAAAATTCGCATAATCTGAATTACTTGTAATGTGTAAATTAGATAACTCTGTAATACTATAATCCAAATTCTTTGATTTTATGTTATTTGTATTAAATTCATAGCTATTAGTTTCTGTTAAAACTATATACTCTCGTGTAACTGGCATTTTTACTTTACCCCCAGCACCGCCTTGCGCAATATATTCTGGCTTAAGGTAACCTGGAACTAGACGCCATGCATTTGTTAAGTTTACATAGTTTGGAATAATTAAGCTATATTCAAATTTAGTTAATTTTGAACATATTTTCAAATTAACAGTTTTATTAACTTTTTCATAATGATTATTTGAAAACATTACATTAACAACATAATCTCCAGGTACTAAATCGACACCATATGCAACTCGTCCATTGGAATCAGATGTAAATTTATAAATGTTATTATTAACAAAAAATGTTACATTTTGACCAACTAATGGCTGATTATTACTTTTAAGGTATGCATATAGGTAATTGCTCTTGTTATATTCACAAGTTAAGTTGTTAACAATTAAATCTACAGGTATTGGTTTAATAGTAATATTTACTTGTTTACTACATGTTGTATAACCAAGTTTTGAAAAAGAAACTGTAGTTAAATAGGTATTGGGTTCTGCTTGAAATGATAAATATGCTAAACCATTGGAATCAGTTTTGGAGGTATATGTTTGCCCATTAAAATTAAAAACTATATCTTGATTGGATAATGCATTATTATTGGATTTAAGATATGCGGATAATACATTATTCTCACCATATTGACAAGTTAAATCATTCACAGTTAAACTTGTAGGGATACTTTTGACTGTTACGGTTACTGTCTTTTTACTTGTTACATAATTTGAATTTGTAAATGAAATTGTTGTGGTGTAATTTTTTGGTTCTGCTTTGACGGTTAGAGTTGCAACTCCTTTTGAATTAGTTTTTTGATTATAGTTTTCACCATTAAAGTTAAAAACAACCGTTTTATTTGTTAGGACTTTTCCATTTTTGTCTTTTAGTGTTGCTTTTAACTTATTGTTGCCATCACCATATGTGAATGCAAGATTATTTGCGGTTAATGTTGTTGGCATTTTTTTTACTGTAACTTTTGCTGTTTTGCTGCTTGTTTGATATCCGCTTGCTTTGAATGTGAATTTCACGGAGTATGTTCCTGGTCCTTTTTGAACATTCCAACTGACGCAACCTTTGGAATCGGTTGTACGTGAGTAAGTTTTACCAGAATAATTTACTGTAATCTTTTTCCCAGTTAATGCTTTGCCGTTTGAGTTTTTTAAATAAGCTTTAAGTGTTGTTCCGTCTTGGTAATACTTGGTAACGTCTTTTGCAGTAATAGTTGTTTTAACTGTAGAACTAGCTTTTTTTACAACATTACTGGGTTTCGCATTATTGTCTTGAATTTTAACATCGGATGAATTTTCAATTTTTTCATCAACATTATTATCATCTGGTGAACCCTCTATACTATCAGAATAGATATCATCTGATTGATAATCAACGCTTAATGTATCATTTTCGACTGCATTGTCTGAAACTGCATAGGTGCAGTTTAAACAAATTATAAAACAAAAAAATATTAATATACATAAAAATTTATTTATATTCTTCAAATTTACACTCCTTTAGTTTAATAGTAATAAAGTTTCATTTATTGAGTTCATGACATATATTCTTTACGGTTAGGGGTGTTTAAAAAATAAAGAAATATTCTAATTATAATATAATTAGAATTTTTTAAGAAAATTTTTAAGAACATGCAGGTTTTTTACTATTATTTGTCTAATTTATACTCTATTAATAAATAATCTCCGTATTCTTCAATTTTACTTTCGTGTTTCATAAATTGGTCTAGTTTAATTATTACTTCTGGATCATCAACATTGTGAAGTTGTAATCCCAAATAGCTTTTTGAAGAATTAGTAACTTTTAATTCATCTTCATTCAAATGGGTTATCTTTCTGAGACGTGTTTCAAGTTCTTTTTGGATGTTTGTGTTATCGTTTTTTTGTTTTATTGCTTTTAGAATATCTTCGATAGTTATTTTCTCATTTGATTCATCAAGTTTCTTTTTATGTTCTGGATTCATTGTTATAATCTCCTTATTAAATAATTTCAGTATGTTCTTGCAATTGGTTTTAATTTAAATTTATTTTATTTTGATATCACCACCATATCTGCCATTATGGATATTAAAAGTTAATTTTTAATCCATATTTATTATATGATGTTGTGAATGGTTGTATTTAAATTTAACTATTTAATTGATTTTAAAAAACTATTTAACTAGTTATAGACATTCTATAATCCTATTTATATGTTTTTGTCATTTTGCTATTAAAATATAGCAAAAAAGAAAATATTTTTACATTGGTATTATTGAAACCATTAGTTGAACTATTTGAATTGTTCCATGAATTGTATGTTTGATATTTTTCGAAAGCTGGTTTTCATTGACAAATTAGTGATGTTTATGTTATTCTGATTTTGATATGATTGTTGGAGTCGTTAATGCCAATATTTGATATTACTTTTTTTATTATATAATTTATATAAAAAGGATAATAAAATATTAATTATGACATTGCAGAAAAAATTACAAATCAATATTGTCATGACTAATTACAACCAAAGAAGCGGTAACTATTCATCCACCTATGATTATATCTATTTGGACAAGTTAGCCAGCACTGCTTATTCCAGTTATTTCAGAAGTGATTTGAAAAACCTGAAGATTAAAACTTCAAACGGTAGTGAATGTCAGGTATTATACATTCCATCTTATGGAACACAAGGCGCAGCAATACTTGCAAGAGTTCCTGTGAACCAGATTTCACAAACCACAAAGCTACTCTTGGATGTTTATGATACAGGAACATCCTTCTCAAGCACTTTATCAACTGGCGGTGATGTGATAATGTTTGATGCAAACTCTGATACATACTCACAATTTTTCATGAACTACTCAGGTTTAAGCATCAACATTGATTCAACAGATGGGGGTCATTTTTTAAGAGCTGGATTTGTTCCCAACCTTGAAGGAACATCTCCAACTGATTTAATCACAAACATTGCTTCAGGTGGGAGTTTAAGCAACGGCCGTGTTACCATTGCAAGATTTAAAAGAATTGCCGGTAATGTTAGTGTTAATGATAATGCAACATATCATGGTACAACAACCGGAAGTGTCATGATGCAATCAGATTTAAATCTCACAATTGATCAGGCGAATTTGAAGTCCACCCTCCTGACATTTGCAGATAATGAAAAATCATATTGCATGTTTAACGGAGCCGAAACTCTGGTAATGGCCAGTTCCTTTGATGCTTATGCTTCAGGAAGTGACGGGGAAGGAGACTGGAAACAATACCATATACATGGCCGTGTAGGAACAGGAACGTCAAATACATCAGATTATCTTGAAGGGTTTCTCAGAAACAATGCGACTAAATTTTATCAAAACAGTTACGCTGAAGTGCAAATTTCTCCGGAATGGTATGCAACAACAAGTTTTGAAGAATACAATTATGTTGATTTAAAATGGCTAATCATATTTCCATCCCCATTATTTGCAGCCAATGGCATTCCTCAAGTAACAGTAACCAAAAGAGATAAAACAGGCATCCGTTTATATAAAGGAAGTCATGAATATACCAAAGCCTACAAAGGCTCAACGTTAATGTGGGATGTTAATGATAGTGACATGGACGATACTGGACTTCATATTCCAGATAAGATAATTAACCATAATTGGGATTGGGTGTTTTAACATGATTGAAGAATACAGACAAACAATCGGACATAATCGTGGATATCCGACAGGATTAAACCATGAAGAGAAAATGGATGTAATAGCTTGCCTACTTGATGAGGGCGAGAAGTTCTATGTTAATGAAGAGCATACGGCCTGGATTTCAGAAAACCAGTGCAGGGTTGGAGAGATGGTAACATTAGATGAATCCTCAACAATGGAGCATACAATAGTCAGAAAAGCTAAAGCTGGTGAACTGGCTTTTGGTTATCTCTTAGGTAAAGTTCAGGTCAGAAGTTCCGGTCACACTCTTGTTACTGTGGCAGTTTTAGGTGATGTTTTCAGATTGAAACTGAAAAGACCTGCACCTGCAGATATATTGCCGAATACCAGAATCTACATTGACAGTGACGGTGAATGCAATCCGGTTGAAGGCCATGATCTAAGGCTACTCTCAATCGTTAATCTAACGGAAAATGAACACACTGATTACATTGGAGTTTATCGTCAGATGTCTGAGGTTGAAATGTATCCTGAATCTCAGAACTGCATTGACCTTGGAGACTGCAGTTTTGAACAGGATGAAATCACACATGTGGTGAACATGATCGTGCCTAACGAATCCAACATCATGGCTCAGGTCAATTATGTCAAGGATGCTGATGGGGTCACTTATTGTGAGCTTCCGGACGTGGCTATTGTCAATAATGTCAGATTTGTCTGGGAAGACAACAAGCTCTACATGGAATGGGAAGGTTGTGATGATGACCAACAAGTTTATTTTATATAAAATAAATAATAAATTATATAATAAAATATATAATAAAAAATATAATATAATAGTGAGGTTTACACATGACAATAAGGAAACTTGTCGGAACTTTAGAAAACAAAGGACCATACATTGACGCATCAACAGGCCACTGGTTTTACTGGAACGGCACAAAATACGTTGATTCAGGTTATCCTTATGCCATCAAACCCATTATACAATTTAAAATCGAAGACGGAATATTATATTACTCAATTACATGGGAGGCACAATGAAATACATAAAATACTTTGAAACAATCGAAGAATACGAATCCTGGATGAAAATAGAAGAAAACGCCGAAGAAGTTTACCAGTCAGAAGAAAAGATTTGCGTTGACGGAGTAATCTTAACTCACACATACAAAGAGGAGGAAATATAAATGATTTATGAATTCCTGGAAGCAAACAGAAAGGACATTGACATTTTAACTTCATTTCTTGTTACAGCTATTCCAATTGTCATGCTTTATTCAGAAGCATTAGGCATAAGTGAAAACACTGTTTCTTATTGTATTCTCATGATAATATTGGGCATAGCCAGTCATTATGCAAGTAGAATTAGGGGTGAAGGAGATGTTGAAGACGCAAAACAAAAAGCTAAAAGAGTTTTGGGCTATCCTGAAAAACAATAGGCTTCTCTGGAGGATATTGTTATCATGAACAAAATAAAAAAGAAAATCTTCATTTGCAACTTTACCAAAACAATTTCAAGTGCTGTTTTAACGGCGATAGCTATCAACATTATCATGACCAATGCTACAAAGTATGCTTTAATTGAAGGACTATTGCCGTTTACATTGGCCATCGTTATTGTCGCATTAATCGATTTGTATGAGTATAGATGTGAGCGTGAAGATAAGATTAATTTGGATGAACTGGAAGATAGAATTGAAAAATTGGAAGGTAATCTTGATGAAAGGTAAGATTCTAATTGCAGTTCCAACCTTTGAAAACATCAAGCCTGAATGCTTCAAAAGCATTTATGGCCTCACAAATCCTAAGGGTTTTAATCTTTATTTTGATTATGTGAAAGGCTATGACTGTGCACGTGCAAGAAACGAAATAGCAAAGCTTGCACTTAATTATAACTTTGATTATGTGCTAATGATAGATTCAGATGTCAGTGTTCCAAAGAATACTCTCAATAAGCTATTGGATTGTAAAACGGATATTGCTTTGGGATGGTATTTCAAGAAAAGAACAAAAACAGATGAAACAGTCATCTTTGATTTTGGAAAAGACTTCAACAATCAAAACATGATCTATGCAAAAACATTAATGGAAGCTAATAATCCGTTTGATGTTAAAGGCGGTGGCCTTGGAATCAGTCTCGTTAATGTTAATGTCTTTAGAAAAATGCCATACCCATATTTCAAATATGTAATCTATGATAATGATACAGTACTTTCTGAAGATTTGTATTTCTGCAGCGAAGCAAGAAAATATGGAATGAATATCAAATGCAGCCCAAACGTTAAAGGAGACCACATATACGAAGTGTTAATGTAAAAAGGTGATGTTAATGACAGACCAAATCGTTTTATTGGAAGAAAGAAAAGAAATCACTACATTCTTACTCGATGATGGAGATATAACCTCAGATAATGTAGTGACCGCAACAGGTCAGGATATCGGATATGAATACACAGATAAACTTCACCCTGAAGATACAGTTACAATTTCTCCAAAATCACAAATAGGAAAAGAAATGGTAAAAAGATACACCGCTGAGGATAATCAAGTGCCCATTGGCATAATCGTTAATGATCCTGTTGTAATGGATAGTGGTCAAAGAAAAGCCAGTATTTTAGTCTTAGGCCAACTATACAGGCTCAAACTGGCAAGTAATGTTTATGATATTTCACCTGCCGATAAAATCAGACTAAGTGAAAATGGCGCTATCAAATCAGATGATGGTGGATTTTTAGCATTGCATCCGGTAGTAGATTCAGATGAATACAATTACGTTAACTGTTTTAAAATAGCTAGTGCGGGAAGTACTGGAGAAACAGGTGAAAAAGGCGATACTGGAGATACTGGGCCTGCAGGACCCAAAGGAGATACTGGAGATACTGGAGCTACAGGCGAAACAGGTGCTACTGGGGCAACTGGCGAAACCGGAGATAAAGGCGATACAGGTGAAAAAGGTGATACTGGAGATACTGGTTCTAAAGGGGATACAGGTGCTACAGGTGAAAAAGGTGATACTGGTGAAACTGGAGCTAAAGGGGATACAGGTCAAAAAGGTGACACAGGAAACACTGGTGCTAAAGGTGATACCGGAGCTACAGGGCCTAAAGGTGACACTGGAGATACTGGTGCAACCGGTCCGGTTAATCTTGCAAGTGCATTGGATACAACAGACACAACCAATGCCATCAAGAACGCACCGGTAGCTACAGCAATTCAAAACTTACAAAACAGCATTGGAGCAATAACAGCAGCACAAACTGCCAACTTGACTTTACTTGGGAGCTAAATCATGACATTCACACCTCCGGACCTTTTAGATGTATTAACAAATGAACAGACAATGAATTCAAGATTAACCACATTTAGAAATGATGTTAAAGATATTCTTGATGAATCGGAAATTACTTATTCAAGTGATTTGGGAATTCTTGGACTTTTAAGATTGCTTCCAGTTCCAGATCCCCAATCAATTGAGTTCAACTGTTATGAGTCATGGCTAACTAAAGACGGACCTCAAGGTCACGCCAAAAGTGCAAACATGTATATTATCGTGAGAGATAAGAATGATGTTTCTATGAACGGCATTGATGTGGTACTTCAAAGAAAACCCCTTTCAGGTGGCAATTGGACAACCGTAACTTCAGGAAAAACTCCATTATCATATACGGCAACTGCAGATGCAAACCGTGGAGGCTATATCTACAAGGCTTATGTTACTAATAAACCGTCTGTCAGTGCTGAGCATTCACTTCCGCAATACTACATGAACTACTTTGAAGATGAGGAATATGTAGACAATATTCCACCTTCCCTATTAAACACAAGCAATCTTTTAAAAGCCACTAACGTAAAATCCGTAGATACAACTGGTCTGGCCTATGAGGAAAACTATATTGAGGTTGTTGCCAATCAAGCGGGAGTTATGAAAGGAGCAATCATGATAAACAACACTCCAACAATTCTTGGAGCCAACAGCAACACTCATGTATATATAGGTTATGACATGAGCCGAGGAAACGTTCCGTCATCAACTCAATTGAAAGGCTATGGCGGAGGGTTTGTTGGAAACGGCAGCAGGGATTCAGTTGGAGTATTCTTTGACAACTGCGATGTTGATTTTGATACTGCCTATGACTTTATGTTTCTTGGCTCACCGAGTGATGCGGGATATACGGTTGCCGGAAGCGTAAGGGAATGTTACGTGGATATTGAAGGTGGAAGTTCAGGAAATTACACATACTACAAAACTGCCGACGGCAGTGTAAGCCATTATGCCGGATACTGGTACGGTTCCGAAATCGGAAATACATATGGATCATGCATTGTATTTTACGCAGACAACATGGTCGCAGATGAAAGACTGAGAATACCAATAAAATACATTAGGGCGGTAGCTCCATAATGAGGTGAATATTTTATGAGCATTGCAAGTAATGTCATTGACGAAAACACAAAACTGGGAAATGCAAGAACAATCCTTAGAGAAAAGCTAGCCGCATGGAACATTGACTATAACAATTCAGACACACTATTCGAGCTTTTGAAACGATGGAAATACACAGATAATCTATTGTCAGTAGCAATATTTTATCCGTCTGAAAATGAATGCATTGCTGGAGCTGAAGTCACAGCTGGTGCAGTGATAAAAGATGGTGATAATCAGCCAATTGAAGGCATGCCGGTTAAAGTAACATGTGGGGGACAAACATATGATATTCTAACAGGCACTAACGGAAGAGCTGAAGTCACTCTAACAGTTGGCGTGGCAGGTTCAACATTTTCAGGAACAGTAACTGCCGGAAACCAGTCAGAAAGCTGGAAATATGAAAACATAAAGCTGTTCGGAATGGAAGAGGACAATCCAGATGATTCAATGTTTGACATCATAAAATATCCCGTAGATATTGAGCTGACATTGGAGCCATATGAATACGACACAGGATATAATGATTCAGGATTGCTGGTAAGCAAACAAACCAACAGTGCAAGCGCAGTATTTCTAATTCCAAAAGGAACACCTGCCATCACTGATTCTGGAATTCATTTCAAATGCGGAATGGTTCAGAAAAAAACAAGCAATCAGGGATGGGGCGATGCAATATGCCTTTTAAACTCCAAAGAACTGTCTCACACAAGAGACACAAAGATACTGGAGTTAGGCGCTTATGCCGCCAAAAAAGGAGTGAGATATTCCACTTCAGACCATGTAATAAGAGACATTAGTGTCACAACAGGACAGCTGACGCTGGATTCAAAATGGTACACATTCGAGTTCTACTATGATGATGGATACCTTGAAGCAACAATCAAAGACGGTTCAACAACAGTTTTTAGCTATACTGGAGATGTATCCGAAAGCATAGCATTTGACAGCTATTATCCTGCATTCATGATTTACGATGCAGGGGGAAGCATGATATTTAACAACATACTAATCGAAGCATGGACACACGAGGTGGAATAAATGGTGCAAACAGAATGGATAGCACTCGGAAGAGTAGTGGGAGATACAGGCCAAAAAGGAGACACTGGTGATGCATTTAAATATGAAGACTTCACTTTAGAACAGCTGGCCGGATTGAAGGGTGAAAAAGGAGACACAGGACCGGCAGGACCAAAAGGTGATACAGGTGATAAAGGAGAAACTGGTGAGACTGGCAGTAAAGGAGACAAGGGAGAGACTGGAGCAACTGGCGAGAAAGGAGACACTGGACCTAAAGGAGATACTGGAGACACAGGAGCTACTGGAGATACTGGACCGGCCGGGCCGACTGGGGCGACTGGAGCTAGCGGCACTAGCGTTACTATTAAAGGTTCGTATAACACTTACCCGGAAATGATAACTGCTCATCCGACAGGCAATCTCGGAGATAGTTATATTGTAAACGGTTCCCTTTATGTTTGGAATGGAAACGCTTGGGATAATGTAGGAAACATAAAAGGAGATACTGGTGCAACTGGGGCTACTGGGGAAGGTAGTGATGAGGAAGCTGGATGGAAACTGCCGGTCGATGAGATATTGACAACTACAACCTTGCCGACTGGTGTCAGTGCAGGTTACCGTGTAGCTATTGTAACAAGCTCTGTCATGGCCATTAATGAGTATGATGGAAGTTCATGGAAGACAGAATCGCTTGATGCATATTCGGTGATACCATTGAAACATTCCGGAGGCATACAGATGTATCTTGCAAAATCATCAGGTCCGGTCTATATGGGTGTTGAATATGGTGTCTTTGGAAAGTTCAGGTTCATGACGCAAGCAGCATACAATGCATTAGGTAGCTATGACAGTGATACAATTTATTTTGTAAGAAGTTCATAAGTGATATCATGGAACTAACCGATGAAATCTTAACCGAGATTAGCTATGTTCAAATGTCAAAATACCGAATAAAAGTAATGAAAGCTTTGGATGGTGATGTTAAAATTCCTAGTGTCATTGCTAAAGATTCAGGGATTAAGACAAATCATATTTCAAAAATATTGTCTGAGCTGAAAGCACATGAGCTGGTTGAATGCATTAATCCGGAAGTTAGAAAAGGCAGGTTGTACAGGTTGACTGATAAAGGTGAAGAAATAGTTAATGAATTAAAAGAAGACTAAAGCTAGTGGTATGCTTTAGATCTATCTTCAATTCGTCCAATATAAATGCAATCATTTTCCACTTTAAAACATATTCTATAGTCTCCTTTTCTTGCCCGTTTATATTTTGGATATTTTTTTACTTTTTCATAGCGTATGTCTTGGGGATTTTCCATTATCTCTTCTAATTTTTCACGGATTATTTTATATGCTATTGGATTTTTCTTTTTATAATTTTTCAATTGTTTTAAAGCGGAGCGCTTAAATTCAAGTTCCATATTAATCATCTAGGTAAGCGTCAAGTTCATCTAATGAAGAAAAGTGAACTCCTTCTCCGTTTTCAAATTCTTTATCTGCTTCAATTAAATCTTTAATTGCCTGATATTCTTCATAGTCATCTAATAGTTTAGTAATTATGTCATTAAAGGAGTCATTCTTATGGCCAATGTCTGCTAATCTTTCATGGTTTAATAAACTGACTCTGATTGCTTTTGTTTCCATATTATATCACCGATTATATATTTGTCCTAGGAGGTATATAAAGTTTACACAGTATACATTGTATACATTATCAACAAGATTTTAAATTACAATTTTTTATTAACTATAATCTACAAATAAAATTATTGAAGGCAAATTAGTTTCACTCCAACATTTGTTTTCAAGATAGAAATAAGTCATATCTATTTCTAGGACATTCCATTATACTCTATTTTGGCTTATTTCTATTCTATCCCTTATTTTGAATTATTTATCGTTAATGTTGATTATCACTAAATTTTTAAAAAAGTAGCCATAATATATAAATCTTTATATATTATAAATAATAAATTATATAATAAATTAAGTGGAGGAAAAATTTAATGGCAGATTCAATTATATTGCTTGAAGAAAGAAAAGAAGTCACTACTTTCTTGTTGGATGAAGGCACCATCACTGCAACTACCGTTACAACTCCTACTGGAGAAACTCCTGGATATGAATATGCAGGGGACAAAGTTAAAGTTGATGATGCTGTAACACTCTCTGGAAATTCAGACATTGGAAAACCGACAGTTAAAAAATACACTGCAGCTGAAGGTGAAATCATTTTAGGCATTGCAGTCAACGATCCTGTCACCATGACTGGAGGCAGAAGAAAAACTTCAATTCTGGTTTTAGGGCATCTGTTCAGATTAAAATTAGCTAGTGGATTATCAAACATTAATGTCAATGACAGAATTGCTTTAACAAGTACTGGAGCAATCAAATCTGATGATGGGGAATACATTGCAATGCATCCAGTAGCCAGTTCAGACGATTACAACTACATTGAAGTATTCAGACCATATGACATAGGTGAAGCATGATAACAAAAGGAAACGATACAAAAGTGCAAAATGAGGTAATTGCCCAAACAATTACTGATGAGTCAGCCAAAAGATTGAGATTGGCAAGACTATTTCCAAAACAGGAAATCAAGGAGAACTCCGATTACTATACCTACTTCAGACAGAACATCAATCTTGATGATGCAATCAAACGTGGACTTTTGGGTGAAGCAAAAGACCTGGCACCAGGAGCATCTCTGCAGGAGTTAAACATAAGAAAACCTGTAACAGACACTATCAGCATTGACACAGTCGGAGGAGTATTAAATGTCAACAAGGATGTATTTGACAGTGACAGAATATCATTTGAAGACTTACTAGCGGATGTGGCAACACTCATTGCCAATAAAATCGAGTCTAACATTTACAATACTCTTGTAAGCTCACCTAAGGTTCCAACATACAATACCACACAAACCGAAGATACAATGGAAGCATTCGGACAGTTTGTCATCAAGGCACAGGAAGCATTTAAAGGCAGTTCCGGTGCAGGCGCTGATTTGACAATAATGGTGGAATCCTACAGGACATTAAGCTATATTAAACAATTGGCATATATTAGCAATAAGCTGGTTCAGCCGATAGAGGAAATACAAAGCTATTACGGTGTGGACAACATTGACTTTCTTGGAACAACCCATGCAGACGGAGGAGCAATGCTTGGAGAAAAGGACTACATAGCATTTGACTTAAGGAATGCACCGTTGACAGTACTCTATTCCAAATCCTCTGGAACTACTGTTGCACCGATTACATCAGATCCAGATATTGCTGATTTTTATCCAATCATTGAAATCATGAGAAAAGACATTTATGATGAGCTGCCGCAGTATACAAAACTGTTCATCCAGTCCAAGGTTGGAATATTGTTGAACAAACCGCATCTTGCCCTTACAGGTACATGCAGACCATAGGTGATATTAATGTTAACTAAAGGAAACAATGCTAAAGTTCAGGATGAAGTGATGGCGCAGATTGTAGCAGACACTTCAGCCAAATGGATGAGATTCACAAGACTGATTCCAAAACAGGAAATTGAAGAGAACTCCCAATATTACACTTACATGTCCCAGCGCGTAAATATCGATGAGATAATAGCAAAAGGGCAATTGGGCGAAGCTAAAGATGTTGCGCCTGGAGCAACACTTCAGGAGCTGAACGTAAGAAAACCTGTAAGTGACACAGTATCAATCGATACAATAGGTGGCGTGTTGAATGTCTCAGCACAGATGCTTGACTCTAACTTGATAAGCGTCCATGACATGCTTCAGGATGTTGGAATATTGATTGGAAGAAGCATAGAGCAGGCTGCCATCAACATGATTTTAAACAATGATAAAGTAGCAACCTACAATCACACTTCAGGTGATGACAGCGGAGTTACCATCCTAAAGGCTCAGGAGAAATTCAAGGAATCCGCCGGAAGCTTCTGTAACCTGAACAGTATGGCGGTTAATTATAAGTCATTGACTACATTAAAGTCAGACATGTTTGCAGCGAACAGACAGGTCGAACCGGTAGAGGCAATCAAATCATATTATGGCATTGATAATATTGATTTATTGGGCACTGCGGTTTGTGACGGTGGATCTGAAATTGCCGAGAAAACATACATCGGTATGGACTATCAAAATCCTGGAATGAAACTATTGTATTCAAGAATTTCAGGAACAACCGTTGCACCGCTAGGTCCTGACGGGGATGTGTATGATTTCTATCCTTTGATTGAATTCATGCGCAAGGACATCAGGGATGAATTGCCGATGTATACAAAGTTATTCATACTTACCTCTGTTGGTGTTTTGATGAATGCACCTAATAGGATTATTAAAGGTAAGTTCAGGGCATAAATAGTTGGGAGTTAATTCTCCTAGCTAAACATATTTTAGATAGGGATTGTAATATATAATTGAGGCAATAAAATGAAATTAATACTAGATAGTGAAAATTCACATCCAACAACAATAACAGTTAAAGGAAAAGAGATAACATTGCTGTTAATTGAATCTAGTATTTTAATCGATTCATCTCAAATTGCAAAAATTTTTGATAAAAAAGAAAAGACCGTTGCCACAAAGGTTCAAAAATCCGGACTTGAGAAATACGAAACAGAAAATGTGAAGCTATTGAAAAATTATGGATTGATGAATCCTGATGCTGTTAAGCCAAGGCCTTTTTATGATTTAAGGCAAATTCTTGAAGGGCCTGCTGAATATTATTTCAAACAGATTGATGAAGTTGATTTAATTGAGGTTATTGTACGTGTAGCTATTGGAAAGCACCGTGAATGGATTCATAATAAAGACATTGGGAAGTTTTAGTTAACAATCCTTTGAAAAATTTAGTTTCACGCCATGCAATCAGTTATTTTTTAGCTAGGCCGTCTAATGAGCATTTAAAAAAGATTTTCCAGTGAATTCTTTATATAATGATTATGTTTATATACATTCATAATCATAAATTATTTTAAATTTACAAAAAAAAGTTGTTGTGATTTTCATGAGATTGTCAAAAATTGAAGTTAAAAATTTTAAAACTTTTAAAGATGTATCTGTAGAATTTAATAAATCCAATCTTTTAATAGGATCTTGTGCTGCAGGTAAATCCAATTTTGTTGAAATTTTTGATTTTTTAAAAGACTTATCACAGGATTTTGATAAAGCATATAGAAAACATGGTGGACCATACTTAAAAAATCTTAATTTAAACTCAGATGACAATCCAACATGTTTGAAAGTTTCATTTGACGATAAAGAATTTGGAGGTATTAATTTTGGTTTGTCCGACCTTCAAAAAGAATTAAAAGAAGATGAAAGCATCACTCTACAGTTTAAAGATTTCTCCTATGAAATATGTGTTAATTTCAAAGAGTGGGATTATGAAATCCTATCTGAAAAATTAGTGTATAATTTTGATGTATATAAATTTAGTGAAGCAGATTTTGAGGTTATTTCTCAAAATACTCTTTATATAAACAATATTCATGGGGAATTTACAGCTGAATTAAAAAAAGAAGAGGAATATTTCACAATAACTAATCTTATTCCCGAAGCAATGTTGGATGTAGTGAAAAATAATTTTAAACTGAGAAAAATCCCATTAATCAACTCTCCATTATCTTCATTTCCTATTCCATTAGAATTCACTTTTAAAGATATTGAATGTTACAATTTCAATCCACAATTTTCTAAAGGAGTTAGTGAAATTAATGGAGACAATAATTTAGCGAAATATGGTGAGAATTTAGCAGCCATTTTAAATAAAATATTTAAAGATGAGGATAATAAACGTAAATTCCTGAATTTAGTCAATGATTTACTTCCATACATTGAGGATATTGGAATAGACCAATTAAATGATAATCAAATGATGTATTCAATTACTGAAGTAAATAATATGATTGAAATTCCTTCATTTTTCATTTCTGATGGAACAAGCAATGTTATTTCATTAATTGTATCATTATATTTCGATGATTCAAGGTATTTATTCATAGAAGAACCTGAAAGGAATATTCACCCTTCCCTACTTTCTAAAGTTGTCGACATGATTGGTGAAGCTTCAAAGAATAAACAAATTTTTGTAACTACACACAGCCCAGAGATTTTAAAATATATGGATTTAAATGATGTTTTGTTTATTTCAAAGGATGAAGAAGGATTTTCAAAAATTACAAAACCAGTCAATAATGAGACAATTGCTCCTTTCATTGAAGAATTGGGTATTGATAAAATATTCATAGACAATTATCTGGAGTGGGAAGATGAGTAGTTTGAGAATATTACTTGAAGGAAATGATGATCAAAGATTCATAGATAATGTTATAGTTCCATATATTTCACAAATTAAGCCTTCAATGATTTTAACAATTAAATATGCTGAAGAAAGAAAAGTTGATGTTGATAAAACAATTCAAAAATTTGATGCAAAAAATCATAAGTATATTTTATTGGAGGATTATGATTCTTCGGATGATTGTATTACTTTGAAAAAAGAAGATTTAATAGAGGATTTTAATCATTTAAATAAGGATGTTATTTTCATTGTCAAAGATGAGATTGAAAGCTGGTTTTTAGCAGGTATGAATACTGATTTAGAGATATTTAATGAGTTTGAAATACCTGATGATACTGAAGGAATAACAAAGGAAATGTTTAATGACATGATGAAAAATAGTCATTTTGACTCTCGTATCGATTTAATGAAAGAAATTTCTAAATCATATGATTTTGATTTGGCAACTAAACGGAATAATTCATTTAAATATTTCATTGAAAAATTAGTAAAAATACTCAATTAATAGAATCAAGATATTAATTGTTTCATTTCAAATTGCTAAGATTTTTGATAAAAAAGGAAAGACTATTGCAACTAAGGGTAGAAATCTGGACTGGAGAAATACGAAACAGATAATATGCATCTATTGAAAAAATGGAGTGATGCATTCTGAAGCAATCAAACAAGACCATTCTATGATTTAATGTCGATGTTGGAAGATTAGCTTATTATTACTTCAAAGAATATAGAATTGAATTATGGATGTTATTATTGGGGAGCTATTGAAAACAGCGCGAAAGGATTCATAACATGAACATTGATTAAGTTTAAATCTATTTAAGTATTCTAAACACACATTTCTGATATATTTATTTTTTTAAGGAGGACAATTTGGGATTTAAACCCCAAAAAAAATAATGGCGGAGTTTTTTTTATTTAATTCCATATGTGGATATATTAAAAATAGAATATATGGTACAGTTTAAACAGCAAAATATACAGATGGGAAAAAAGTTTCAAAGAAACAAATGTTCATGATTCACATATTAACTGTTTAAAAAACCTCACACTCTATGCACAAAGTATTTAAATAATAATTTACCATTTTGGAGTCTTGTTGAGACGCCAAACATTTTTCTCAGTTGAAATTGCATATTATCTTATTTCCTCTTTGAAAATAATGTTTTTAATTATAAAAAATTTAATTTTACAAAATTTTATTATAATTAAACAATTTTGTATATTAAATAATAATAAAAATAATGTATTTTATGCACTTTTATTAAATATTCATTAAATTTGTAAATATTGGGGGAAAGTTTATATAATTGAGGGTAGTATAATAATTATTATCTATATTTTATTTTTTGGAGGAAAATCATGAAAAAATCTAATGTATATGATGACTTTATACCTACACAATTTCTTAAAAAAGATTTTAAATTATCTGATGTTTTAGATAAAGATTTTTTAGATTCTATCAAACATGCATTTGATTGTGATGATGTATCGGTTATTAATTTATCAATATTAATTAATAATAAAGATTCTGAAAAAGAGATTGTTTCATTTAATTATAAAAACGAAAAAGATAAAGAAAATAATTTAGTTTTAGTGGATTTAAATAGAGAATCTTCATTTAAAAAAATAAAAGATATATTTTAGTTTTATTGGTGGTTATTTTCCATGGTTTTCGAAGAATCTTTAATTGGGGACTGTCCGATAAGTCCATTATTATTTTCTTGAGCAACTGATGCAGACTCATCCACACCAACTGCATTTTCATTATTACTTACTAAAATAGAATCATCCATATCGGATGTTAAATTATCTACAGCATTATCGGATGCTGCGCTAATAGCACTGACACCACACAATAACACCATAAATAATGTGAATATGATTAAAAAGTTTTTAATTTTCATAATCAAGACCATTCCTTAACGGTACAGGCTTGTGAAAATAAATACCCTTGCATTCGACATACGTATTACTTGAATTTTTGTTTATCATAATAAATCACGTTAAACTCCACTGTTTAAAGCAATTATTTTTGTTTGATCGAACAATACATCCACATTATTGAAATATAAAGATTGAACGAAGAATTTTATTAAAATTCAATGTCTTTAAACAAATTATAGATAGATTAGAGCCAAATCAAATTCCTCTAAAATGTACCATTCGACTAAACATAAAATTCATTGAATTTCAATATTGTATATTTAAATAAATAAAAATTTATAAAATATCAAAATTATTTAAATACTACGATAATTACTTTATATCTACTAATATTTAAAGATATTTGTTAAAATTTAAAAATAAAACTAAATAACTACATATTGCTTAAAACTAAAATTGGGGGGGGGAAATTAGAAATAAAGAAAATAAACAAGAAAAATCATAAAAATAAGACAAATAAGAAAATATCTATATTAAATAAAAACAAGTCAATAATTACACTGGAATATGCAAAATATAATAGAAAATACATTTAATTTTTGCCAAAATATTTATTAGATAATATATACTTAATTAACTGAATACTAGATTGTTAAATAAGATAATCAGGACCCATTCTTTTTTTAGAAGAGGTTGTAAAAAAAATATAATGACCAAGTATAATACTGATTCATTTAAAAAACTCAAATTCAATTAAATAAGTCTCTGTTTTTTATGAATCCGCATTAAAATTGTAACAAAATTTAGATGTAAATATCTGTCTATAAAATCAAATTATATTGAATAAAAACTCAGGGATAATGAGAACAATCATCTTTTTGTTTTTCATTAACCTTTATATTATTTCAAGATTAACATGAGATAATTTTTACCTCAAATATATATCAACTTACTTTTTTTCAACTAATTTTTAAATTTTTAAATCGACAATAACATCCTCATTACATATGAACTTATCTTTCCAATTATCAAAAATACCCATATCAACACGACCACAAGCTTTTTTTGCTTTCTTAATCTCATTTAGAATGGTTTTTAATACATTAACGTTCATGTGTTCATCTATTTTTTTCACATTGTGAGTTATTGCAGTCAATGTCAACTCATCATTTACTCTTTTGACCCCTCGGGTTTTTATGCCTCTGAAGTTTCGAGACTCCTGCAGAGCTGCAAAAGCACCTTCAGCATTGGGAGCCCTGCCTTTGTAAATTTCCTGACCCCAAGGTGAACGGTAAACTGATTTAATATTATCCAATACACCATCATCACGTACACTAATTTCCTTTTTGTTTTTGCTTTTTGTGGTGCAAACCTGATTATATGGGCAACTTTTACATTCCTTTGTTGAATAAACACGGTATTTTACACCCTCTCTGGTTCGGGTGTTTTCGTTTCGTGTTAAAATACAACCATATGGTCCAATATATACGTCATTTTCTTCATCATAAAAGAAGTTGTATGGCTTGAATTTTTCTTTTTCTAACTCTTCATCTGATTTGTAGCGATAGTAACTGGGATTATATTCTTTTCTTAATTCTGCTTTGGTTTTTGATGCTGAAGTTGTGTCTGGAATGACAATTTCAGTTGGAAGAGTGTGCATTTTATGCAGGCTTTCTATGTGCCAGTAACCGTTGTCAACGCAGAGCACATATTCATCAGTACCTAAAATTTCATTTTAAATTCCCACCATACGTAATGCCTCTTTTCTATCATTGGAGCTTTGTGTAATGTAGTGTGCAGTTATTAATCCGAATTTGCCATCTACTGCTAGTTGATAGTTGTAATTAAATCCCCAAATTCCATCCTTGTCTTTCATGTTGCGTGCATCGGGATCAATTATGCTAATGGGATTATTTCCATTAATGTTTTCCTCCATATGTTCTATTCTCATCAGCACTTCCCTTAAAGCATCACTGCCATTTAAGGATTTTTTAAGTAAGTGAATACCATTTGAATGAATCTCTTTTTTCAATTTCTTGATAATTGGTTCAACTTCATCGACATACTCTTCATTTTCAAAGTATTTTTTCATTTTAAACCATAATCCATCTTCAGTTTGGTTACTGCTATGTTCAGTTATGAAATCTTTCAAAAAGTAAAGTTGATTTTTATATAATTTTTTAAACTCATTGCAATATCCTTTTAGGAAAGTTCCATCCTCATATTGAATATCTCCATTCATCAAACCAGTTTTAAGGCCAAATTCAACAATAAAAATATCAAACAAGTCTATCAGTTCACTAAAGTCATTTAAAAATTCATTAATGCTGCTTTTTCCAGGTTTTTTGCAATTCAAAAAAATGTTGCAGGTATCGTCGTTTCGACTCCACCATTTTTCCAAATTCCTGCAACTGATAATATCATTCATATGACCCCAACAAACAAAAGGAAGCATAATATCCGGAGTATAAATCCTAGGCCTCCCATTATACTGTTTTTTAAATAATCTAGGATTCAGTTCTTTAAAGATTCTGAACAGATAATAAATTGTAAAAAATAAACCTGCTTCTTTGATATTTTGACTTGGATCATCACATCTCCAATAACATTGCCTTTCCATACTCATTTTAATCCAAAACTCCAAATATTAAATAACAAGCCAATTCAAAGAAGTTTTCCAATTGAAGAGATAATGGAAAAAAATAAAAAACATAACACCAATAGTAATATTCAGTGAAGTGAATTTATTTTTATTTCTTTGAATTTGATTGTGTGTTATGTAATAATTATAAATTCCTTCACATATAAGTATAACTCTTTTTAAGCCAAAATAAAGCATTTAAACAAATAGAAATCAAATTAAAGGCATATTGGTATGATTAAAAATGAACCAATTACATATGCATAAAAACAAATAAACAAAGAAAAAATCCAATGAAAAACAATCAAATTGAACATTAATCTTCAATTAAACAACAATAACATGATAGAAAAGGCAATTTCCATAAAAGGAAAACAAAAATAGACGAATTCAAATAAATACGAAAAACCAACTACTAAAACAAAATGTATTATAAAACCAACAATAAGTAATACTTAACTATCACTCACACTTATCGGACAATCCCATAACTTGGTTGGTACTGTACCGGCCAAAACATCCTATGAGGTTATATAATCCTATGGGCATCAAGTATATAAAAGTTCTATCCATTACTTATTATCAA
>NZ_CACXXB010000024.1 GCF_902771435.1 uncultured Methanobrevibacter sp. | reverse complement strand
CCATGTTTATCTTGTGCTACCCACTCAATGGATAGTCAAATGAGATTAGCTGAAGTAGATATTGTAGACAGTGAAGGAAACCTCATTAAAAAATTCTAAGTTTAAGGGGGTTTTATAAATGATAGTATTTAATGAAGATGGCTGTATAAAATGTGGTGCTTGTGAAGGTACTTGTCCTACATCAGCTATTGAAGTAACACCTAACTCTATTATTCACTGTGACACTTGTGGTGAAGAACCTAAATGTGCAGACGCTTGTCCACAAGGTGCATTAAAAGTTGAAGATTACGAAATCGCTGAGGGCATTACCCAAAAAAGATTAGTTTTCAACTCTGTATTATGTGATTCCTGTGGTAAATGTGAAGAGGTTTGCCCACAAGAAACTATTAAAGTCACTGGTGCTAAATTAAAAGAAGTTGAAGGATTCTGTGTAATGTGTCAAAAATGTGTTGACATTTGTCCTGTAGATGTAATTGGAATTCCTGGTGTTAAAGAACCTGCTGAATATGATTTAGATCTTAAAGGTAAAGGTCCTGTTTACATCAAAGATTGTGTTGGATGTGGAACTTGTGTAGATCCTTGTCCTGTAAATGCAATTACTCTTGAAGAAGTTGGAAGTCCTGTTACTGTAAGTGACGCTTGTATCAGATGTGGTTTATGTTCTCAAACCTGTCCTTGGAATGCAATATTCATTGCTGAAAAAGTTCCTGTTAAACGTGAAAAAGAAATTACTTCATTCACTTTTGACTCAGCAAAATGTATCGGTTGTAACACTTGTGTAGAAGCATGTCCTGGAGACTTTATTTCTGCAAACAGTGCAAGCTTAACCGTTGCTATTCCTAGTGTCTGTGCTGCATGTGGTTTATGTGTAAAACTTTGTCCTGTTGATGCTTTAGATATTAAGGTATTGGAAGAGACGCAGAAAAATGTGACTTCATCGGTGCATGTGCTAACAAATGTCCTACTGAAGCTATTCGTGTAGTTACCAAAACTGGTATGTTATGCCCAGCTTTAGAAGAAACTGATTTAGAACCATCCTTCACTAGTTGTATTAGATGTGGAGCTTGTGCTTCAATGTGTTCTAACGATGCATTGAAAGTAGAACAATACGAAATAACTATTGATGGCGAACCTGTTGCTAGAGATAGGATTTCATTCAACCCATCTAAATGTGACCAATGTGGAGACTGTATCGAAGCATGTCCATATGACATGATCCACAAAACAGACAATCCTAAATTACCAATTGCAGGATTCTGTACCTTATGTGGTCAATGTCTTGAAGCATGTCCAGAAGACGCATTATGTTATAAATAGGTGTGTTAACACACCTTAATTTTTTTCTTTTTTTTAAAAATAAGTTATATTTTATCCATTACTATTTTTCCATTAACGATTGTCATTACAGGCATTCCAGTATAATTCCATCCGTCAAATGGTGAATATTCTGCTTTTGTTTTAAATTCTTCAATATTGAATTTTCCTTCTCGTTTCAAATCAATAACAGTAAAATCGGCATCCATTCCGATAGCTATTTTTCCTTTATTTTCCAATCCATAGACTTTTGCCGCATTTTCACTGAATATTTTCGGAATTATTTTTAAATCCACATTGCCTTTGTTTACTTCGGTTAAAATTAGGGGAACTACGGTTTCTAGATTAGGAATTCCCGGTGATGAGTTCCACACTCCTTTTGATTTGTCTTCCAGTGTATGTGGAGCATGGTCTGTTCCTATTATTGATGCATCATCCAAATCATTGATTGTTATGCTGTCCTGTTTTTCTCTCAGTGGAGGGTTGGTTTTTACAAATGTTCCATATGTATCATAAGCGGTATTGTCCATCAATAAATGATGAGGTGTAAATTCCCAGCTTACAGGTTGTGTTTTGCTTGCATTTTCAGCCAAACTCAATGATTTTTTTGAACTTAAATGGCATACATGCAACTTTAAATTGTTTTTGCCTGCAAGTTCAATTGCCTGGCTAACGGATTCATCTTCGGAAATTGCGGGTCTTGCATAACTGTAATCTATTGGGGTATTTTCATCTTTTTCTTTTAGTTCTTTGGTTTTTTCTTCCACAATTGCTTTTTTCTCGCAGTGTACGGCGACAAGGCCGTCATAATCTGTTGAATTTTTCAATTGGCCTAAATTTGAAAATATTTCCTCCAGACTTTCATCACTTTCCAGATCCATGAATATTTTAAATGCAATCGGATTTAATTCGACCATCCTTTTCATTTCATCAAGGGTGTTGTGTCCTGCTTGAAGCTCAAAATTAACAACAGATTTGCTTTGGGCAATTTTGATTTTTTCTTTAAGCGCCTTGTAGGTATTTGTCTTTGGCAATGTGTTGGGCATGTCGATTACGGTTGTAAATCCTCCGTTTGCTGCAGACATGCTTCCGGTTTTAAAATCTTCTTTTTGTGTTAGTCCCGGATCTCTGAAATGTATGTGGGGGTCTATAAAACCTGGCAATATGTAATTGTTTTTGATATCAATTGTCTCATTGCCTGTTATCGGTTTTTTTGAAATATCTGCAATTTTTCCATTTTCTACTCTGATGTAAAATTCTCCAGCTTCATCTATAAGTTTACAGTTTTTTATAATTAAATCCATTATTGGCCCCCATTTAAGTTAAGTTATTATTTTATATCTATGTTTTAAAACATAAGTTTTTTTTAATTTAAGAGTTATATTTATCTTTATGTCTAAAGTTTCAAACATTCTAGCTCATGATATGGAATTATTTTACAATGATTTGGATGAAAACTATATGGTTTCAGACACCCCATCTGATGTTAATTTGATAGCGGATTTTACTGAGTATAATCCTTTACATAACGGTCATTTTCATTGCATGAAAACTGCAAAACATATGTTTCCTAAGTCATTATTTGTAGCAATCGTGCCGGGCTTATTTGAACGAAGTGGTCGTGGTATACCATATATATTACCACGCCAACTTAGGGCAGAAATTGCAATTTCCGTGGGTGCGGACATTGTTGTTGAGGGTCCTCCTATGGGAATTATGGGTTCCGGCCAATATTCATTATGTCTTTGCAAGATGTTTAAAGCTTTAAACACTGATTTTATTCCTAGGGGATACAAACCTGTTGAAGGAATGGATGAAATTTTGAAAAGAATTAACATGGGTCATCATGTTGCACCAAAACCATATAAGATCGTTGACAAGACAACCGGTGAAATAATTTTAAAGGGAAAATTGGAAGAGGATAACTATGTCATAACCTCATTTTCAAATTCGTTAAGTAAAATCGGTTTTGATTTTAAGGATAAATTTATTTTTGTAGAACGTATAGGTGGAGTCAGCGGCACACTTATCCGTGAGAGCATATTGAATGACAACTTTGATGACGTGGTTGACATGATGCCTCCAAAAACCATTGAAGTCCTGAAACGCGAAATAAAAAATAATTCAATAATTTATGGAATTCGGGATGTTGAAAAGATTTTAGACACTGCAAACAACTACAGTTTTGATGAGTTATCTGCCTTAAATCTGTTCAATGATAAACTGGCTGAAAACATTATTGAAAATAGGCCATTCACTAATGTGGATGAGCTGCAGGATGCCATTCTTCAGGGATTTTCATCTCATTTCCGCCAAAGGGTATTGAGCATTTTGGAAAATCCGATACCAAAAAAAGAAATTTCAAGATATATTGAAAAATATCCTTCCGTTATCAGGGTTTTAGGATACAAAGATGATGATAGCTTGGAAAAATTTAAAAATAAGGTAAATAATGAAAATATATCATTATCTACTTAAAATTGCATTAACCACATTTTGAGGGTTTTTAAGTGCAAATACTGCATCCATAAATGTTGGGTAGGTTGCCTGTAATATGAACAGATATATGATGTAGTATAAGACAATTAAAATCACGATAATCAATATTAATGTTAAGATAATATCGATAATTCCCATTGGTTCCTTTTCATTTTGATAGTTCAAATTATGGATTCCTGAATCCTTTTTTTCTTCCATTAATTTTTTATCTTTAAGGCCTTGTTCATTAGCAATTTCAGCCCTGATTCTTGCTTCCATTTCTTCAGGGGTTTCAGGTCTTGAAGTTGGTTTTTCAGGAACTTCCACTTCTCTTTTAGGGTATTCCTTTTTAGTTAAAGAGCCGTATTGTTCTTCATCTTTTGCTAATTGTTCGCCTAATGGAACTTCGTTTTCTTCAAAATACAAGTCATCTAAATATTTCTCATATTTGTCCTCAAGATCCTGCCTGGCAGTTGTTTTTGGAGGTTCATAATCATGATCAGGATAGATGTATTCTTGTTCATTAGCGATTGGTTCCTGTAGAGTTTCTTGAGGAACCTCTTGTGGAATCTCTTCTTGTGGGAAATCAGGTTCGTCAGGTGTAATTTGTTGTGGTTCTTGATAAATGCTTTCCCCTTCTTGTAAGTAAGAAGATTCTAATCCTCCACTGTATTCAATATTATCTTTTATGTTATAAGGTGAATCATCACTAATTACTTTATATTCCTGTACTGGTTCTTCTTGCGGAGCGTATGTTATTTCAGGCTCTGCAGGTTGTTGGTAAATATTTTCTTCTATAGGTTGCTCATTGACAGTAACAGGTTCACTTTCAACTTCATTTTTTGGAGCTGAATTGTCTAAGCTGAGACCTACAATTTTTTCTAAACATTCTTTACAATAAATTTTACCGGCAATTTCTAAACCACATTCTTTACAAATAGTTTTTCCACATATTGCACAAACATCTGTGCCTTCTCTTTCAGGATGATAATGACATTGCATAAATTACACTCTCTAACGAATAAATTTTATTAATTGTATATATTTATCATTTTTATTTATATAAAACTTTTTATGAATCAACAGTTTTTTTAATAATATTCTCGCTGACAATTTCTGATGCTATTAAATCATCAATTGTCGCAAGGAAACTTCCTAAACTTTCACTAGTTATCTCGTAATTTATTGTATTGTTATTTAAATTACTCTTAACATAGTTTTCATTGTCGACTTCCAAGGAATCATAAACTAAGCAAGCAGATTCTTTTGTCTTGTATTTTAATGTTAATGCTCCATTTATTTTCATTTTTTCACATTTTTTATTGTTGGATGACTTTTATATTTGTTTTCCAAATTAATATTATTTATCATATTATTTGAAAATATGGTAACATTTATTAATGACTTAATTAATATATTTAAGTATTCTATATATTACGATATATGATTTTTTATAGCTATTATTGGAATCTAATATTATATAGCTATTTTTCAATTAGACATGTTTATTCATGTTATTTTTATTTCGGAGGAATAATAATGGTTCGTGCTTATACAAGAAGAGATTACATTAGAAAAACCCCAAACTCAAGAATTGTACAATATGATATGGGTAATTTAAAAGAAGAATTCCCTGTTTCATTAAGTTTAGCTGTTAAAAAACCAGCTCAAATTAGACACAACTCTTTAGAAGCTGCAAGGATTGCTTCTAATAGGTTAATGCAAAGAGCTGCTGGTAGAATGGGATACCACTTAAAATTAAGAGTATATCCTCATCAAATTGTCAGAGAAAACCCAATGGCAACTGGTGCAGGTGCGGATAGGGTACAAAGTGGTATGAGAAACGCATTTGGTAAACCAATTAGTGTTGAAGCTATTGTTAAAAAAGATCAAAGAATCATCACTATTGACTGCCAAGAAAAAAACTTTGAACAAGCTAAAGTTGCATTAAAAAGAGCAGGTATGAAATTACCAGTTCCATGCAAAATAGTTGTTGACAAAGGTGCTGAATTAATTAAATAGATTTTAATTAATTTTTTTTACTCTTTTTTTTTAATTTAATTTTTATTTTCAATACTTTTCGGATTTTTATAATTAAATATTTAAACTTTAAAATAAATATTAATAAATATATTATATTGGTAAATGTTTTTATTATTCTATGGAATATATTTTTAAGCCAAGAGGTTATATTTTATGTATGTTGTAAAATTTGAGGATTTAAATAAATCTGATATTGGAATAGCCGGTGGAAAAGGTGCTAATTTGGGTGAATTAACTCAAGCAGGTATTCCTGTACCGCCTGGTTTTGTAGTAACCGCAGAAACTTATCAAAAGTTCATGGAAGAAGCTGGAATTAATGACAAAGTTATGGATATTCTCGATAAAATTGACATTAATGATACCAAAGCTCTTCAAGCGGCAGCTGAAGAAATCAAAGGAATCATTAACAGTGCTCCAATCCCAGATGACATGATTTTATTCATCACTGAAGCTTATAATCAATTATGTCAAAGAGTTGGCGAAGATGACACTGATGTAGCAATCAGGTCTTCAGCTACTGCAGAAGACTTGCCTGAAGCTTCCTTTGCAGGTCAACAAGATACATTTTTACATGTTTCTGGAAATGATGAAGTAATTGAATATATCAGAAAATGCTGGGCATCCTTATTTGAAGCAAGAGCTATCTTCTACAGGGAAGAAAATGATTTTGAACATTCAAAAGTATATATTGCTGTTGTAGTTCAAAAAATGGCAAATGCTGATAAAGCAGGCGTAATGTTTACTGTAAACCCATCAACTGGTGAGGAAATTGCTTTGATTGAAGGATCATGGGGTCTTGGAGAATCTGTTGTATCCGGTGATGTGACTCCTGATAATTATCAAGTTGATAAGAAAAATAATGAAATTATCAATGTAACCATCAGTGACAAGAAAGTAATGTACACTAATGATGAAAACGGTACAAGTATTAAAGTTGATGTTCCTGAAGATAAAAGAAAAGAAAGAGTTTTATCAGATTCAGAACTCATTCAATTAACTGAAATGGGTAAAAGAGTTCAAGCTCATTACGGTGAACCGATGGATACAGAATGGGCTTTTGAAAATGGCATCTTATTCTTATTACAAGCAAGACCTATCACCACTTTAGGTGATGTTGAAGAACAAAAAGACGAATCCTCTGATGATGTCGGTGATGTTCTTGTAAGAGGTCTTGGTGCAAGTCCTGGTATGGCATCAGGTAAGGTAAAAATCGTTTTAGACATTGACGAATTGGATAAAATTAAAGATGGAGACATTATGGTTACAACCATGACCACTCCGGATATGGTTCCTGCTATGAGAAGGGCAAGCGGTATTGTCACCGATGAAGGTGGTGTAACTTGTCACGCTTCCATTATTTCACGTGAACTTGGAATTCCATGTGTTGTAGGAACTGGAAACGCTACTACCACTTTAGTGGAAAATGACGGCGTTACTTTAGACGGTAAGAAAGGATTGGTATTTGAAGGAATTTCCGAAACCAAATCCGAAGAAGTTGCTGCTGTAAGCGTAGAAGCAGCACCAATTATTACAGTCACTGAAGTAAAAGCTAATGTAAGTATGCCTGAAGCAGCAGAAAAAGCAGCAGCTACTGGTGCTGATGGTGTTGGACTTTTAAGAACCGAACATTTAATGTTAACCTCTGGTATTCACCCTGGCAAATTCATTGCTGACGGAAGGGAAGATGAATTAATCGATACAATTGCAGACAATGTTCAAATTGTAGCCGATGCATTCTATCCAAAACCTGTATGGTACAGAACTTTGGATGCTCCAACTGATGAGTTCATTACCCTTGAAGGTGGAGAAAACGAACCTAGAGAACACAACCCAATGCTCGGTTGGAGAGGTATTAGAAGAGAACTCGATCAGCCTGAAATCCTTAAATGCGAATTTAAAGCTATTAAAAAATTGCATGAAAAAGGATACACAAACATTGGTATTATGATACCGTTATCCCAAAGCCCTGAAGAACTTAAAAAGGCTAAAGCTCTTTGTTCTGAAGTTGGTTTCGAACCACATAAAGATGTCGAATTTGGTATGATGGTTGAAATTCCTGCAGCTGCAATAATGATTGATGAGTATATCAAAGTTGGAATAGACTTCGTAAGTTTAGGAACCAATGACTTAACTCAATACACTCTTGCTGTTGACAGAAACAATGAATTTGTTGCAAAACACTATTCTGAAGAACACCCTGCAGTAATGAAATTGATTGAAAGAACAATTAGAAAATGTGCTGAAGCTGGTGTTAAATGCAGTATTTGTGGTCAAGCAGGTAGTGTACCTCACATTGTTGAAAAACTCGTAGAATTTGGAATTACAAGTGTATCTTCAAATACTGACGCTATCGCTGATGTGAGAAAAACTGTTGCACGTGCTGAACAAAAAATTATTCTTGACGCTGCCCGTAAACGTTTAGAATAATCTTTTTATTTCTTTTTTTTATTTTATTTTTATTTTAATTATATTTAGTTAGGTTATTTTATGCAAGATAAACCAATAGATAAAGATGTTATTTTAAAGGAATTGGCTGAAATTCATAAATTGGATCATGATTATGCTGATGGACGAATTTTAGGGTCAATGTGTACTGAAGCACATCCATTTGCAAAAGAAGTTTATTGTAAATTTCTTGATACAAATTTGGGCGATCCTGGTCTTTTTAAAGGAACAAAATTCATTGAGAATGAAGTTATCAAGTCTATTGGTGAGTTATTATCTTTGGATAAACCTTATGGAAATATTGTAACTGGTGGAACTGAAGCTAATATTATGGCTATTCGTGCTGCCAGAAATCATGCAAGAAAATACAAGGGTATTGTTGATGGGGAAATTATCATTCCTGAATCTGCACATTTCTCTTTTAAAAAAGCAGCGGACATGCTGAATTTAAAAATTGTTGAAGTTGAATTGGATGAAAATTATAAAATTGATGTAAATTCATTAAAAGAGGTCATTTCTGATAAAACTGTAGCTATTGTTGCAATTGCAGGCACTACTGAACTTGGTTTGATTGACCCTATTGAAGAAATCTCCAAAATCGCCCACGAAAATAACATTTTTTTCCATGTTGATGCGGCATTCGGAGGATTTTCAATTCCATTTTTAAAAGATCTTGGTCATGACCTTCCGGTTTTTGATTTTTCATTGCCGGGGGTCTGTTCAATAACTGTCGATCCTCATAAGATGGGTCTGGCTCCAATACCTGCAGGGGGAATCATTTTCAGAAAAGAGGAATATCTCGAAGTTATGGCTGTCGATTCTCCATATCTTACAGTCAAAACTCAATCAACAATTGTCGGGACTCGTTTAGGGGCGTCATCTGCAGCAACTTATGCAATCATGAAATACTTTGGTAAGGAAGGGTACCGTAAGCTGGCAAGTAATCTGATGGAGAATACTCAATTTTTAAATGATGGTCTTAAAAAATTGGGATATGATGTAGTTTGTGAACCTGAACTGAATATTATAGCTTTTAATCATCCAAATATTGGTGCGGATGAACTTGCTGAAAAATTAGAAGACTTAGGCTGGAAGGTTTCTGTAGCAAAATGTCCTAAGGCTATCCGTGTAGTTTTAATGAATCATATTAAAAAAAGTCATTTAAAAAAATTATTAGAAGATTTAAAAGAAATATATTAACTTTTAATCTTCTGCAATGTCTTCAACATACATTAACGGATAATTAAGTTCTTCAACAAATTCAATCCTTATTGTTGCTGTGACATTTTTTACTTTTGTATATATTTTAACGTCTAACATGTCACCGGTAAGTGATGTGTATTCAAATTCGGTCATTGACTCTTCAAGTTTGTCGAATCTGATATTTACTTTAACATCTTCAATTGCCGGCTGCAGTTTCAAAGATTCTTCCATGCTGATTTCTAAACTTTTTTTTGTATTATTATTTACAGGAGTTCCAACAAATTGATGGAATAATGCACCCATGCTTATTGCACCTTCAAATATAGCTCGTTCCCTTGTAGTTATATTTGAAAAGTATTCCTTATCTACGTCCATCACATGCCTCCATTTAAAAAGTTTATCTTATCATATATTATCTCCGACGGTATTGGGAATAAGCAGAAATAGAACAGTAATGCAGATATGATTAGTACTGTTGCTAAAATGTATATTCTTTGGTCTTTAGAATAGAAGAAGCTAAATGCCAATCCAATAACTAAAAATAATGCACTTATTATGAATGCATTGGATTCCTGAGGATTGTCCTTAAGGATTTGTTCGTTAAGTGGACTTGTTTGACTTAATTCTCCTTGTATGATTAATCTGTTTTCGGTTGATCCGATTGGATCGCATGTGACCAGATATATGTAATTTCCACCCTCATTTGCAGAGAGCTGGTAGTCTGCAGGAACAACTGTTTTGTCTATAACTTTATATTTCACTTCTCCAATTTCAGGCCACTCCAAAACTAGTTCGTCGCCTTTATTCACTTCATTCAGTCTTAAAAACGGCGAACCTTGCAGTGTCCTATGTCCGAATAATATCACGTCTCCCTGTGTAGGATTATATGATGTTGGACCATGCAATACTCCGAGGTCTAATGTTTCGTTATTTATCTTTTCATTAATCCCTACTGATGGTATTACTATGGTTGGGGAGTCAATATTTCTTTCCACTGAAATTTTAGATGCAAAATAGTTAACTTCCCCGCTTGCATACAACCCAATTATGAGTAAACATATGATAATAATTATAGTTGTAATAGTTGGTCTGTTCATAATATTAATTTTGCATTAATCTAATATAATAATTTTTTTAATTATTATATGTTGAACTGATTTCATTAACCATCCATGTCGGGGCATGTGATGTTGGAATTGTCAGTACAATATTTTCCATATTGTTTATGATGAAATTCACCTTATCGTGTGGCACTTCAATTAAAAGCATGTATTGTGCGTCCAAATCACCTAAATTAATCTGGCGTTCGTAATTGGATAATTTAACTCCATAACTTTTAAGTAATTTTACAGTTTCTTTTTCACTATATCCCTTGATTATTGATCCTTTAAGCAGCTCCAGCACATTTGATGAGAAACTTTTAGTGTTTTCCCTAGGATATGTGTCATTTCCCTTTACATGCACATTGGATTTTGAATATTCAGAATCAATTTCTCCGTTTTCCTCATATCTCATTATGGACAATACGGTACATCCGCTAACATCTGGACTTGTGGTATTGTTGTTAATGCTTTCATCACTGTAGTTTGAGTTCAAATAAATGTCGACTATGCTTCCAACATTTATCAGTCCCGCTCCGGCCTGCAGCCTTGATACCAGTACGGGCACCGAAACGGTGTTCGGTTTTTCAAATTTTATTTTTGATAAAATATGTGCATCATTTTCACTGACGATTTGCATTGCCTCTTCGCTGTTCATTAAAACGTCCTTGCTTTCATTTGAATAAACCACTTGGGTTCGGTTAAATTTGTCCTGATTTGCAAGAATGGATTTTTTATGGAATGATTTCCAGTCCTTTGTAGCAGGTGTTATGATGTTTATGCTTTCCACTTCTTCAGCGCTTCTTGCATCATTTATTTTATTTTCTAAAGCCAAGGCATTTGGTGAGGTTACAAGGGGTCCGGAATATAAATCATGAAGTTCATTTAATTTTTCAGTTCTTGCAAGTGACAGCTCTTCCTGTTGCGGCTGATACACTAAAAAGTAGTATGAAGAAATGATTAACGTAATTAATATTAAAGTTGTTATGATGATTCCTATTTTTCTTTTTTGTTCATCTTCAGTTATATTTATTGTTCTGGGACTTAAATAAACTCCAATTTTACGGTTTAACTTTTTTAAGGGGCTCAATTCATCTTTTTTAGTTGGTTTTGCAAGTTTTTCCTCTTTAAACTGTTGTTTGATGTTTTTTGTTTCTCCAAAACCTTCTGGAAACAATGGATCTCTTGGTTTTTTCATGGCTCTACTCCTAATTGTCAATTAAAAGTAGATGGATTAATTTAATTTGGTCAGGATATGTAATTTTTAATTAAATTAATTATAAGGTAGTATAAGCAGAACATTAACAATAGTAATGCAGGTATGTTAATTGTCATTACAACGATTTTTATTGGCAAAATTAACAGGAATATTAGTACTACTGATATTGCAAGTATCGGTACATTATCGAATTTAGGGTAGATTACTGTACTTATCATAATTAATGAAACTATTAGGCTCAATATTAAAGCAATATGCATCTCATATAATCCGCTCAGATAATATGTGGCTAAAATTAAAGCTATTCCCGGTATTGGGAATCCAATAAAGTCTTTTGTTTCAATCAAATCTGCAATCACATTATATCTTGTTAGTCTTAAAACTCCACAGATAACGATAAATAAACTAATCAGTATTACGATTGGTTGAATAATAGTTGATGTGGTGTTAATAGTAGAGTATAGGAATATTGCTGGCGCTAAACCAAAGGAGATGGCATCAGATAAGGAATCGATATTTTTTCCAAATCCTAATGCGTCCTGTCTATTGGTTTTTCTCGCTACCCAACCATCTACTGAGTCAAACATGATTGCGAAAATCATAAACAGGGCTGCCAGTTCAAAATTGTGGTTTATTGAACTTAATACGGATAAAAATCCGCAGGTCATGTTTAATAGTGATATCACATCAGATACTGCTATGAATTTTTTGATGTTTGTATCTTCAATTTTCATGTTCAACCTCAGTAATACTTTTCACTTCATTTGTTATTAACTTTTTCTTTGATTTCGCTTTATTTTTATTAATATTTGTTTTTAATTATTTATAAGTGTTATTTTTATTCAAGTTTGTTATATTTTTCATTTTTTTAATTTTTGCCATTTGAATGATTATTTTTTTCAATAATTTCAAGTAATTATTTAGTTTAGTTAAAAAAATTGATGTTTATTAATTAATTTTGAAAAATTGACCTTAAAAGATAAAATATATATAATAATATTTTTAATAAATATTTATTGTTGGACTATAAATAAATATCAAATTTATTGGAAGTTTTATAAATTTTTCAGTTATTTATTTTTAGTCATCATGTTTAATATTAATGTATTGTGAGTAGTTAAATGATTGAAGATAATATACGTGTTCTTAGGCAGGCTGCAAGAGTCACAACCGACAGTAGTTATAAAATAGAAAAAACTTGGTGTGTCATTGCAGGTAATGTTGATTTGATTGATGAAATGGCTTATAAGGCCATATTGTCCAACGCCAATATAAAAATATTGTTTCGGGAACATGTTATATTAAATGAGGGCAAATTGGATAAGAAGTTTGATTTTATCATGCTTTATGGAAATTCCATTATCATCAATGATTTCAAAAATCAAACTGAAGATTTCGGCGGTGCATGTGTTCAAATACATCGCAGATATCTGTCCGATGAACGTAATTTGATGGTGCTTGTTGGACCGAATGATATTATGAAGGAAGCTCTAACCACTATCGAAAAATTAAGGGCACCATTTAAAATTCTTCAGGAATCTCAAACTACTGGATTCATTGATGTTGATATAAGTAATGAAGTTAGATTGCCAAATTTCATCAAAAATGCTTTGAAACCTTTTTACAATGCTAATGAAGTTGTTTTAACAACAGTACTGGTAGCTATTGAAAATGATGAGGATATTGAAAAGTTTCAGAGCATAGCTACATCTAATAAGATTTTCGTTATAGATTTTAAAGATATTGTAACGGAGGATTAATCATGAATATTTTTGGAAAAGATGAGGAAGAACCACAAGTTGACAATGTCAGAGTCATTAGCAACAGTTTAGGTATTGATTTAGGAACTTTAAACACAGTAATTGCAAAACCATCCGGTGATAAATTTGATTTATATCAAATTCCATCTGTAGTTGCCGTAAAAAAAGATGACCCATCAGAAGTTTTGGCTGTTGGGGAAGAAGCTAAAAGAATGCTTGGAAGAACTCCTGGTGATATTCTTGCAGTAAGGCCTTTGAAAAAGGGCGTAATTGAAAATGTTGTACAGGCACAAGCTTTACTTATTAAAGCAATGCAAATTGGTATTAATGAGGGCGAAAGTGTTGGAAGAATTGTTATCGGTATTCCTGGTGATGCTTCTGAAGTGGAAAAGAATGCTGCTGAAGAAATTGGTAGAAAAGCTGGTGCTCAAAACATTATGGTTATCAGTGAAGGTTTAGCTGCGGCTATTGGTGCAGGTTTACCTATTGCAGAACCAAACGGTACCATGGTTGTAGATATTGGTGCCGGATCAACAGATATTGTAATCATATCTCTTGGAGGAATCAATGATATCGAAACTGTCAGATGCGGTGGAGACGATATAGATAATAAGATTGTTGAACTTGTAGCAGAAAAATATGACGTTGCCATTGGTATTCATGATGCTGAAGCTGCAAAAATTGAAGTTGGTATGGTTAATTGCAGTGAACAAATTGAAAACCTGAGTGTTGAAGTAATCGGTAAATCCTTAGAAACAAACAGGCCTAAAAAAGTTGTAATTGATTCCATGCTGGTTGCTGAAGCTGTTGAACCATTCATGCAACAAATTGTAGGTGGTTTAAACATAATCTTAGAAAGATTATCTCCGGAATTAATGATGGGTGTTTACAACAACGCTGTTGCTGTTGGAGGAACTTCAAGACTCCGAGGTATGAAAGAAAGGATTTTTGATGAAATTGGAATTCCTATTGAAGTTTCAGACGATCCGATGACTGTTGTTGCAAAAGGTACTGCTATTGTTGCTGCAGAACCGCTTGCATTAGAACCTGAAGTTCGTCTTAGAGCTATGAAATAAATATTTTTATTTATTTCTTTTTTTTACTTTTTTTCTGATTTTTATGGATATTTTAGGTATTGATGAAGCTGGAAGAGGTTCAGTTTTAGGGCCTTTGGTCATTGCGGGTGTTTTAATTCCTGAAAAAATGGAAAAAGTCCTGGAGCGCATGGGTGTAAAGGATTCTAAAAAATTGGCCCCACATAGGCGTACTATTCTGTCTCGAAAACTTAAAAAAATGTTTGATTATGAGATTGTTGTTATTTCCGCTCGCGAAATTGATGAAATGAGAGCTGAAGGCATTAACTTAAATGAAATAGAAAAGAATGCAATGGAATCAATCCTATTGAAAATTAAACCTGAAAAAGCGATTGTTGATGCGGTTGACGTTAAAGCCGAGCGTTTCCAGGAAAACTTATGTAATGATACTGGACTCAATGTTATTTCAGAACATAAGGCGGATGACAAATACATCGAAGTTAGTGCAGCTTCAATAATTGCTAAAGCTGAAAGAGATGACCAAATTGCTAAAATAAATAAAGAATTTATTAAATCAGGTGGAATTGGTTCAGGTTATCCTTCAGATCCAAAAACAAAAGAATTTTTGACAAATTATACTTATGATGAGATGCCCGATTTTGTAAGGAGATCATGGGCAACCGTGGCAAAAATGAAATAATATTCTATTTTTTTTTAAATAATTTTAAGTACATGTAATAATATATTTATTCTTATAAAATTTTTTCGATATAATGGCATATAGAGGATAAAAATGATTATTGAATATATTACTCCCTTACTTGATGGAATTGCAGATATTTTCACTCAAGGGGGAATTATTACTTATATAATTCTATTTATTGGAATTTATGGTCTTGTTATTTCAATAAGGAAAATTGCTTATCTTAGAAAAATCAGTAAAGTCGATACTACTGAGATTTTTGGTGTTGTTACAGCATCTATGGAAAGGGGAGGTGCTGTTGAAGCATTAAAGCAAATTAATAATTTTAAAAATCCTATTTCCAAGATTATTTCCGAAACTTTAAAAATCGGTTATAAAAATAAGACTGAAGTTGAAGAAAGTATGGAGCAGATTTTTATTGTTGAAGTAGCAAAAATGACAAAAGGATTAAGCACCATTAAAACTATTACTGAGCTTGCTCCTTTTTTAGGTTTGATTGGTACTGTTATCGGTATATGGATGACATTTAAATCATTAGGAGTTCATCCGGATTCCGCAGCTATGGCTGAAGGTATTTACGTTGCTTTAACTACCACAATTATGGGTCTTTTAGTGGCTATTGTTTTATTACCTATCTATACTTATATACAAGGGCTTATTGAAGCTGAAATGGATAAAATTGAACTTGCTACAAAAATGACCAATTGGGGTTTTGCAGTTGTTAAAGTTAGGGTGGATTCCAATGTGGAATGTGCATTGGAAGCTCTTCAAAAAGCTGAAGGAGTCGTGAATACAAGATTGATTTCCGATCCTTATGCCAATATTAAAGTTTCATTTAAACCAAGTATGTTGGATAAAAGTATTTCGAATATTATTTTAGAAAAATGTAATGTTAATGCTGAGATTACTGAAAGTAAGCTAAAACAATAGGTGATTTTATGGCTATTGATGTTAGAAGGCATAAAAAGAAAATTGCAGATCAGAAACCAAGTATCAATTTGGTTCCTTTTATTGATATTCTTTTTACAATCATGATTTTTTTAGTGGTTACAAGTAATTTTTCAGCTACTGATGTTCAAACGGATGATTCTGATGTTGCAGATAGTGCAACTGGAAAACCTAATGTAACTGATGTTTCTGGAGACCAGGAATATTATATAGTTCCGGTGGCTAATTTGCATAAAGTTACTGTGAATGGACAAGATCGGTCGGATGCGATAGCCGGAGGCGCCGTGGGTGTTCAAGCAAAAGTTATTGATGAAGGCCAGGTTACAATTAAACCGGGTGAAGTTGTAATTACAACTCCTCCAGGTGTACCTCCAGAGGTAGCTGTGCATCGTCCTGAACTTTAAATTGGGGAATAAAAATGTATACTGGGAGAATTTTATCAACTGGGATGAATACTGATGGTAAACCTTTTGTAGCATATCGTGTTTCAAGCAGGTCATTTCCTAATAGGCAATGCCGAAAATTTGAAAACCGTGCAGCTATTGTTCCAAAGGAAGGTTTTGAAAAGGACATATTTGAGAATACCTATATTGCATACAATTGTGTTCGTTTTGCAAGAAATATGGCTATTGTATCAAATGGGTCTCAGACTGATGTTATAGCAGATAAACTAGCTTTAGGAATGAATATTAAAGACGCACTTGCATATTCATTGCTTACCATGGATTATGAGAAAGATGATTATCATACTCCAAGAATTGCTGCTGTTGTGACATCATCAGATAATGAAGATGAATATGAGTGTTATGTTGGAATCGTTAATGATAAAAAATTATTAGTCGAACAGATTCCGTTTGGGGATGCTGCGTTTATTTCAACATATGGAAGTCAAGCACCTGATTTGGTTGAATTTGATGCAAAAGATGCCGCATCTTCTGCTAAATTTATTTTTGATGAAGGCACATTTGCTAATTATGAGAAACCTGTAACCTCATGTGCGGCTGTGTTTGATGGAGAATGGACTATTGATGTCTATAATCCATAATTTTATTTTTTTTTAATATTTTTAGATGATATTATGAGAATTGAATTGATTGGTTTAGAGAATATTCCCATTGTGGATAATTCTAGTGACATATCCCAAATTATTAAGGATGCGATTATTAAGCAAGGTTGTGGACTTGAGCATGGGGATATTATTCTGATTGCTGAAACTTTGATTTCCAAAGCTGAAGATAATTTCATTGTTTTGGATGATTTGACTCCAAGTGATGAGGCAATTGAACTTGCGGAAAAATCCAAAAAAGATCCAAAACTGGTTCAGGCTATTTTGGATGAATCTGCTGAAGTTGTAAGAGTAGGTCCTAAATTCATCATCACTGAAACCAAGCATGGTTTTGTTTGTGCCAATGCAGGTATTGACGAATCAAATGTTGGAGATGGTCTAGCTACTCCAATGCCTGCAGATGCGGACAAATCTGCTTTTCAAATTCGTGAATTCTTGGAAAAGGAATTTGATGAAGAAATTGCAGTGATTATAACTGACACTCAAGGAAGAGCATTTAGATTTGGAGCTATAGGAACAGCAATAGGATGTTCAGGAATCACTCCTCTTTGGAAAAGGGTTGGCGAAAAAGACTTATATGGTCGTGAATTGGAAACTACTGAGATTGCAACTGCAGATGAGCTATCTGCTGCAGCTTCATTAATTATGGGGCAGGCTGATGAAGGACTTCCAGTTATTTTGATTCGCGGATTTAGCAGCTTTGATGAACTGAGAGACACCGACTCTGATATAAGTCCTTTGATTATGCCGAAAGAATTTGATGTATTCAGAGATTAGGTGATTTTCATGATTACTGTTTTATCCGGGGGAACCGGAACTCCTAAATTATTGCAAGGTTTAAAGGAAATTCTCGATCCCAGTGAGTTGACCATAATTGTAAACACTTTGGAAAACGACTATTTTTCCGGAGTTTATGTCTCTGCAGACATTGATACAGTTTTATACACCATGTCTGATTTGATTAATGATGAGTTTTGGTATGGTATTAAGGACGATACATTCATAACTCATGAGAGGCTTGAAGAGATTGGCTGTGCAGAATTGCTTAGGATTGGGGATAAGGACCGTGCAACAAAGATACAGAAAACTCAACTAATGAAAAAGTATGGTTTGGCAAAGGCCTGTGAAATTCAAGCGAAGAATATGGGACTGGACTGCAAAATTATTCCTATGAGTGAAGAAAACTCTGAAATTAAGATTATTACAGATATTGGTGAGCTGGAGTTTCATGACTTTTTAATAAAACATCAGTCAGAACCTGAAGTTTTGGATGTTAAATTTTCAAACGTTTCACCAACTGAAGGAATCATTGATGCGATTAATAATTCTGATGCAGTAATAATCGGACCTTCAAATCCAATAACATCAATTTCACCTATATTGTCTTTGGATGGAGTAAAAGAAGCTTTAAAAAATGTTTATGTAGTGGCAATTTCACCAATCATCGGTAACGACAGTGTCAGCGGCCCTGCCAGCAAATTCATGAAAGCAATGGATGTTGAAGTTTCATCATATGGTGTTGCATCATTATATCAGGATTTTTTAGATACTTTTGTAATTGATGATAAAGATATTGATAAAAAAGTTGAGGTAAATCAAATAATTAATAAGGTAATAGTTACAAATACAATAATGAATAATTTAGATGCTAAAAAAAATTTAGCTCAAATAATTATTGATAGTATTCCTTAACTTAAGGGGCGATAATTCAATGATACAAATGACATTAATACAAATTGACAATTATGGGCCTTGGACAGTCACTCCAAGACCACGTACGGAATCTGACTTACAAATGCTTCAAGCACATTTATTCGCTGATTTGAATAATCATTTTGGTAATAAAAAAGGTTTAGTTTTCTTTACCAGATTCGATAATTTGCTTGCAATTTCTAATGGTCTTGATGAAGAAGATCACTTAAGAATTCAAAGGTCTATTAGAAATAGATATCCTATTACTATTAGTATGGGTGTCGGCGCTGCTGAAACTCCTCATGAAGCTCAAAAATTAGCTACAATCGCACTTCAAAATGCAGGAAGTGCCCAGTCTGGAGAAAGAAAAGAGATTTTAGCTATTGATAGTTTGGTTGATGAAGAAGACAGTTTTGTTCAGGCAGCTCATATAGACATTAATAGTGTAACAGAAACATTGACAGATATAGAATCTGCATTTGATACTAGTTTCATGGTTAATAAGGCTCAACATTATTTAATGACTAAGTTAATTAAAAAAGGAGCATTATTGTTCTTCATTGGTGGTGACAACTTTATGTCTCCATGTAATGGTTTATCCGAACAGGATATTGAAGATATAATGGTTGAAATCGATGAGGAAATTGGTATTAAACTCAAAGCAGGTATAGGTCGTGGAAAAAATGCTGAAGATGCAGCATACATGGCAGATATAGGTCTTGAAGAAATACGTGCTAATAATAATGAAATGTGGACTTGGGTAATCGAAAAAGAATACTGAGGAATATTATGATTAAGGTAGTTGCACCCATGGCGGGAATAACTAACGCTGATTTTTTAAATAAGGTTATTCCTTATGGTTTTGATGTAGCTACTTTAGGGGGATATAGTTTAGATGCTCCCACAATAGAAGCAAGCAAGAAAATCATTGAAAGAGGAAGAAAGGAATTTGATTTTCCTCTGGATGAGATTTTTTCACATATTGAAAGTGAAGTTGCTTCTATTAAAAAAATTCATAGCGATGTTAAAGTATCAGCCAATGTAAGGGCAACCACTCCGCAACCAATAATAGAAGTTGGTAAAATAAAGGATTTGGATGTTGTTGAAATAAATTGTCATTGTCGCCAAGATGAAATTTTAGCCATTGGTTGTGGGCAAGAAATGTTAAAGAGAGCTGATTTTGGAGATTTCATTTCACAGGTTGTAAATAATGTTGATTGTGAAGTTTCAGTCAAAATCCGAGCTAATGTTGATGATGTTGATACTTTAAAAATAGCCTGCATAATTGATGATGCGGGTGCAGATTATTTACATGTTGATGCTATGAAAAAAGGAGTTTTCGATGCAGATTACAATCTTTTAAGAGAAATCTGTAATAATGTTCAAATTCAAGTAATTGGAAATAATTCAGTCAATAGTAAACTTAATGCTGAAAAAATGATTGCTACTGGGGTTAATGGATTTTCAATAGCTCGTGGAGTTATTTCCGGTAATTTGGATTTCAATCTATCTGATTTTTAAGATTTTTAAAACAATTGTTATTAGAAAACATTATTAATAGTTTTAAATAAAAATTATTTCAATAGGTGATTTCATGGATTTTATAACTCTTAAGAATATTACAAAAACTTTTGATGGTGTTGATGTTCTTAAAGATATTAACTTAAAGATTAATGAGGGAGAAACTTTAGGAATTTTAGGACGTAGTGGTAGTGGAAAATCTGTTTTAATCAATATGCTCAGAGGTACATTAGATTACAAACCTGATGGCGGTCAAATAATAGTAAATATTGCTGTTTGTCCAGATTGTGGCGTTGTTGACTCTCCATCTCACGTTGGTGAAAAATGTAGTTGTGGAGGAACCTTTGAAGCTAAAGAAGTTGATTTCTTCAATTGTGAAAGAAAATTATTTGCAAGTATTAAAAGAAGAATTTCCATCATGTTGCAACGTAACTTCGCATTATACGATGAAGAAACTGTAATTGAGAATGTTATGAGAGCAATGGGTGATGAAAAAGAATATGAGGAAAAAATTTATTTCGCTTTGGAATTATTGGAAATGGTTCAAATGAACCACAGGATTACTCATATTGCTCGTGATTTAAGTGGTGGAGAAAAACAAAGAGTAGTGCTTGCAAGGCAACTGGCTAAAAATCCTATGATGTTTTTAGCAGACGAACCGACAGGTACTTTAGATCCACAAACTGCGGTAAAACTTCACAATACTTTAAAAGAAGGAGTAAAAGATGAAGGAATCACCATGTTAATCACTTCACATTGGCCTGAAGTAATGATTGAACTTGCTGATAATGTTATCTGGCTGGAAGATGGTCAAATTAAAGAGGAAGGAGAACCTCAAAAAGTTGTAGATAACTTTATGGCAACCGTTCCTATTCCTCAAAAACCGGAAATTCCGGAATTCGGAGAACCTGAAGTTGTTCTTGAAAATGTCAAAAAACATTATTATTCCATTGAACGTGGAGTAGTTAAAGCGGTTGACGGTGTTGATTTAACTATTAATAAAGAGGAAATCTTTGGTATTGTTGGTTTGAGTGGATCAGGTAAAACAACAACTACCAGGATGTTGATGGGATTAACCGAACCAAGTAGTGGTGAAATCAAAATCAAGCTTGGTGATGAATGGATTGACATGACTAAAGTGGGTCCTCTTAACCGTGGACGTATCATGCCATACATCGGTTTATTGCATCAGGAATATTCATTATATCCTCACAGAACCATTTTAGGTAATTTAACTGACGCTATCAGTTTGAATTTACCTGCAGAATTCGGAAAAATTAAAGCTATTCATGCATTGACTACAGTCGGATTCACTGAAGATAATGCATCCATGATTCTTGATAAATACCCTGACCAATTAAGTGTGGGAGAAAAACATAGGATTGCACTTGCACAGGTTTTAATTAAGGAACCTAATCTTATCGTGTTGGATGAACCAACAGGTACTATGGATCCTATTACTCGTGTAACAGTAACAGATTCTATTTTAAAAGCCCGTACAGAATTAGAACAAACATTCATTATTGTTTCTCACGATATGGACTTTGTTTTAGATGTTTGTGACAGGGCAGCTTTAATGAGAGGAGGCAAACTACTCGATGTAGGCACTCCTGAAGAAATTGTAGATAAATTAACTGTAGATGAAAAAGAAGACATGCTTAAAAGAGAATAGGTAATTCTTCTTATTCATTTAATCTTTTTTTTATTTCTTTCCAATTCGGACAGTATTTGTCCATTAAATTTTTAAATTTTTTTGAATGATTGAATTCTATCAGATGGCACAGCTCATGAATCATTACATATTCCAGACATTCGATGTCTTTTTTTGCAAGATTTAAATTTAAAGTGATTCTTTTGTCCTGATATCTACAGTTTCCCCAGTTTTTCATATTTCTTATTTTTACCTCAGAGGGTGTTTTTCCAACTATTTTTGTGCATTTGTCCAAAACAGGAGGGATAGCTATTTTCATTTGATTTCGGTAAAATTCATCCAGGGTTTTCTTTCTTTTTTCAATTGTGCTTCTTTTTGCAATAGGCAAATAAAGTATGGATTTTTCTTCATCAATCAACACTTGTTTGACAGTATCATTTTTAATCAGCTGCAAGGTGTATTCCTTTCCCCACAGATAATGTTTTTCACCGTTGTCATACTTCAGCGGTGCTTTAATGTTATTTTCCATGATGTATCTTTGTTTTTTTAAAATCCAATCCTTTTTTAATCTAATGAAATTAACAATTTCCTCATCAGATATGAATAATGGCGCTGATACCTTAACATTTCCATTTGGAGGCAAAACTCTAAGATACATGTTTTTTATGTTTTTCCTCTCCAAGGTGAGTGTTATATTATCAATAGTCAGTGTTTCTTTTGTCATTTTTCAACCTAAATCTCGTGATGTTTCAAGAATTTATTTAATAATTTAGTGTTAATATATTTTTTCGACTCTTTCAAAAACTTTGTTGATTTTCATAATCCTTTTTGCGGTTGTCATTCCAAATTAGATCTCTGCGATAGATTCGTTTTAAAACACCTCGTGTGG
>NZ_CACXXB010000023.1 GCF_902771435.1 uncultured Methanobrevibacter sp. | reverse complement strand
TCGAATTCATTAATTTAAAAAAGACAAAAAAGGAGGTTTGAAATGAAACTTTGGAACCCTGCAGCATTCTTCATAAGCCTGATAATGAGTATGGTAATGGCAATAATATTCGGGATGTTTGTTCCGTCAGTTATGGGCCTTCAGGGACTTGAACCGGACCTGTGCCTGTATATGTGGCCATTGAGATGGGTGACCGCATACCTTTTAATCAACATCATTATCTATCCGATAGGATTCGGATTGGCGGAAAAGGTATTTCACTTCAATCCCGACAGGGACGGAATGGGTCTTTGGAATCCTGCAGCATTTTTCATAAGCCTGATGATGAGTTTCATCATGGCGGCAATATTCGGTTTGCCAATGGGACTGCCTGTGGATTTGCTATTCACAATGTGGCCTTTAAGATGGGTGACCGCATACCTTTTAATCAACATCATCGTCTATCCGATCGGATTCTGGCTTGCCAAGAAAGTGTTCGGATTTGACCCTATGGCAAATTGAAATTTTTGAAATAAGGTTTGGATTTTCCTTCCAACCTATTTTCATCGAATCTCTTAAATCTGAAATCATTCATCTAATTTTTTCATAAGCTCCAATGCAACCTGAACAATAGGATTTACAACCATTGCCAATGACGGAGTATAGGAAAATTCCTTTTGAATAAGCTCTTCACATTTCATGTTTCCGGTGATTATGAATGACAGGGCATCTATTCTTGATGAAAGGTCTCCGTTGGACAGCATTTGACAGCCCACAATGGTTCCGTCCAATTTACAAATCATCTTGATGTATAATCTATTGTTTTGAGGGTAGTATCTTGCCTTTTGGCAGGTTTCAATGCATTCGGACACAACAGGCATTCCTATCATGTTTGCAAAGGATTCTGTTATTCCTGAACATGCATAATTGTAATTTCCCACTTTGGAGACTACAGTATTGACAACCGGATCAAAAGTCATCTTATTGCCTGAGAGGTTATTTGCAAGAACCATAGCCTGGCGAACGGCAGTTGTTCCTGCGGGTGAAAGTGTTGGTGTGCCGGTTACATGGCTTTTCACTTCCACACAGTCCCCGATGGCATAAATGTCCTCGACGGTTGTTTGGAGGTATTCGTTTATCTTGACTGCTCCAAAATCTCCGATTTCACATCCGGCCTCACCAGCTAAAGATGTTGACGGCACTTTACTGCTCGGCAGTATGACAATGTCGGCAGATATTGTTTTGTCATTGTAGCGGATTTCCTTTCTGGAGCCGTTGGTTTTTATGCCCTCTACATTTGCATTTGTTTCGAAATTGACTCCTTCATTTAATTCCACAAGCTTGCCTGCGATTTCCCCATCCAAAAATAACGGCAGAATGCCAAATGACTGTTCCAGAAATGTTACGTTATAACCTTTCCTTGCCAATTCATAGGCGCTTTCAATACCTATGGAAAAATTAGAAATGAATACAATGTCCTTTTTGCCTTCAATAGACTCCTGGATAACCCTTCCGTCATCGATGTTGGCCAATGAGTAAATATTATCCATATCGTCAATGTCAAACTCAGGAGCAATAAGATCAGAGCCTGCGGCGATGACCAGTTTATCATAAGTCATTGTTTGTGAGTCTGAGTCCTTTTCAAATGTAATTTCCTTGTTGGCGGAATCCACACCGGTTACAGTGGTGGATAAATGAACCTGTATATCCCTATCACGGTAATAATCTGCATCATGCATTATTATATCATCAAATGACTCTATGCATCCGCCTAAAACCAATGGGATGGCACATGGAGAATATGCGATGTCTTTTCCTTTTGTAAAAATAATTATTTCACTTTCTTCATCATTGTTTCTTAAGTTGGATGCAAGGGTAAGTCCCGCAGCGCCCGCACCTATAATTACTGTACGCATTATATTTCACCTGTTATATTAATCAATAATGAATATATACTTTCAAGCATATAAATAATAATCAAGATTATTAGAGAGATAATTATGGCAAATGAAAACAAATGGGGAAGTAACCTTGCATTTATTCTTGCAATGATAGGATCAGCTGTCGGACTTGGAAATATATGGAGATACCCGTATGTGCTCTATTCAAATGGTGGTGGGGCATTTTACATTCCATATCTGGTTGCAATCATAACGTTGGCAATTCCATTTTTGATTTTAGAGTATGGAGTGGGATATAATTACCAGTCATCGTTTACAAAAGCAATTGTCAAGCTCAAACCTAAATTCGAACTATACGGATGGATGTTGCCTGTCAGCATATTTATACTGACAATCTATTATTCAACAATCATAGGATGGGACGGAATCTATCTGTTCTTGAGCTTTTTTAAGGGATGGGGAGCGGATCCAAATACCTTTTTAAATGTTAATCTGCTGCAGTCCACCAATTCATTGAGCGGTGTTTTTAATTTCATTCCATTTGTTGCCATTTTCATACTTCTCGGATGGTTTTTCATCTGGTTCATATCCCATAGAAACCTTGATGAAGGTTTGGGAAGAGTCTGTAAAATATTTGTACCATTATTATTTGTTGTTATGTTCATTATCGTCGTAGCTTCACTGACATTACCAGGAGCTAATATCGGCCTTGCGGAGTTATTCCATCCTGATTGGTCACTTTTAGGGCATTTCGACATATGGATGGCTGCATTCGGACAGGTCTTCTTTTCACTGAGTCTGGGAATGGGTGCAGGATTTACCTATGCAAGCTATACCGAAGACAACATAGACCTTATTTCATCAGGATTATATGTAATCATAGCTAACTGCGCTTTTGAAAACTTCACAGCATTGGGCGTTTTTTCAATACTTGGATACATGTCCCTTCAGTCAGGAACTCCAGTTTCCGAAATCATTTCACAGGGAACAACCCTGATTTTTGTAGCATATCCGCAAGTATTCAATATTCTGGGAACACTCGGTTTAATTTTAGGCCCATTGTTTTTCTTCACAGTATATGTTGCGGGAATTACCAGCATGCTGTCCACATTTGAAGTGCTTTCAATTGCCGTACAAAACAAATTCGCCCTATCAAGACGCAAGGTCACTACAATATTATGTTTGATTGGAGCTCTGGCTTCAATGGTCTATGCAACTTCAGCCGGAGGATACATACTTGAAATCGCAGATATTTTCATAAATAACATTTTCATTATAGTTTCAGTATTTGTAGAATGTATCCTATTTGCTTGGGTATTCAAAGCTGAAAAATTAATTGATTTTATGAACAGCAGAAGCAAAACATTCAAACTTGGAAAATGGTGGCTGTTACATGTCAAATATATCATTCCAATTCTGTTAGTTATAATCTGGTTTGGAGGAATGCATGAGCTACTTAAAATAAAAACCACAGAATCCGCGATGATTGTAACTGTGCTGGCTTTAATATTGATAATCGTATCATGGATATTCACACGGATGCCTGCCAAATCCCAAGACTGGTTTGAAACCGAAGAAAGAATCAAATGAACTCCCTTTAAGGGGATGTAAATCATTATGAGCTAATCAAAAATTATATTTATTAAAATATACATAAAACTGTGTATAAATGTATTAAATCTAGGATATATGGTATAAAACTAATTTAATATCAAGTAAATTGAACGATAGTTTTTCAATGGAAAAAAGATATATGCAAAATATTTAATGCAAATATTGGTGGAATAAACATGGCAAAAATGGAAATTGAATTAACAGATGAACAAATGGAAAAAGTTGAAATTTTAAAATCTAATGGACTTAGTGTTGGCCAAGCAATCGATCTTCTTTTTAAAGTCCAAAATGAAATTAAAACACAAGTTGAAGAAAATCACCCTGACGATGACATACTGGAAAAAATAGAAAACAGCGACTTCGATGTAAACATTAAAGCAGAAATAATGGAAAAGGCTGACTCTAAACCTGAAACATACGATGTGGCAATTGAAGAAACCAGACGTAAAGTAAAATGGTCTGAATTCTTTAAATTATAATTTATCTACTTTAAATTAAAAAATGATTTTAATAATCATTTATTTTCTATTTTTTAAAAATTTTAACTGAAATTAATTAGACATAATATATTTAGTCTAATTTCATCTGCTGGAAACTGAAATTTTCTAAAACAGATTTTGTAAATGTTTGAAAATAAAAAAAAGAAAAAGGAAAAAAGATTTCCTAAATCATACCTGTTAAAAACAGGGTTATATTTGCAATTGATGCTGAACCGAGGTAAGTTCCGGTAATTACAATTAAAGCAACAATAATTCCTTTCCATCCGATTCTTTTAAACTCTTCCCAATCTTTACCGATTGCAATACCAACATAACCAAGAAATGCAGTACAGATTGTGGTTAACTCTACCTGAGAAACGTAACGTGCCACAAAATCGGCAGTTGGAACCCCTGGAATAGACACAAGCAAACCAATTATACTGATAAAGATAATTGATTGAATATTGCCCGGACAAACCCTTTCAAGAGCCATTCCTATAAGTGTAATGACTGAAATGATAAGCATTCCAATAAAAGAATCAACAAATGAAGTATGATAACCTATGACATTTCCAACCGCTACAATGATTGAAAATGCTAAAAGCAATGCTGCCCATCTTTTAAGCTTTCCAAAACTTAATCCATCAGAATCCTCTTCATCATTCTCATCCATATCATCAGGAACATAGCCATCATCTTCAATGTTTGCATCTCCTCTACCTATTTTTGGAGATAACCATGCATACAATTTTTCTGCAATCGGCAAGGAAACAAACATACACATGTAAATACCTAAACAGAATGAAAGAATATTACTGCATCCTGCAAAAGCCTCCAATTGTGTAGCCATGGCCGGATGCATGTGCACCAACGGAACCAATGCTGCGGCATTCATACTTGCGCTTCCTATACCTGATGCCATTGCAAAGGCATACGGATGATATGGTATGAGTGAAACACACATACTTGATAAAAAGCTTATAAAAGGAGTACCAATAATAGATCCTATAACAAAAATAGCTAAAACCCCACGTGCTTCGGGAGATTTAAAACCATATTTATCAATAATAATACCTAAGTTCGGTTCACGACAAATGGAACTTGTCATACCAATAACTTCTCTTCTAAAACCTAAAAGCAAAGCGACAGGCAATGCTATAAGAGTACCTAAATCACCTAAAAGCTGTAAAATTAAAGCCGGACCTACCTGAAAAATAATTCCAATAGACTGACCGCTTGAAATAGCTAATTTGGAAATTAAAACCCCTATGAGTAAAACCATGACCCCCTCAGCCACTTTAGCCTGCTCATCATCTATGTATTTGAAAGGCTTTGCCAAATAAAGAATCAAACCCATAACCAAAGAATAAATTAAAGGCAGCAATAAAAAGCTGATGGTGTCTGTTATTTTAATCTCTATAACCCCAATGGACATTGAGATAATAACCAAAATCAATACAACAAAATTTAAGTTATATTCTCTCCATGGAGGTTTCCTTTTAATTGCCCTATCCGCTCGTCTCCTAAGTCTGTAACGTTTAAACCTGCGCTGTCTGTGCATATGTAGTTTATGTATCTGTTGCTCATGCATGTGCTCTTCAGTAATTTTTTGATCATGCATGTGCTTCGACTTATCGTCGGAAATAAAATCCCTCCTAAAATTTTAAAAATATCCCATCAAACATTCATTTAACAGTTCTCGTATCTTCTGAATAAACATGCAAAAAATACATTTTGCTAAACATATTCAAATACACTTTAATATATATTAATCAACCATATTAAAATATTACTGTTATTGAAAAGGCAAATATGGAAAATATCGATAAACAGCCCACTATCAGCCATAACATCAATATTATTTTGACAAATTACCCTCAAACATTCATTGAAAATCATTTAGTTCCAAGGAGAGGGTCCGGTTTGTTGTCATAACCGATTATCCTGCCAGTCTTTTTGGCATCAACTTTTGCTTCAACCGCCAATTCATCGGCTTCATTGTTCAGTGCATTATTGGAATGGCCTTTAACCTTAACGAACAGCAATTCACATCCTTTATCTTCAATATCCCCCATCAATTTCCAGATTGCCTTAATCAGTGTGAGGTTTTCAATAGGTTTTCCGTCTGATTTTCTCCATCCTCTCCTTTCCCAGCCTTTGGCCCACTGGGTGAATATTCCGATGCAGTATCCGCTGTCAGTATATATTTCTATTTTGTCCCCATCTTTGCAGTTGTCAAGAAAATCCCTCATGGAAGCGTATATTGCATACAGTTCCATTTCATTATTGGTTGTTTTTGCACAGCCTCCACTTTGAACGGAATGTCTTTCACCATTGAGACACATGATGAATGCCCATCCACCTTCTTTTCTTAGATATTTGCCGTTTTTATTGACCATTGTGGCTGCACCGTCAGTAAAATAAGAATAGATATCCATAATAATCTCTCCTAATTAATTAATATTTATATATCTTCATCTTTAAAAATCATATTGAGGTAGTTACTATGCAAAGTTTAATCGCAAAAGAATTGGACATGAAATTTCCACCAATCGTTTTATTAAAGACAGACACCAAACCAGAAGATGCAATCGGTCCAAAAACAGAAAAGGGTGGATGTGTAATGAGTTTTGTTGCACAGACAATAGCCAAAAGAAAAACAACATATTTTGGCCGTGAACACATTACCTGTGGCGGAATCTCCGTAGGTTTCGGATGGGGATCAGGCATGGCTAATGAGGATGCAATTGATTTCCAGGCAACATTCCTGTCACTGGGCGTTGATTCAGCCCCAAATAGAGAGGAATATGAAAAGAGACTTGAAAGCATGGCAAAGCCAACCCGTGAAATGTTCAGGCACGGTGAGCGAATATACTGTGATTTTGATACTGCAAAGGCAGGAATCAAATCAAGGCCTGTATATGATGAGGGAGAATATGTGATTTTTAAGGGTCTTGAAAACCTTGAAGATGGTGAAATTCCAAAATCAGTCATTTTTACAGTCAATCCTATTGAACTGACCGCATTGATACAGATAAATTCATCATTCAGGGACAACAGCGCATCACTGCTAACCCCACAGGCATCAGCATGTCAGGCAATTGGAAACTTCACATTCAGGGAAAGCGAAAGTGATGATCCCAAACCTGTTTTAAGCCCAATTGACTTTGCAGGACGTTCCAAAATGAAACACTTCATTCCAAATGACTATCTGGTCGTCTCAATGCCTTGGGAACTCTTTTTAAAACTTGAAAAAGTCGGCGAAAACAGTGTTCTGCAAACCGATTTGTGGAAGAAATTCAAGTAATCCGGAAAAATTTTCAGATGTCCGATTCCCTCGGACATTTGAACAAAACATCAACAACACCACAGAATATGTAACTTTTAATAATTCAAAAACACAAACATTAACCAATGATAAAATTAATCGCACCACTGAAAAATAAGATTGGATATATCTTTGCAATATTCCTTTTTTTGGCCGTGCAGGTTTACTGTGACTTGACATTGCCCCAATACACTGCAGATATTGTGAATATAGGTATCCAGAATACTGATTTTAACTTTATCATATCCGTTGGAGAGATGATGCTTTTGATGGTGGCGATTTCCGCCTTTGCAACTGTAGGCGTTTCTTATTTTTCAAGCAGAGTATCATCCGGTTATGCAAAAGACCTGAGAAAAATCGTTTATGCGAAGGTGCTTAAGTTCTCAAACCATGAACTGAACAAAATTTCAAGGTCATCCCTGATTACCAGGTCAACCAATGACATCAATCAGCTTCAGAGCGTTCTTGGAATGATTTTTACAACACTCCTGTTTGCGCCAATGCTGGGTATTGGAAGTATCATAAAAGCCTTTGAGCTTGGAACCGACCTGTCATGGATTATTGCAGTCACATTCGTGGCGGTCATCATTCTTATGGTGATTGTCATGTTTAAAGTCCTTCCATACTTTAAGATCACTCAGGAAATCATCGACAAGATCAATAAGATTTCAAGGGAAATACTCATCGGAATACCGGTCATTAAAGCATTTGTAAGACAGGATTATGAACGGGACAAGTTCAATAAGTCCAATAAGAACCTTTATGACGTTAACCTTTATGTATTTAAAATAATTCTCATAATGCTTCCGCTAATGACACTGATTATGAATGTGATGGTTGTTGTAATCCTATACTTCGGAGCCTATGACGCACTGAACGGCTCAATCCTAACCGGAGACATCATTGCATTTATCCAGTATGCAACCCAGATTGTCACATCATTTTTGATGATCGGGGCATTCTTCATAATACTTCCAAGAATTCTTGTTTCAGGACGCCGTATAAATGAAGTCCTAACAACAGAAATTACAATAACAGACGGCGAATTGACCGAAATCAGTCCAAATTCAACAATCAAGTTCAAAAACGTCTGCTACCAGTATCCAGGCAGTGAAAAGGAAACTCTAAAAAACATCAATTTCAGCCTGAAGCCAGGTAAAACCACTGCCATCATTGGCGGAACCGGAAGCGGGAAAACAACAATCCTCAATCTTATTCCAAGGCTTCAGGACCCGACCTCCGGTGAAATCCTAATTGATGATGTAAACATTAAAAACTTCAACTTAAAGACATTGAGGGATAAAATAAGCTTCACACCCCAAAAGGCAATACTGTTTCAGGGAACAGTCGAATCAAACCTGAAAACAGGAAAAAATGATGCCACAGAAGATGAAATCAATAATGCTTTGAATATGGCTCAGGTAGATTTCGTTGAAAACCTTGCCGAAGAGGTAACCCAGGGAGGCTCAAACTTTTCAGGCGGTCAAAAGCAGCGTCTTTCAATAGCCAGGTCAATCATAGGACATCATGATTTCTATCTGTTTGATGACTGCTTTTCAGCTCTTGACATGAACACCGAGCGCAAAATTAAAGATAATCTGAAAAGCCTGAGAACCTCATCAGTCCTTATTGTCTCACAGAGAATTTCAACAATCATGGACGCTGATGAAATCCTCGTAATCGACAATGGAGAGATTGTTGATAGGGGAACACATGAAAGTCTGGTTGAAAACTGTGAAATCTACAGGGAAATAGCAAACACCCAAATCGACAGCATGGAGGCGATGTTATGAGTCCGAGACCAATAAGGCGAAAACCTCCAGAAAAGCCTGTCGACAACAGAAGGGCAATCAGAAATATCCTGTCCCTCCTGAAGGACCATAAATACGGATTAGTCATAACCGTAATCTGTGCAGTCCTTTCAACGGCATTTACAATCATTGCCCCATTGATGATTGGTCAGGCAACAACAATAATCTATGACGGAATCAACAATCTCATACACCATACCGGTTCGATTGATTTTGCAAGCCTGTATAATATTCTAATAATAGTAGTTATTCTATACCTAGTCAGTTCCCTGTTTTCATATGTTCAAAGCTATTTACTGATAAAAATAGCTGCAAAAATCAGTTATGATTTGAGAAAAAGACTGATGGATAAAATTTTAAGCCTTCCAATGGACAAGGTTGAAGAAAACAAAAGGGGAGACATACTTTCCAGAATTACAAACGATATCGACTCACTGCAGAACGGTATCACCCAGTCATTCATACAGCTGACAACTGCCGTGATTACTCTTGTCGGAGTATTCATAATGATGCTGTCCATCAACATTTGGATGACCTTGGCAACAATTGTTCTGATTCCTATTGCATTTTTAGTAATCAGAGTAATTACAAAATACTCACAAAGCTATTTCCTGAAGCAGCTGGTTCATAAAGGTTCACTGAATGCTCAAATTGAAGAGACATTCACAGGCCATGACATCATACGTGCATTCAACCAGGAAGACATTTCAATGGAGAAATTTGAAGAGGACAATGAAAAGTGGTTTGACCAAGAATGGAAATCACAGTTCTACTCCAGCCTGAACGGTCCTCTGATGAACTTCATTTCCAATTTTGCATATGTTCTGATAGCCGTTTTGGGAGCAATATTCGTGCTTCAAAAGGCCATTACCGTTGGAGACATACTTGCTTTCTTCCAGTATGTGCAGAATTTCACAAGACCAATCCAGCAGATTACAAGAGTCATGAACCAGATTCAAACCGCAATGGCCGCAAGCGAGCGCATATTCGAATTTTTGGAATATGATGATGAGGCAAATCCATCAGACAAACAGCTTCCTGAAATCAAGGACAACATAACCTTTGAGAATGTGAGCTTCGGATACACACCTGATGAGCTCATAATCAAAAATCTTTCATTCAGCGTCAAAAAGGGTGAAACCGTAGCTATTGTAGGTGAGACAGGAGCCGGAAAAACAACAATCGTCAAACTGCTCATGAGATTCTATGATATCGATTCAGGATCAATTAAAATCGACGGCGTTGACATCAAGGAATATGACAAGCATTCCCTCAGGTCACTGGTTGGAATGGTGCTTCAGGATTCCTGGCTGTTTTCAGACACCATCGAAAGCAATATCCGCTACGGCAATCTTGATGCTTCACAAAACGACGTTATTGATGCATCAAGGCAGGTTTATGCAGACAATTTCATAAGGCAGCTTCCTGAAGGTTATGAAACCGAATTAAATGAGGATTCCGACAACATTTCACACGGACAGAAGCAATTGCTGACAATAGCTAGAACCATCATTTCAACAAAAGAGATATTGATTCTTGATGAAGCGACCTCAAGCGTTGATACAAGAACTGAAAAGCTTATTCAAAAGGCCATGGATAAGCTGATGGAAAACAAAACAAGTTTTATTATTGCTCACAGGTTATCCACCATTAAAAATGCGGATAAGATTATTGTAATTGAAAAAGGAGAGATAATCGAGCAGGGAAATCATGAAGAGCTTTTGGCCAAAAAAGGATATTACTACAACACCCTAAATGCCCAATCAAAAAAAATGTAAAAAAAATAAGGTTAAAAGATTAACCCTATTGTAATACAAATCCACCGTTAGGTGAGATTACCTGACCTGTCAGGTAGTCAGCAGTTAAGATGTATTCTAAAGCGCCTGCAATTTCTTTTGGCTCACCGATGTATCCGAGTGGAATTGTTCCGGCAAGTGCATTCAATTCATCCTGATTTACTCCTTTTAACATGTCAGTCATGATCATTCCAGGAGCGATTGAGTTAACTCTTACTTTTCTTGGAGCAAATTCTAAAGCAAGTGCACGGCATAATCCGATTACACCTGTTTTTGCAGCACAGTAGTCTGCCTGGTTGATTACACCGGTTAAACCACCGACGGATGCAGTGCATACAATTGCAGTATCGCGGTCCACCATGTAAGGCAAGGCCAGGTGGCACATGTGCATCATACTTACAAGGTTTGTGTTGATTACTCTTTCATAGTCTTCAGGCTGCAAGTCAATGAAGTTACAGTTGTTGGTGATTCCTGCGTTGTTAACAAGTGCATCGATTTCTTCACCGAATGCTTCTACAGCTGCGTTTACCAATTTTTCACAGTCTTCAAATTTACTTACGTCTGCCTGTACAGCAATAGCTTCCACACCATATTCTGATTTAAGTTCTTCAACTAAATCTTCGGTTAATTTTTTAGATGAGTCGCTTCTGTAGTTGATAGCTACATTGTATCCGAGTTCGCCTAATTTCAAAGTCATTGCTTTACCTAATCCTCTGGATCCACCAGTAATTATTGCATTTTTTGCCATTTTTTATCACCTGTATTTTTGTAATTATAAATATATCTTTAATATTTAATAAATTTTGACAAAAAAATATTATATATTAAATATAAATATCATATAAAGGTGAAAATTTGGAAAAGAATAACAAAATCGCAATAATTGTTGTCATTTTAATAGTTATTGCAGGATTAATCTATATTTGGCCGATGATGACTGTGCAGATTCCAATTAACACTACTATGCTTGGGGATACTGACACCGGAACTGTTGTAAAAAATGTTTACGGCAATGCAAGCGCAAATAACTCAATAGCTTTAATCACCGGAATCCATCCGAGGGAAACGCTGTCAATTGATCCTGAAATCAAAGCTGCAAAAGAATATGTAAGGGACCATCCTGACGTTAAAATTATCCATTATGATGTCAGAGTAACCAAAGACCCGGAAGATTATGAAAACGGACGCTACAATGGAGAACATCTTGTTCAGGATTACGTGAATGATGATGTTGCCTCTTCAGATGCGGACTGTGTTATAATCAGCCATTCCCACATTGAAAGTTATGGTGAAGGATTTTACGTTGCCACACCTGCAATGGACAATGATTCTGTTGAAATTTCTGAAAAAATCCAGAAAACCAGTGATTTCAATTATTATCCGAGAACAGGCAACGAAACATATAAATCAACATCCGCCCAACTGGTTTCAATTCCAATAGCCCAGTCAGGTCATCCTACCTTTGTATATGAGATACCTGAAGACATTACAGAATGGGATTCAACCAACAAGGCCAAAGAACTGTTTGACATGATGGTGGAATTTGCCTGCAACTAGCCGCCATCCCCAATTTACTTTTTTTAGCAATGCCAATTTTACAGACCACATCAATTTTATAAGATAATTCAAACAAATATCAGAATATGGATTTGAAAGAATTTTTAGATTATGTAAATAGTGGAAGGGAAGTTGAAAGTCCCTCTGAAGTTCAGGAAATGTTTGATAAACTGCTTCTTGAAGCTATTAGAATCAAAAGCAAGTTAAACTGTGAATATCATACTGAAGATGAAATCAGAAAAATATTTGCAGAGCTTACATCACAGCCGGTTAATGAAACTTTAAGACTGGTTCCTCCGTTCCACACTGACTGTGGAAAAAACATCAATGTTGGTGAAAATGTATTCATAAATTCAAACTGCACAATGCAGGACCAGGGCGGAATTTTTATTGGAGACAACGTTTTGATAGGACATAACGCATGCCTTCTTACACTCAACCATAACGAAGATCCCCAAAAAAGGGCCAACCTGCTTCCTTCACCGATTAAAATTGGAAATGGTGCATGGTTAGGTACAAATGTCACCGTGCTTCCGGGAGTTACAATCGGAGACGGTGCCATTATTGCCGCAGGTGCAGTCGTTACAAAGGATGTTGAGGCAAACACCATTGTTGCCGGAATTCCTGCAAAAGTTGTAAGAAAGGTCAATGAAAAATAGATACATCAACGCTACAACATTAAGCATGCAAATAATTAAAAGTATGATTAATTAAAATTATAGCTAATGTAAAAACACTTAAAATATTAACAGTTAAAATTAATTTAGTCAAGTCAATCATTAATCTCAGATGAATTAAGACATGCCATCTACATCGAAACACTAAAGTATTTGAATTTTAACTGAAAAACAGGCACCGCAAAAAAATTCTAAAAAATTATATATAATCTACAACATATCTATAACTAATTTAAAAGGGATGTTTTATATGTTAAGTATTACTCAATGTTACCTAGATTTTGTTGATAAAATCTTAAAACAAGGAAAAGAAACCTATAAGGACTCAAATCATCATTTACTTGAAAGTTTAGGGAACTTCTATATAATAGATGACCCTCTTGATTTGAAATTCAGAGCAAAATATCAGAATTATACCACAGACATGATGCTTTCAGACATTAAGTCAGGAAAATTCGACCTTGAAAACTGTCCAATCAAAAGCGATGCACTATACCAATATGTGCAGTCCGTGGAAGATCCTGAAATTATTGATAACACTCAAGGATTTGTTTACACCTATCCTAACCGTATTTTTGCACATTTTGATGTTGACCAATTTGAAACAATGAAAAAAAGGATTTTGAATGCTACAGGATCAAACCGTGCGGTAGCAGTAACAATAAATCCGGTTGAAGATGCTGAAGAAGAGGACATACCATGCCTTCAATTCCTGCAATGCCTTGTCCGTGACAATGAACTGACAATCCACTGTATCTTTAGAAGCAATGACATCTTCGGAGCATTCTACTCAAACATGTTTTTCATAGCATATCTCGGTTTGAAAATGAAAGAGGAAGTCAACAAGGAAATAGTTGGCGAAAAAATAAATTTCGGCGGAGTGCACTACCACTCAACCTCAGGCCACATTTACAATACCGACATTAAAGCAGCCCGTAACTTAATCAAGGCAAATAAATAAGGTTCATTTCAACCTTATTTTACTGTTATTTTTTTAGATATCTTAGCGCTTCCGTAAGTAGCTGTTATTGTGAACTTACCTACTTTTGAATTGACTTTTATTTTGAAGACGGCTATTCCTTTTGAACTGGTTTTAGCCTTGTATGTTTTTCCTTTGAATTTTACCTTGACGTATTTGCCTTTTAAGATTTTACCCTTATTATTGAGCAATTTGACAGTGTATGTGAATGTTTTAGATCTCTTGACTGTTTTATCCTTAAGAATTAAAGTAGGTTTGACAGTGATCTTATTTGAAACTTTATATCCTTTGTAAGTGGCTGTTATCGTATATGTTTTTGGAGCGAAGGTATTGTCAATTTTAAATGAGGCATAACCGTCAGAATTGGTGGTTCTTGAATATTTTTTGCCGTTGATCTTAAATTTGACAACCACACCGGCCGCAACATTTCCGTTATCGTCAAACACCCTTACCTTATAGCTTAATCCTTTACCGAAATACATTGTGAAAGATTTATTTTCAGCAATTCTTGCAACAACATCAATGGTTTGATTTTTAACCTCACCTGTGAGAGGATTTGTAACAGTAATCTGATAGGAACCCGGATTCAAATCAATAGTATAAACCATGTTGCCGTTTTCATCCGTAGGAAGCGTACTTTCATTGCCATTAACAGTTACATTTGCCTGTTTATTTGCCAACGGTTGACCGTTACTGTCAACTAAATTTACAGAATATAATGAATTTAATGTGTATACCTCGTTTGTCGGCAGGGTTATAGTAGATTTGACCGTAATGCTTTTTTCCAAACCAATATTCTGATTTTGAGACAAATCATTGAAACCTATTCTTATTTTGTAGTTTCCAACAGGCAGATTAAGTTTGATTTTGGCTAATCCATTTTTATCAGTCTTAACAACATAATCTTTATTGTCTACATTAAATTTAATTTCCTTATTAGAAACAGGCTTATTATTTTCATCAACCAAGTTAGCCATATAATAACAACTTCCAAAGTAACTGGTGAAATCATTAGCCTTTATACTGACACCAATAGGATCAACTATAGTGTTTGATGTTGAAGTGGAATAACCTTCCCCACTAAAAGTAGCTTTTACGGCATTATTGCCAGTGTATGAAAATGCATAAGTGAATCTGGCAACACCATCATTTAAATTTACCTTAATGTTTCTGCCTTCCACATTAAAAGTGACAACACCTGTTTTGACTAAGATTCCATATTGGGTCAATACTTTGGCATTAATCTCAACAGGATTGAATGAATCTGTAATTTCCAAAACAAGATTTGTGTTGATTTTATTTAAAACTGTAAACGCTTTAATACAAGCAACTTGGGAGTTATAGGTATGGTCAGGATAAGTCCATTTTAAATCATAGAAATCAACCCAATTTTTACCGTCATAACTAACAAATGAAATACCTTCCTTATACATTTCACTATTAAGTGAAACACTTTCGGAAATCGGAACTCCACAGTCCCCGTTAACTTTAATCTTAAATACAATTTCAAAGATATCTCCAGTTTTGAGAGGAACCACTGAATTCAAATCAATTGTCTTGTAACTTGGATTTGCAAATCCAGATTGGGTGAGTTTTAAGGCATTGTTTACATAAACAGACAAGTCCCAATTAGTGTCCTTTTCAAAGTATGTGGATACTGCGGCCAGATATTCATTGCCGGTTGCAGTGAATTTGTTTTTATACCAAACCACATTTGTATGATTGAAAAAGTAATCGGTTCTTCCCGGAATATCATACTGGTAATTCTTGTCATATTTTATGGTATCATTTAAAACGAATGCATAGGAGACGTATTTTCCAGGCTGTGCCAATTTAACGTCATAATATGAAACGTAGAAATAACCCTTATCTCCTGAAAGTCCCCAGCTATTTTTAATTATCCATGCACCGTTGCCTGCAGGTTTGTTTTTAAAATTTGATGCAGCATAATTGTCATCCCAACCGACAATGACCACTGCATGATTTGCGCTTGAATTTCCATTGAAATAGTAGTTTTTAGTATTGTGAATATAGCTAGATGACCAATAAACACTTGTTGAAACAGCACCATAATCCATTATGGCCTTTTTAATAGCATTATTGTCGGTATAACTGTTTCTTGTCAAAAATATGATGTTTTGAATATGATTATTGGCATTCAATAAAGGAGATAAAAGTGAATTCGGATTATATTCGTCTACACTTTCATTTACCGGTCCCAGCCAGGCGGTAAGATAACCCATGGCCATCTTGTCATAACCTCCAACATTGGTATCCATTGCCCATCCATATGAAGAGTATTTGGAAGCTATATTTTTCATGTTTTCTTCAGACAGGTCATATGATGTGCCTGTGGCTTTTAAAATAGCTGATTCCAAAGCGGCCAAAGCTGAAAAAGACCAGCAATTTCCACCGCTACCCTGATTTTTCACAGAAGTTACAAAACCGTAATCCCTTAAATCATACTTTTGAGGCAAATTACCAACATATGACGGATTATAATGCAATAACTCATAATCATTGGAACCGACATTTAAATTAGGATTGATGTTTTGGTAAACATCCTTGTAATATTGAGCTTTATTATTTTTAAAGGTGTTGTTTAACTTTTGATCAACAATATCATAATATGATTCGCTTAAAACGGAAAATACTGCTCCAGCAGTTGAAGAAGCTATGTTATCTACAAAATAATTTGAATTTATATTGAAATCCTCTACCATGTCGACATATAATGCTCCACCATTCAAAGCGGAGTTACTTTCAAATTTTGAATTCAGTAATTCGAAGCTGGTATACATTTTATAAACGGCACCGCCGTAATATTTCGCCAGGTTATTTTTAGCTATAATATTATTTAAATTTAAATCAGATGACAGGGAAGTTATTGCACCGCCGAAAATTGCAGAACAGTTAATAAATTCAAGCTTATTTCCATTCAGTTTTGAATCTTTTAGATATATTGCTCCGCCTGCATCATTTATTGCCTGATTGCTGATGAATCTGGAATTTGAAATGGTTACCTCAACATTCTCACAGGCAATGGCACCGCCATAATAATCAGCATGATTGTTGATGAATAATGAATTTTTAATATTCAGCTTTCCGGATTTCATTTTAATGGTTCCGCCATACTGTGCGGAATTTTGGGAAAATGTACAGTTGTCCAAAACAACATTAGACGGACCGGAAGATGAATAGATTACACTATTTGAACCGGAGGAATTTAAAAATATTGTATTTATAGCAGTCAGATTAGCATTTGGACTAACATTTACACGTAAATCTACCAATGACACATCTTTTAAGGTTATTGATCCTCTAGAAGTTAAACCGACTAGATCGGAATATTTTATAACAGTTTTTGTAGGATTTTCACCTAGAATATACAGATTGGCATAGCTACTACTGCCTTTAAGGGTATATTCACCATTAGCCAGATGAACAACTGAACCTTCCGGAATCCTGTTTGTATCAAATTCCTTATACGGATTATTGATTGAACCGTCTCCGGTGTCATTTTCAATGTTTGCATCGAAATAATAGTCTTTGCCGATTATAGTATCATTGTGAACTCCAATAGCTGTATCATTGTCAACTGCAAAGGTTGGAGCCATTGCAATGATTAAACAGAATATTGAAAATATCATTACAAGTTTAATTTTTTTCAAACTGCTGCCTCCGATTTAACAAATTAAACACTAGAATTTGTTAAAATGTATAGATTACCTTTATTTATAATTCTTATATTATAAATATTCTATGTTTTGTAGAGGAAAAAAAAGTAAAAAAAAAGTGTTTAATTAATGAAATTAACCTGCTCTTCATTAATTAAATCATAATTGATTAAAATTTCAGAATCCAAATCCTCACCATTTAAGTTAACTGCAGTGATTTGAGAATTGTTGTATGTTCTGTAATATAGGATTCCCTTTTCAGTGCTATAACAGGAAGTGTAGATGGTGTATTCGAATAGATTAGGATCATCAATGAATGTACAGCCGTTCTGCTGCTCAACAGATCCCAAAATATGGAAAAACTGACTGACACTGCTTGCTTCATCACTGCCGGAATATGAATTTGCGCGTGTGAAAGCCACCTTTGCAAATCTTGAAGATGATGACAAATCTCCCGGAAGCCCAATACCTCCCATTCCTCTTGAATATTCATCCAAATCAATGCCGTTAGCAAATGTGTTTTCAGGATTTTTATTGGATAAATTTCTGTAATTATTTAAAGTGAACAGCTGTTTATCAAATGGAGGATTGTTTGTTAAAACTCCTACTGGATTGTCATAGATTCTTAAACCGTCTTCAAGAGGTTCGACAACAATTGCTTCACCGCTGTTATCTGACAGCATCCAGTGAAGAGGAGATAACGGCAGTTCATCTGCAAAGTTAATGTTAACCAGATTAATTTCACCCAGCAATTTACGGGCTTCAGATACTGAAGATGCACTTCCGAGTATATATGGAATAAATTCAAATGGAGTGATATTGATCATTCCTTCCTCATATTCCCTGTAGACCGCATTTCCTTGAAAGTTAAGTCCGGCCATAGCCAATCCTTTTTCATTGCATGCATCATAATACAGCGGATATCCGTCAATGCCTGCAGCTATTCCAATAATAGCATAATGGGTTTTGATATCATCAATCTTTCTGTATTTAAACTCATAATTTCTTGGTGTTATTGTAACCCTTTCATGATAGGAAATCTCATAGTCAAAGTTACGGCCAAAATAATGGTTTTCAGTTATATAATTACTTGCAGTACACATATTATCACCTTAAAAAATTGTTTTGTTAAACTCAGCGCCTATCTCTTTCAAGGATGAATAAATCTTTTCACTACCTTTTGGATAGAAATAGTGGTGAGTTACCTTGTAACTAACATCAGTAAACAAATGTTATTTTCAATCATGATACTTACTATTATATTAGTAAATCGGCATTAATATAGATTTGAGTAATGTGGTAAACGGTTGAATTTTAAAAATAAAATTTAAAAAAAAGAAAAATAGAAAAGAAGATTTAGATATAACTAGTATCTTGTTTTCTAAAGTGTGCCTGTGGGTGATCGCATAACGGACATACTTCAGGAGCGTCGGTTCCGTAATGGATGTATCCGCAGTTGTTACATTTCCATGCGATTTCTTCATCTTTTTTGAACACTTTACCTGCATTAATTTTGTCGGTTAATGCGTTGTATCTGTCTTCGTGTGCTTTTTCGGTTGCACCTGCAGCATCAAATAAATCTGCAATATCATCGAAACCTTCTTCGCGTGCGGTTTCTGCAAATCCTTTGTACATTGAAGTCCATTCTTCATGTTCTCCGGCTGCTGCATCTGCGAGATTGGTTAAGGTGTCAGGTACTTTTCCGCCGTTCAATAATTTGAACCAGATTTTTGCATGTTCTTTTTCATTGTCAGATGATTCTTGGAAAATGTCTTTGATTTCAACATAACCATCTTTTTTAGCTTGAGAAGCATAAAATTCGTATTTTACACGTGCCTGTGATTCACCGGCAAGTGCTGCTTTTAAATTTTCTTCTGTTTTTGTTCCTTTTAAGTCTGCCATAATATCAAACCTCAAATAAATATATTTTAAAAGACTATTTAAATATTTGGTGATTAGTTAGTAACTAAAAAAAATAAAAAAAGGAAGAGAGCTTATTTAAAGTTGGTAGCTCTTTCTTCGAAATGTGCTTTAGGAAGTCCACATACAGGACATTTTTCAGGTGCGTTAGGACCTGAGAAAACAAATCCGCAGTTTTCACATTTCCATTCAATGTCAGCTTCTTTGTTGAATACAGCGTCGTTTTCAACATTTGCGAGTAAAGTTCTGTATCTTTCTTCGTGTTCTTTTTCGATTGCTCCTACTTTTTCAAATAAGAATGCAATCATTGGGAAACCTTCTTCTTTAGCGGTTTCTGCGAATTCTTTGTACATTGAAGTCCATTCTTCATTTTCACCGTCTGCTGCAGCGTTGAGGTTAGCTATTGTGTCTGGAATTGTTTCCATGAAAATATCGTGGATTTGAACGTAACCTTCTTCTTTTGCTTTTGCAGCAAAGTATTGGTATTTAGTATGTGCTTGGGACTCACCAGCAAAAGCTGCTTGTAAGTTTGCTTCAGTTTTTGTACCTTTTAAATCTGCCATTTTATACATCTCCATTATTAATAATTGAAGTATTTATTCTATATAGAATACTAATAGTATGTTTATTATCATTTAAAAGTTTATTGAAAATATTAAGAAAATGAGTCATAACATCAGTTTGCAAAAATATTGCAACACCAATTAAAAAAGATCAACTTGAAGATAATTAAAAAAAAATAAAAAAAGAAAAGGTTAAAATTAAGCTATATCGGAATATAACAATCCTGTCGCTCTTGAAGCGAAGAATGTTAAATATGGAGTCACAATAAGAGAAATGATACTGATTCCAGATATGTAATAATTGAGTCCAGATATAACTGAATTAATAACTGCAATTATAATGAATATTAAAAATACAACTGCAATAACTTTTCCCCAACCGATTCTTCCAATGTCCTTAAATGCTTCAGGAATGTTTAAAGCATCCCCAATATTACCTGTGTTAGCAAGTCTTGCTTCGGCCATTGTTTCAATGAATAAGAAAATCAAGAAGACAACTGCAGCAATAATCGCTGTAATACTAAAAGCAGTTAAAAAACTGGTCATTGTAGCCTGAGGAACAACATTACTTGCAACTACAGTAGAATTGGCCTGAGCTTGTACAGATGCATTCACTGTTTTGGAAATGACTTCTGCAGCCAATCCGAACAGGTTTGTTGCAGCTCCTATAATTAAAACAATGATTGCAGGGATGATAAAGTAAACAATATTTACAACCAGATATTTGACACCGGTGATAAGGTTTTCCTTCCATATGAATTCAGGGAGGTCTTCATCACCATCAATTCCGGATTTAACAATGGATATCAGATATCCGCTGAGTATAAAACTTACAACTAATGCACCGATGAATAAGATAACGCCAATTACTGCAAAAACGGCATTTTCTGATACTCCCAGTGCAAATAATACTAATCCTAAAATAAACAAAATTCCAATAGCAAATGAAAGTGCAATATATATTGCCAGTTTAGCCAAGTCATTTGAAGGATAAACCATCGCTTCTTTAATAATATCAATAATTTCCATGTCTTTCACCTATAAACTCTTTAAATATGAGCAATATAATATTTACTTGTTAATAATATTTAAAGATTATTGAAAAACAATTCAAATTATAATTCATGCGAAATAAATTAAAAGAAAAAAAGAAAAAAAGAGTGATGAATAAAATTATTCATCTACGCCAAAGGATTTTTTAAGCAATTCAGCGTTTACAAATCCTTCTTTATACATTTTACCGGTTGTTAAATCATTGATGACAACTTCTGCAGGAGCGAACATTCCTTTATCAATTTGATAGAAGTCGAAACCTGCATCTTTGAATACATCGAAGAATGGTTTTCCATATCCGTCAGCAGCGGAAGATGGTAATTGAGCAGCTACTTCAGCAATGTCATCGCCTTCTTCAGATTCAACATAGTAGTAAGTTCTTCCACCGAACAATACGGCATCGTTGGTTTTACCCATTGCCTTAAGGCCGTCTGGGTCAACAGGTGCGATTGGTGCAATACCTGCTGCATGTTTTACTTTGGTTACGTCGAATTTGATGAATTCCAACATTTTATATGTTCCGTTTTCAACAACTCTTCCTGCAATTTGAATAGATCCGACTAAGGAAGAAGTAGGAGCTACAAGCAAGTAGACATTTTTAACATCTACACTACATTCTTCAGCAATGTATTCTGCAACATCTTCACCAGGCAATACATCAGCTTCCAAAGTTAAGATTGCTAAATCAGCATCTTTGTCGTCATATCCAATTTCTTCATAGGTTTCTGCCGGTTTTAATGAAATAGCTCTAGCAGGACCGGAACCTAATGCAAAGAAGTCACCTACAGATACAGACCATCCTGCTTTTTGGGAACCTAAGGTTGAAATGGAAGGTGAGTCTGTTTTAATCTTTACTGAAGGGAGTGCGAATTTTTCAGACAAATCTCCAGGAATTGAAATTCCTACATCTGCTAGTCCACCAAGACAAACTTTAGTATAAAGTTCTCCTGCTTTGAAACTTCCATCTACATTAACACCACAGTCAATAACAGTAGCACCATTGCCTAAAGTTTCTACAGCGATGTTTAATTCATCTGCTTTTTCAATCATTACATCTACGGTTTTTTTAGCTTCTACGTTTACACTTACCATAGTTTAACCTCTATAAAATTAACTTATAACATTTAAGTTATTGAGTAAAAATTTATATTTATTCTTATTTATATTTGCCTAAATGAATTGGAAAAAAATAGCCTTGAAAACAGCAAATAACTTTGAAAAAAAGGCATATAATTTCAACATTACATTATCTGAAAAATAAATTAATTAAATTATTTTAAAAATTCTTCATCAGCAATCAGCAAAAGTGCCTTTCTGCGAATTTCATAGCTAAAACCTTCATCGCTAACAATAGCTTTCAGTTTTTCCTGATTGGATTGGTCTTCAATTTCATCCAATCTAATGTGAAACAGTATCTTTTCCAGCTTGCCTTCGGCTTCGCTTCTGACAAGATAGTTGAAATCGTTTTGTGAAATGTCCTTTAACGTATTGACGTCATTTATTTCATTAACTTCAGCTATTCGGCTCTTCCATGTTGTCAGGTCGTTAAGTCTTTCCTGAGCCATGGCCGATACCTCACTGTCATTGCAATCAGCCAGCCTCTTTAAAATAAAATCATTGTCAATTCTTTTTATGTCTTCAAAAAGAGAATCCAGTCTGATTTGAGCATCAATGCTGTTTACATCGCCACCCGAGGATATTTCATATAATAACTTTTCATCATCAAGTTTTGATGTTGCAAGTTTTCTTATATCGTCATCACGATCATTTAAAGCCATGTTCTCCAAGGCGAATTCAAATGGAAGGTCTGCAAGGGAATTTCTGATAATTGGTCCTGTAAAATTGTCCAGTAATCTTTTTGGCTTAATCTGATTGAGAGCCTTTATTCTTATGATTTTTTCTCTGCGTTTGTCTGCAACCTCAATGAGGTCATTTCTGATGTTCATTGATTCGACAGCAACTACACAGATTTCTTCACAAATCTCGGTTAATGCAATATCTCTTAAAAGTTCATCCTGATTGTTAAGTTTTGAGATTTTCTTAACCGCTTCGAACCTGATTCGGGATTCCGGATGACTGGTCAATTTCTCAAGCAAAACATTATTTTGAAGTCTTGAAATCGCCTTAACGGTAACTTCGTCATAGTCAAGGTGGTCTTCAACATAACGGGTCAATAATTCCTGGTTTTGAATTTTGGAAACAATTTCAAAAAGCACTTTAGGATTTGACTCGTTTAAAATCAGCTCATCCAGCATCTCCTGACTTTTGAAACTTTTGTTTTTGATTGCATCTGCACGGATTTCATCATTGCATTCATTTAAAACAGCATTTTCTAAAATATCCGAATCAGTAATGAAATTTATTGCAACCTGTCTTTTATACTCATCTTTTTCTGTTTCAAAGACATGTGTAAAGTAATCATTTAAAGAAAAGTTAGTGTTTTGTGCAATTTCCACCAGACGGTTGTGGAGCGGTTTTTTATAAATAATCTTAAGCAATGATTCCGCATCGGGAATTTTATAAATTGCCATGATTCTATTGAATTCGTCACTGTCTGATCTTATGATTTTATAAAGAACATCTAAATCTTTTAGATTGGGATTTAAAATAGCTTCACGGCGAATGTAATCATTGGAATCGTTTAAAGCAAAATCAGTTAATATTTCTTCATCAGCAATCTTTTTGATTGCTTGTCTTTTCAGCGTTTCATCGCTTTTGGACTTTGAAACTTTAATTAAAACGTCCTGATTTGTCAGATTTGGATTTTCACATATGCTTTTTAATATGTATGAATCGGGATCGTTTAACAGCATCTCCTCCAAAAGCAGGGACAGTTCCTTTTTTGAAAGTAGTGACTCATCACAAATGCGGTTAATTGTTGTTAGGCGAAGATAGGAATCAGGATGGTTTAAGCAAATGTCTGATAAAAATTCTTTATCGTTAATGTGCTCCATGGCTTTAATGGCCACAGCAGAAGTCAAGTCATTGTTTGCAATATCCTTCAGGATGTTTTCATCATCTATATTTTCCACTGCTGCCAGTCGAACATGCCAATTCAGGTCATTTTGAGCTATATCTACGATTTTTTCCTGATTATACGATTGTTTGATAAGTTCTATTTTGACATTTGCTGAATTGGTCATTATTCATCCTTTTTTATGTGCAATTCGGATAATCTTTCTAAGGCTGCCTGTTTGACTTCATTTTCAGAGTCGTTCTGTACAATTTTTAGCAGCACATCATCATCGTTTATTTTTCCGATTGCAGCGATTCTTACATGATTTTCTGGATGATTAACGGCCAAATCAATCAATTCATCTTCATCGAATCTTGTTTCGACCTTAATTTTTGCCTTGCCTTTTTCTTTTTTAAACTGCCAATTTGAGTTTTCCAGGGTTAAAATATCAAAAACTGCTTCGCCTGAATCATATTCATAGTCTTCAGGTCTTGTCATATGAATTTTATTTTCCAAACAGTCGGATACAATTTCCTGACCGGATTCTGCATTTTTAATAGTCATTTTTACTAAATCAGCACGTCTTATATCAAAATCCATTTTTTTCACCTATGTTATAATATATTATCTGTTTAAATTAAAAAAATTTACTGAAAATATTTTTCTATGAAAAAAGATTTAAGGCTAATCTCAATTCAGCCACTTGGAGCAGTCATCATAATCGCCAATATTATGTCAAAAAACATTTTTGTTATAATCTTTTAAATCATTAGAATTATCCTTGGCTTTCTTTATTGATATTTGTGAAAATATAGCTCAATATCAAAATAACAACAGTAATAACCCCATAAACTGTTAATTCGAAATTATTTGCATTTAAAAGCAGATGATATACTCCATTACCCCACATGAAAAGCAGAAATATAGGCAATATGTATTTAAGTACAAATACCCATTTTTTTCCAACTTTAACCCTGTCATTTTCATTCAATATAGGAATTACTCCTTCAATATCATAGAACCATGTGAATATTATGCATTGAACTGCAATTAAAAAAAGAATGCAGAATTCTGTGATGAAACCATCAACCATACCGACAAGATAGCTGCTGATTCCTGTTGTGAACAGCAATGAAATTATGCAGCCCACTATTGACCATACGGTTACTGTTTTTTTACGGGACCAGTTTAACTTATGGACTGAGGAGTTGATCATCGGTTCAAACACCGCAATGGCCGATGTTATTCCTGCGAATAATATTGCTACAAACAATAATGGAGCAAGTATATGGCCAATAGGACCCATAACATTGAAAATCATTGGAAAAACAATAAATACCAATCCCGTACCCTCACTAACAAGTTCAACCATTGGTGTTCCGGAAGTATAAGACATGTATCCGAGAATGGAAAATATTCCAAATGCAGTGAATACTTCAAATGCACAATTTGCAAAAACCACAATCAAAACATTATCTGTTAATTTTGATCCGTCAGGCAAATAGCTGGCGTATGTTAGAGAAATTGACTCCCCCATACTTAACGAGAAAATAATTTGCGAGAAGGCCGCCAGCCAAATGTTTACATTGAAAAGCATTTGCCAATCAGGATTCAATAATGCATTTATTCCTAAGCCTGCGCCAGGAAGTGTCAACGCATAGATAACAATGAACGCCATTATGGCAAAAAGCAGAGGGATTAATATTTTTGAGGCCTTTCCTATTCCTTCATTCAAGTCCTTATGGGAAATGTACCAGATAAAAATCCACACAATCACCATGGAAACAGCTGTTGGAATTATGAAACTTGTCATATTGGATAGATTTGAGCTTCCGCCAACATTTCTTACAAAATAAAGTGCCGAATCAGCTCCCCAACTGAAATTGAAACTGGAACCCAGATATACCAAATCCCAGCCCACTATAACCAGATAATAGATTAAAACAAAATACATGATTAAAACCAAAGCCCAGGACATGTACTCCAGTTTAGGGTTAATGCCCTTTAAAATATTGGAAAATGAATCCTTATGCCTGAATCCGATACCGTATTCCAATATCAGAAACGGAATTCCCATAATCAGAATTGCAACCAAATAAGGTATAAAAAAAGTTCCTCCACCGTTGGAATAGACCACATAGCTGTAACGCCAGATATTTCCCAATCCAACAGCAGCACCAATCATCGATAGAAGAAAGGCAATTCGAGAATTCCATTGACTTTGATTATTCATTAATCCTTCACCAATTACTTATTTCTTTTAAATGCAATATAATTCTTTTGTTTTATCAATCATTTTTTTCTTTTCTAAACATGTAACTTGAAAAAATCAAACCATTTAACCAAATTCAAAGGTTAATATATTATTACTGAAAAATAATTATACATAGGAAAGCGGGGTTTAAACATGAAAAGATTTTTAAACATTAACGATATTGAAATTTGTGTAGATGATACACAACATGGCGAGAATGCATTATTGCTGGTTCATGGATTGACCGCAGACAAATCAAGCATGTATCCGATAAGGGACATGTTCAAGGACGATTACCGTGTAATTACCATTGATACAAGAGGCCATGGAGAATCAACACGCCCAGAGAAGTATACAATTGATGACCATGCACTTGACATACACGAAATCATCAAAGAGCTGGACCTGAAAAAGGTTGACCTTTTAGGCTATTCAATGGGTTCATACATTGCACTCAGGACTGCTGAAGTTCAATGTGATGACATCAATCATCTCATATTGCTATGCACCAAGCCGAACGGCAAGACTTCATCAGTTGCAAGACTATTGAAGGAAGCTAATCTCGACATTACGCAAATAACACAGGAAGAAATGATGAGCGTTATACTAAAAGCAAGTCTTGCTCCACATTCTTTGGAAAAAGTTGCAACCGGAGAACTGGACGTTGGAGAGTTATTGGGCAGTGATGAAAGTCCTGAATTAAGCGAAGAAGAAAAAGCCGCAGAGGATGCATCACTTGCCAATTTTGACAATTCCAAGGATTATGATAAAGTTACCTGCAAAACATTGGTTATCGGTGCTGAATATGACGGCATTAATCCGCCGGAATTAGGCCGTGAAGTAGCTGATGGTATCAAGGACGCTGAATTTGAACTGATTAAAGATGCAGGACATCTTGTTATTGTAGAGCAGCCTGATGAATTTAAAAAAATTGTTGAAAACTTCTTAAAAAATTAAAATGGTGAGAAAATGAATTTGGTGTTAATATTAAAAATAGTTACTTTTATAATGCTGGTAGTTATAGCTGCATTATTGTTTATCAATCGTGGAGCAGAAAACCAAAGTAAAGCCCGATTAGCATTCGTACTACTTTTGATTTTGTTTATACTTTCATTATTTATGCTTTAATGAAATATGAAGACTGTCCATAAATTTGTGGACAGCTCCAAAAACTTTTTTTAAATTTAAATTTTTTCCAATGCCTGATCCACATCGGCCAAAATATCCTCAATGTCCTCAATACCGACTGAGAATCTGATTAAGTCCGGTGTAACTCCGGTAGACAATTGCTGTTCTTCTGACAGTTGTGAATGTGTTGTTGATGCAGGATGGGTTACAAGGGATTTTGCATCACCTATGTTTGCTAAAAATGATATCAATTCAACATTTTCAATGAATTTCAATGCACCTTCATAACCTGCCTTAAGACCGAATGAAACTATTCCGCCATAACCCTTTTCGGCATATTTTTTAGCTACTTCATGATTTGGAGATGATTCCAAACCTGAATATGTTACCCATGCCACTTTCGGATGGGCCTCCAAATGTTTGGCAACAGCCATTGCATTTGAAGCATGCCTTTCAATCCTTAATCCTAATGTTTCAAGGCCCTGCATAAGTAAAAATGAATTGAACGGTGACGGAACGGCACCGGTATCCCTTCCAACAACAGCACGGATTCTGGTTGTAAAGGCAGCACCTTTAAATTCCTGCGCAAATACCAATCCGTTATATGTTGCATCAGGCTCGGACAATGTTGGGAATTTACCGTTCATCCAGTCAAAGTCACCCTTTTCAATGACAATTCCGCCTAAAGTTGTACCATGACCTCCGATGTATTTTGTTGCAGATGATGCAATGATGTCAGCTCCATGGTCAAATGGTCTGACTGAACCTATTCCAACAGTATTGTCCGCAATTAGAGGAATATCATGTGAATGTGCAATTTCAGCCAATTTATCAAAATCAGGAATGTCCAATTTTGGGTTTCCGATTGATTCCACATAAATCGCACGGGTCCTATCGTCAATAGCTTTTTCAAACAATTCAGGAGATTGTGAATCCACAAATGTTACTGTACGGCCCAATTCCTCCAAAGTATTTTCAAAAAGCTCATAAGTTCCGCCATAGAGGTTATCTGCAGATACGATATTGTCTCCGACCTGAGTCAGGTTGATGATTGCATAAAAAATAGCCGCCATTCCAGAAGCAGTTGCATATGCGGCAGTTCCCCCTTCAATAGCTGCCATTCTTTTTTCAAATGCTTCAGTGGTCGGGTTTGTTAGTCTTGTGTAAATGTTTCCTCCTTCATTAAGTGCAAATCTGTTTGCAGCCTGCTCGGAAGACTCAAATACATAGGATGTAGTCTGATAAATTGGTGTTACTCTTGAACCGGTTTCATCAACTTCTTCCTGGCCAGCATGTACACCAATTGTTGAGATATTTTTTTTGTTTTTAATTTCATACGCCATAATAATCAATAATATTTCTGTAAAATTTAATATTTATATTTACATGAAAACTGATTTTACATTGTAAAATTGATTTAAACCAATGAAATTGTAGTTAAAACTTCATTTATTAAATGAATTATCATTTATTTCTAAAAGTAATATTTTATATTGAATTTAAACTAAAATAAATCCATGATGTTTAGAAAAATCATGCGGATAATAATTTGTATAATGTCACTTATAAACAAGAAAAGTGAATGTGAAAAGTACAGAAAGTTGAAAATTAAAGATGTTTCATCAATTAAACAATCGGATTTGCCGCAGGAATTTAGTGATAATGCTTTTAAAGTTGTAGATGATTTCATTAGAAAAACAATTAATCTGGATTATGAAATCCTACTATATTTTGATTATACCACTGGAGAAATTCTTAGATGTGCAATTGGTGAGAAAACAACTGTTGAATTAGAATTTGAATATGATGAATTTGATGGAAAACATGTTGCTTCCATACATAACCATACAAAAGACATGTACACGCCCCCATCAGACAAAAATTTTGGAATTTTTTTAAGGCAATGGGAAGATTACGAATTGATTGCAGCACACAACGGATTATGGATTTTAAAAGGAAAATTAAAGGATGAAAAATTAAATTTTGAACTAAAAATTAATTCACAAACATTATTTAACATGGTATTCGATTATTATTCAAAAAAATGTGAAAATATAAATGAACGAAATGATGAAATTGATAGAGAATATGGAAAATTACTATCAAAATATATAAATAATAAAATTATAAAAGAAATACAATTAGAAAAAAAGGAGTATTATGATGACAACAAAAATTGCTGAATATTCCTGTAAGAAAAGGATAACAGACCCCCAAGCATTCAAAAATGCTCAAGAAAGAATGGATAATCCAAATATAATTACTGGAAAAGAAGGAGTATACTATTTGTTTAATATGATGGGAATACCAATTGAATGGGATGACATTTTTACAGAATAATTAATTATAAAATGGAAAATGATTAATTTTCCATTCAAAAACCAAACAGATCCTGTGCATCCAACATCACATCTACAATATGAACCTCGAAAGGACATCTTGGTTCACATTCACCACATGCAATGCATTCTGTTGCATTATATTTCAGGTTATTGTAATGCTCCTGAATACTTGCAGGCACCTCATCATGATATTTTGCAAGATCAAACAGTTTATTCACAGTCGCTATATCTATTCCGGAACTGCATGGCTGACAGTGCCCGCAATAGGTGCACTGACCTTTAAAGGAATGTTTTGGAGCATTCTTTAAAACCTGAGAATAATCTTTTTCTTCATCACTTGCCTCGCAGTATTTCAGGGATTCCATAAGCTCATCAGGTGTTTTCACACCAACGAAAATACTTGAAACTCCTTTTTGCTCCAGTGCATAATGTATACATTGAACAGGAGTTAATGCCACACCAAAAGGAGAGGTCTCATCTGAAAGAAGATTTCCACCTGCAAATCCTTTCATTACTGTTAATGCAGTACCATTTTTCTCGCACAATTCATAAATTTCTGCCCTTTTAGGATTGATGCTTGAAAACTCACCGTCATAGGCATCCTCTTTTCTATACTCTTCAATATCATCCATTGAACCGAACATGTCAAATGCTGGATTTATTGAAAACATCAGAAGTTCAATTTCAGGGTTTTCAGCGGCCAAAATTCCAATGTCAGGATTGTGGGTGCTTAATCCGATGTGTGCTATTGTTCCTTCACGTTTGAGTTTTCTTACATATTCAATGAATGGACCGTTCATGATATTTTCATAATCCTCCAACTGGTCCACATAGTGAATCATTCCAAAATCCAAGGTATCAATCTGAAATCTTTCCATAAAATCTTCAAATGCGGGAATTACCTTGTCCATTTCACGGGTCCTTACATACTGTTCGTTTTGCCATGTTGATCCAAGGTGGCCCTGAATTACCCAGTTTTCACGATTATCTTTTATTGCACGGCCCAAATGTGAGCGCACATCAGGTTCACTCATCCAGCAGTCAACAAAGTTAATGCCGTTTTCTTCACAAGCCCTGATTAACTCTTCAGTGTCTTCATATGGTCTTTCAACTAAAAATTCGGCACCGAAAGCAATTTCAGACACTTCAATGCCAGTATCTCCCAATTTTCTATATTGCATTAAATCCCTCTAAAAATATATAGATTATTATTTGTAGTTAAAAACTAAAAAAAGTATTGATACCAAAAATTTAATTGCCGATGGGTGATAATTGACAACAAATCAACAATCCGCCACATAACCATTAAAAAAAAATAGATTCTGAACCGGTCGTTCAACGACGGTTATAATAATCGTTTATAATCCGGCCATCCCTAATTTCAATTGTTCTTTGAGCCAATCTTGCAACGTCAATGTCATGGGTTACAATAATCAATGTAGCTCCAACGGATCTTTGTACAAATCTTAGAACATCTAAAATTTTAGCACCAGTTTTTGTATCAAGAGCCCCTGTAGGTTCATCGGCAAGAATGATTGACGGGAAGTTAACCAATGCCCTTGCAATAGCTACTCTTTGTCTTTCACCACCTGAAAGCTTATTCGGTTTTTGTTTTCTTTTATCCAAAAGACCAACAGCTTCTATGAAAAGCAATGCCCTTCTGTGCTTTTCCTTTTCTGAAAGACCTGAATCCATAAGAGGAATTTCCACATTATCCTGAACCGAAAGGTTAGGTATCAGATTGTGAAGCTGAAATACAAAACCTATTTCATGGCGTCTGAAGTCACTCAAATCCTTTTGTGTTGACAAATCAACTCCATTGATAATGACCTGACCGGAATCCGGACTGTCTAGTGCTCCCAACATGTTTAAAAGAGTGGATTTTCCGGATCCTGACGGCCCTATAATTGATACGAAACTCCCCTGTTCAATGGACAGATTAATATTGTTCAAAGCGGTGACTGCACCCTTATCATATTGCTTTAAAACATTTTGCAATCTAATCAATTCCATTCTATCACCTATTCATACCTCAACGCTTCTGTAGGAGCAAGTTTTGACGCCTTATACGCAGGATAAACCCCACCAATAATTCCAACAATTATTGTTATTCCAAATGCCAATATGAAGGTTTGAGGAGTGTATACCAGGGAAAATCCATTGGTTCCAAAGAATTTGACACCCAATTCAGCTATCAGAATTCCAAACAGGGATCCAATGATTCCTGATAAAATTGTCAGCACCAAAGTTTCACCCAAAATCATAATCAGTATCTTTTTGCTTTTCCACCCGATTGATTTTAAAACACCAATTTCTTTTGTTCTTTCATAAACTGCCATTATCATGGTATTGATAACACCGATAGCCCCGACAATGATTGCAAGACCTGAAATGGCAAGTGAAGCTGAATCAAGAATTCCAATTACATTGTCAAGCATGGACGAAAGCTCCTCGCTTGTTAAAGTTGAAATATTCTCATATTTCTTTTCGATATTGTCACTAATTACCGTATCATTGGCATTTTCAGTGGTTTTAACAAGAATCGATGAGACATCATAGGTATCCGTTATATTTTGAAGTTCATCCAATGAAACATAAACGCTGTTGTCCCTATACATGGCGCCGGTTTCATAGATTCCCACAACCTCAAAATCATTTCCATAAATTGTCAGATTATCACCTATGCTGATGTTGTTTCTTTCACAATAGTACTCGCCGACAATAGCCTGTGTTGAATTTTCTTCATAAACAGACCCGTTTACATTTTTTATCCCAATCAGGTTTAATTTACTTGAATCCAAACCGTAAACAGTCATTCGGGCCAACGGACTTTGAGACGGCAGGGACGTGTTGACGATTTCTATAACCTGCAGCTCACCGGCCACATCCGAAACATTTGTCATATTCCTTATTTCATCAATCATGGAGACATTCAAAAGACCTGAAGCACCACCTATATTTGTTTCATTGGTAACTGTTATTTCCGCTCCTCCCTCATTGAATGTGGTCTGAACAGAACTTTCCATTCCTGCAGTAATGAGACCTAATGCAACAATGGTTGCAATGCCTATTGCAATGCCTATGATTGAAAGCACACTTCTTGTTTTATTTCTGAAAGGATTTTTTAGTATTAATGTAATGAACCTGATAGTAACAACTCCATTAAGCCTAACTGTATATTATTTTAAAGTATAATAAATCAAACATATAATTTTATTCATTTTTATTGAAAAATATCTCCAGACACATTTTGAAAGTACACACATCAAAAATTTCACATAAGTTTAATTAAACTGAAATCAAAAAATATTAAACAAAAAAGAAAAGGTGAAAAAATGAATATTGCTATAATTGGTGCAACCGGCAAATTTGGAAGACCGTTTACTGCAAAACTACTTACCAAACCTGATTTCCATTTAACATTACTTTCCAAATCTGCAGGAAACAGCTATGAAGACAGTTATAGAATTACAGCAAAAAATATAGATGCTACAAATATTAAAGAATTAAAAAATGTTCTTGAAGGGCAAGACGTTGTTTTCTGTGCGGTTTCAGGCACTGACCAGGGAGCCATTGCAAGAAATCTTGCCAAACTAAATCCAAAAAGACTGATTTACATGACTGTTGTCGGAATTTATAACGAACTTGCAGAGGATAACGGCGGCGAATACAATGTCGACAATGAAAAGGAGCAGATTCCAAACAGAAATGCCGTTGCAATCATCGAAGAAAGCGACCTCGACTATACAATTTTAAGATGCGGATATCTGATTTACGGTGAAGAAGACGATTATGTAATAACCAAAAAAGGAGAAACCCCTAAAGGTTATGTTTCCACTTCAAAATCCGTTGAGAAAATTGCTCTTGAGATTATTGAAAATCCTGAACTCTATTCACGTGAAAGCATTAGCATTACAAGAGACATGAGTTAAATGTATACAAAGGAATTTATTTTAAGTGAAGTTAATCGGATTCGTGACGAAATTGGTCATGACAGGGTGGAAATCTTTATTGAAGAAATCTATTTCAGCAAAAAAACCAATGAGTTATGGATTATTACAGAAGATCGCCCAGACAAATCAGCTATCATCGGAAAAGGGGGTTGGGTTGTTGGAAAGCTTAGGGAAAAGCTTAACCTTGAAAGCATTCATGTCGAAAGCTACGGTGATTTTTTAAATAAAAATTACAAGCTCAAACTCTCCAAAAAAACTGTAGATAACCTTAATCTTGATTTGGTTGGATTAAACAACTTAAAAACCGCAATAGATGCTAAATTAGATAATATTTATAGTTTTAACTTTGAAAATTATTTGTCAGAAAATAAATTTGAAGAGTCTGAAAATACTGAAGCCGTTGTTGCCCTTTCAGGAGGTGTTGACAGTAGCTTTTCGTTGATATTAGCAAAAAAGCTTGGTTTTAACCCCGTGGCAGTTACTGTTGATCCTGGAACAATAATATTGCCTAAACAGTTCAAAGCCAACATTCGATTACTGACAGATGAGCTGGACATCACCCATGAATATATTGAAACCGACTGTTCCGACATCATTCAGGAATCATTTACAGGCAAGGTCCATCCCTGTGGAAGGTGTTCCAAAAATACTTCCGAACTTGTTAAGGAATATGCAAAATCAAAGGAAATACCAATTATTATCTTCGGTGATATGCTTGCAACCGGCAGTCAATGCATAAATCTACAGGACGATTCATTATATCGATTGAACCTTCCGGCAAGTCTATGTGTTGGCAAGCAAGAGATAAAATCCTTGATTAGAAACTATGATTTAAAAGAGTTTAAAGGATTCGGCTGTCCTCTGCTTTATGAGGTTCACAGAAAATTCCCTCACATGAAAAAATTTTCAATACAGAGAATACTAAGGGAAACCCGTTCCGGAGCACTTGAACCCGGTGAGGCCCTTGATTTGATTTGGAGTTTCTACAAAACCAAATAGTTATTAACAACTTATTAAAAATTAGATACTATGATGCGCAAAATTTGTCCAAGATGCGGTTCACACAATGTAAAATGGATTATTCCACAAAACTGGTCCCAGTGGGTTTGCTATGACTGCGACTATACCGGCCCCATCATTGAAGGCAACCAGGAACTTGCCGATGAGATTCATGAAAGTTATTTGGAATCTCAAAATCAGGAAAATACTGAATAAAAAATCATTTTTAACTTTTTATCAAAAGAAGTTAAACGATTAGGCACATGAGAAATTTAGGAGCTGAGCTTTACTTATTGAATTTATTGAGGAACAATTTAATAAGTTTCCTAAATATCTCTTGTGCAAAATCATGCTTCAATAATCAGATGATTATATCCACAATTAATATATTGTTCGCACAAGTATATAAAGTTTAGGTACACCTAAACAAATTTTTTTAAAAAAAATATAAGGAATAATTAAATTCCCTTGTTTTCAAATTCCTTATTTAAAAATACTTTAATGTTATTGCGAGCTATTTCCACCATTTCAGGAGCCGGACCGCCAGGCACTGCCCTGATTCTAACGTTTTCAGCAGGATTTAAAGCTCTTTGAATCAAATCATCATCAAGATTCAATTCATCAAAACCCAACTCAACTGCAATATCATCAATGAATCTGGAAGTTATATCCTCTTCAGCCATATTACTGGATGTAGCTTCATTGACTATTCTTCCAACGATTTTGTGAGCTGTTCTAAATGGAATCTTCTTTTCACGAACCATGATGTCTGCAAGGTCTGTTGCTGTTGCAAAGTTCTTGCCTGCAAGTTCGGCACATCTGTCAACGTTGAACTCTACAGACAACATCATTTTTGTTACAATTGATAATGTTTCACTGGTTACTTTTACTGCATTCCATAAATGAGGAGTGATTTCCTGTAAATCCCTGTTGTAAGTGTATGGAATCGCCTTTAAAATAGTCAAAATGGTTATTAACTCACCAGTTGCAATGCTGGTTTTACCCCTTGCAAGCTCAGCCACATCAGGATTTTTCTTTTGGGGCATAATAGAAGAAGTTGATGAATATTCATCAGCCATTTCAATAACACCAAACTCATAAGTGCTCCACAGTACAAGTTCCTCACATATTTTTGCAAGAGTTGATGATAAAGACACCAAATCAAAGACTGTCTCTGTGATGAAATCACGTGCTGAAACCCCGTCCATGGAGTTTTCCAAATAAGCATCAAATCCAAGCAGATCAGTAGTCAGCTGCCTGTTAATCGGAAAACTGGTGGTAGCCATAGCCGCTGAACCTAACGGGTTTAAATTAACACGCTTATAAGTGTCAGCTAAACGTTCATAATCCCTTTTTAGAGCTTGAACATGAGCCATCAGGTGATGAGCTATTGTAATCGGTTGTGCATGCTGCAAGTGAGTGAAACCTATGAAAATGTCTTCCATATGCTCACCGGCCATTTCAACCAATCCTTCAATAAATTCCAAAATGCCGATTTGGATTTCCTCAATCATCTCCCTCAAGACTAACCTGACATCACATGCAACCTGGTCATTACGGGATTTTGCGGTATGCATAAAACCGGCTTCAGGACCTATTTTAGAGGTTACGTAATTTTCAATTGCCATGTGAACATCTTCGATAGTTGCGTCAAATACCAAAGCTTCATAACCCTCTTCCTTAAGATTATCAAGTGCACATAGAATTTTATCTGCAATTTCTTCGTCAATAATGCCTTCATGCTTTAACATTGAAGTGTGTGCAAAATTAGTTTTAATATCAGCTTCAAAAAGAAGCATGTCGGCTTCAAGAGATGAAGTGTATTCAGCTGCTTCATCAGTCATTCCAGTCTTAAAACGACCATTTCTAATATTATCCAAAAAAATCCCTTCTAAAAAGTAAGTTAAAAATAAAAATAATAAAAAAAAGAAAATAAAGATTTAAAAAATCTTATTTTTTCATTTCAGTGTATCCGCATTTACCACAAGCGAATCTGTCACCATGGTCAGCCATGAATACACCTTCACCACAACGAGGACAAATTGGGTTTTTCCTTTCAATTTTGTCTCCATCTACTTTGTAAAGATCTGATTTTCTTACCATATAAATCACCTATTCTTCTGCTTCTTCATCAGCAGGTTCTTCTTCTGGTTCAGTATTTTTAGCAATAATATGTTCCGCTTCAATGTATTTTAAATCATCTACAGTGTCATAGACTTTTGCGTAACCTTTTGCTTTAGGTTCACCGTAGTGTGGTTGAATACTGTCGACTACGATTAAATCTTTTTGAGTATTTAATAAAGCAACTAATTTAGATTTGACATCTAAAAGTTTAGGAGTTGCTTCTCCATCATAATCAACATAAAATGTAATTTCTTTTCTGTTAAACAATTTGTTTTCTTTTTCATCGATAAATTCAATTTCCATTATAAGACCTCAATTCAATTTATTCTTTAATAAATCCGTCAATAAGCCTTTGAGCTTTATTTTTAACATCCGAAACTTTTAAAAGCACTAAACCCTCATTAGGTTGTCCATATAAAATTGTAGTTTCCGGATTTGCCATGATGATGCAAGGAAGAACTGCAAGATCTTCTTCCCCCGCTACTTCAATTACATAACATTCGCCAGTGTTAGATAATTCAAGAGCTTGGCCTATGGTTTCCCATAGATCATCAGTGATATATCCGGCAGGATTGTCCGCTTTTAAAATGTGGTCCGCATGTATAACATCATGAGAATGATTTTTTCTTTGAATTAGATTGTCAATTATACCAATATTTGGATATAATTCGTATTTTGTAAGATTATTGAAAGTTTCATCACCCACAGAAATTAAAAACTCGGAAGATTTAATCTCCTCAATTGCATCTTCAAAGTCAGGATATAACTTTCCTAACGGCTTTTTAAGCTCTATAATTATATCTTTATTTAATTCTGCATCTAACCTTAACACAAAAAACCCTCTATCTTACTCTTAAACAATATTCGCCTGGAATTTCAATATTTAATTCACGAGCTAATTCTGATTCTGCAGGATCGGTTATGATTAAAAGACCACTCCAGTTATCAGAAGTAGGGCTTCCGCAATTAGGACATTGTTCCTTATTTGAAATTAATTTACAAACAGTACACGCTTTCATTGTTTTGCCTTCCTACTTTTTTCTTTAGCTTCTTGAATCCATTCGAATCTACCTAAATTGCTTTGTCTCATAGTGAGAGGAATTTTGGAATTCCTGTTATTTTCAATGTTGTTAGTAGATTCATCCTTAATAGATACGCTAACTGCTCTAGCTCTGACCAAGTCACCTTCATCTAATGTTTTATTAGATTCTTTTGCAAGTAATGCTCCTCTTTTAGCATCGTAACTGATGTAATCATCAGTGACCTGAGAAACATGTATTAAACCATCCATAGGTCCAATTCTTACAAATGCACCGTAATCAACAATATCAATTACTTCACCATCAAAGATTTCATGTTGTTCCGGTTTGAAGAAAATTGCTTCAAAAACAACATTGTGGTAAGAAGCTCCGTCACCCATTATGAGTCTGCCTTCACTAATTTCATCAATATCGTTAACACAGATAAGTAGACCAAGTTTTTTGTCTAAACGACCTTCATATATTTCGTTTAAAGTTTGAATAGCGACTTCTTCGAGAGGATCTTCAAATCTGTAAGGTGGAATTCTTACAGTATCCTCGATTTTTGTTTTATAATACAAAATAATCCCTCATCTTATTAATAAGTTTAATTAATATTATATTTTACCTTCAACAGCAATATATTTTTTTTGCCTTAAGTAAGCAACTGTTATTCCTTTATCTTTTGCACGATTTTTCAATTCAATATCATTTGTAGCTAATACTTCTGAAACTCTAAGTAACGCGTCATCCACAGTTTCATTTTCTAATAATGAAATATCCTTTATTTCAATTTTTGAAGAATTAGCTAATTTTAAGGCCAAATTTGCATTTAACCTTGTTTTTCCTTTAGTATTTCTTTTCAAACCCTTCAATTCATTGATAACAAAGCTTGGAGTAGTTAATCTATAAGAAGGTAATAATTTTTCAAGTTCAGTGATTATATCAACATTGAACTGAAAAGGAACCATAAAAAAATTGGTATCAATTACAACTTCTTTAGAGTTCATTATTTGCCCTCTACTTAATAATACCGTAACCTATTAATCTCCAACGGGCTCCAACTCTACGACTTAAAGCAACTCTATCTCCCGGACTTGCACAGACCGGTAATTTTAAAGCAACATCAACATCGTTTTTCTTTGTTGATGTAACCACGCCGATTGTAGTGGTTGTACCACAATTAATCATTAATGGTTCTTTAATTTTGATTGGAGCGACATCGCGTTCTTCTTTAGTACCTACAACACGGTCAAGTAAATTAGCTTCCATAGTGAAACTGTCCAATACATCAGGTAAAGTGCCTTCTTCACCAGCAACAGTACCGGATAATGAATCTGATTTAGTTAAAGATGGATCTAATTTAGTTGCAATACCTACAAGTCCACCAGGACCGATTTCTCCAACTTGTTCTCCATTAGCCTCAAGACCGATAATTTCAGATTTTAAGGTGAGTCTTTCACCATTATTAGTAGGACCCGGTCTGATTTCAATGGTATCTCCTAATTTGAAAGTACCTTGAACCAATGTTCCACCAATAACTCCTCCTTTAATTTTATCGGCACCTGAACCAGGTTTGTTAATATCGAATGATCTTGCTACATGCATTAAAGCAGTATCATCGAAATTCCTTTCTGGAGGTTGGATTTGTTTAAGCATTGTTTCGATTAAAATATCTACATTAGCACCTTGTTGAGCAGATACAGGTATTATTAAAGCATCTTCAGCACAAGTACCTTTAACAAATTCCTTAATTTCATTATAACTTTCAATAGCTCTTTCTTTTGAAACGATATCAATTTTATTTTGAACTACAATAACATCTTTAACGCCGATAACATCAAGCGCCATGAGATGCTCTTTAGTTTGTGGTTGTGGACAAGACTCATTTGCAGCAATTACCAACACTGCACCATCCATAATTGCAGCACCAGATAACATAGTTGCCATAAGGGTTTCGTGACCTGGAGCATCAACAAAAGATACTTTTCTGATTAATTCGGTTTCGCTCCCACAGATTTCACAAGTTTCAGAAGTAGTGTAACATTCAGGTTCTCCGCATTTAGGACATTTTCTGAATTCAATGTCGGCATAACCCAAACGAATTGAAATACCTCTTTTTGTTTCCTCACTGTGAGTATCAGTCCATACTCCGGATAATGCTTTAGTAAGAGTAGTCTTACCGTGGTCTACATGACCAACTAAACCTATGTTAACATCTGACTGTACGTTCACAGATAACCACCTTTTTTAATAATTTTAATTTAACTTAAAAGTAAAATAAGAAAAATAGTTAAACTATTCTTCCTCTTCTTCATCAGCACCAAGAATGTCAGCTATTGATTTGCTTCCAGCTTTAGTAACTACAGTGTTGATTTGTACAATATCTTCAGCAATAGTGTTTCCTCTTACGGTTTTTCTTCTTTTAACACCATCTGCTTTAGGATGATAACCGATACCACCAGTTAATAAACTTTTGATTCTTCTAGTACCAGAAACATCTTTTTTCATAGTAAAACCGTTTTTATCACTACCACCAGTAATTTTTAAAGTGTAACCGTCTAAACCAACAAGCCCACCATCAAATTCATCACCGATGACTAAACCATTGAAAGCTTTAGTTTCATCGACTTCAACTTGATAAGATTCAGCTTTATCAGACACAACTACTTTGAATGCCATGGTATTCCTCCTTAATTTTTTATAACCCTTAATTTATTATTCAAAAAGACCAAATTTACCCCAATCTGGATCTTGTTTACGTTTAATCTCTAAAAATTCATATAAAGTTTCATATTCATCTTCAGTTAATTTATCTTTAAATTCCCTTTCAATGAATTTATAATGTTTTTCAGGGACATCAACATACAATTCATCCCCTTCATCGAAATGTTTTCCAACTATGGCATCTTTAATAGCCATAGCAACTCTTTGACCTCTAGATATGTCCGGTAAGGTTTCACCTTTGTCTTCCATACTGGCGATTACACCAACATATTCGCCATTTTTATTGATTAATGTTTGACCTTGTTTAATTGTACCGCTGATTGATTCGATTCCAATAATAGCCGGTTTGCTTTGACGGAAAACAAGTTTCGGTAAAGCCATGAATTTAGCAGGCTTAATAATTGCATTATAAAATGCTTTCTTCTTAGCTTGCTCCATTTCATCAATCCATTCTTCATAATCTTCGATGATTTGATAAATAACATCACCTTTAAAGAGCTTAACATCGGAATTGTTAAGATCTTCTAATGAATTAGGATGTACATCCACATTAAAAGCAATAATTGCACCGTGGGCATCATTTTCATTTAAAGCAATGGATGAATTAATGATATCTCTGCGATTTACATCACCTATGTTTGCTTCACGGATAGGGATATCCAATTCCCTTAACAATTTAACAATAGCTTCAAGAGAACCTAAGGTATCAGCTTTAACCAAAATACCTTCATCTTCAGTACTGATTGTAATGTCCTCAATCTCTTTTAGAATTTCCTCTTCAACATTTTCTTTTTCACTCAGCACTCTGAGCGGGGAACCTGAAACAACATCATCTAAATTAGGAGCCGCAATTTTAATACCTGCAGCCGCAACAACTTCATCGAATTTTTGGAATTTCTTTTTGGAATCCCTCATTTCTTCCAATGGAAGTGGTCTTAAAATAGATCTGATTTTGGTTGTTAATACCTCATTTGAAGAAGTCATCAAAGCTATTTCATCATTGGTTCGTAAAACACCATCATAAATAATACTATCAATAGTAAGACCTAATCCTACCTCTTCTTTTATTTCCAAAACAGTACCTTTAGCAGGAGCATCCTCATTGATTTCGAGCTGCTCGGTGAGATATTCCTGAGCAAGACCCAAAAGCATAGCCAATACTTCAATTATTCCTTCACCAGTCTTGGCACTAATCGGAATGATTGAAATTTGTGAAGCAAAATTGCTTACCCTGTCAAATCTTTCGGATTGGAAGCCTTCCTTGTAAAGGTCACCGACAAGACCATAAACTTTGGTGTCCAATTCTTGCTGAACACTTGGAGCCTGTTGTGAGAATGTTTCTTTAAAAGAAGCACCTTCATGAGCCTCCCAACCAAAAATCATGTCGATTTTATTAGCTACAACAATGAATGGAGTTTTATACATCTTCAAAATATTAATAGCTTCATAAGTTTGTGGTTTAAAACCATCATTAATATCAAGAATTAATATTGCCAAATCTGCTAATGCGCCACCACGTTTTCTCAAACTTGTGAATGCAGCATGTCCTGGAGTATCAATAAAGAATAATCCTGGAATTAAATCTTTGATAGTTAATCTTGAGATAAAATTTCCACAGATTTCTTCAATAGTATCGTTTGGGATTTCTGTAGCACCAATATGTTGAGTAATACCTCCAGCCTCTCTGTCAGCTATTGTACTACCCCTAATATAATCTAATAAAGTTGTTTTACCATGGTCTACATGACCTAAAACGGATACAATCGGGGATCTGATTTTCATAGTATCTTTTTTTTATAATAAATTTCTAAATCTAAATCTATTCGTAAATTAAATCATTGTCAACGATTTTGTAATCGCAAATTTCATCTTCATTAAAGAAAAGAGCAATTTCTCTTTCTGCAGATTCAGGAGCGTCTGAAGCATGAATAATGTTTCTACCTGTATCCATACCAAAGTCTCCTCTGATAGTTCCAAGATCTGCTTCTAAAGGATTTGTTGCACCAACTAATTTCCTAATAGTAGTAATAGCTTCTTCACCTTCAATAACCATAGCTAATGATGGGGATGAAGTGATGTATTCTACTAAACTTGGGAAAAATGGTTTTTCAGCATGTTCTCCATAATGAGTTTTCGCTAAATCTTCATCAATTTGAATTAATTTACAAGCAACGATTTGAAGACCTTTATCTTCAAAACGGGATAATATTTTACCCATAAGACGTCTTTGAACAGCGTCTGGTTTCATCATTACAAAACTTTTTTGAATCATTCTTTAACCCATTTAACTTTTCTTGGAACTCTTCCGAGTTTAATCATATTTTTTTCACATTTGCTGCTACAAAAGAAATATATTGATCCATCTTTTTTAACGTACATTTTTCCTGTACCATCTTCTATATCTTTTTTACAGAATGAACAAGTTCTCATGTTGTTACACCTTCTTATGGAGTCTTAATTTCCTTAGCTTCTCTAATTGTATCAAGTAACATTAAAATGTCGCCTTCTCTAACAGGTCCCATAATGTTTCTTGTTAAAATTCTTCCTTTGTCTCTACCATCGAGGATTCTGCATTTGATTTGCATTACCTCACCAGTCATACCAGTTCTTTTTAAAACTTCAATGACTTCAGCAGGAGTTCCTTCTTCCATGTTATCACCGTAAAAATCCATTAAAAGAATTTATCTATTCTTTTAATTCAGCAACTTTTTCTACGATTTCAGCAACAGCAGCTTCAGCATCACCAGCATCTACAATACATGCAGAAGCAGTACCAACAGTTAATCCAGCAGCTCCACCAACTTGTTCTTTGGTAGGTAAGTATACGTAAGGAATTTCTTTTTCATCAGCTAATACAGGAATGTGAGCAACGATTTCAGCAGGATCTACATCTTCTGCGATAACAACTAATGCTGCATCTCCTCTTTCGATGAATTTGGTTACTTCGTTAGTACCTTTTGCTACTTTACCGGTAGCTTGTGCGGTTTCTAATGCTTCTTCAGCTTGTTTAGCTAATTCTTCAGGTGTGTCAAATTTTACATAAATGTTTGCCATAAAATATACCTCCTTTTTCAT
>NZ_CACXXB010000022.1 GCF_902771435.1 uncultured Methanobrevibacter sp. | reverse complement strand
AAAAAGAAGCTTTAATGAAAAAATATTCTACAGAATAGTGGGTGGATAATATGGATATAGTACCAGAAATTACAAGACAAAGTATTACTAACCTTGTCAAAAATGATAAAAGAGAAGATGGCAGGGAATTAACTGAATATAGGGATATTTCTATTGAAACTAATGTCATTTCTAAAGCTGAAGGTTCTGCTCGCGTAAAAATTGGTGGAACTCAAGTTATTGTAGGTATTAAACCACAACTTGGAAGCCCATTTCCAGACACTCCTGATTTAGGAGTTTTAATGACTAATTGTGAAATGTTACCAATGGCTGATCCTACTTTTGAACCAGGACCACCTAGTGACGATTCAATAGAACTTGCACGTGTAGTTGACAGAGGAATTCGTGAAAGTGAATTGGTGGAATTGGACAAATTATGTGTTGAAGAAGGAAAACACGTATGGATGTTATTCATTGATTTACACATTATCGATAACTGCGGAAACCTTTTCGATGCATGTGAACTGGCTGTAATGGCCGCACTCAAATCCACTAAATTGCCTGTTGCAACTATTGTGGATGAAGAAGTAGTCCTTAGTGAAGATGAAACCTTTGATTTACCAATCAATAACGAATTGGCATTATGCACCTTTGTTAAAATTGGTGATAAAATGGTTATCGACCCAACATTGGATGAAGAAAGAGTCGCAAGTGCTCGTTTAAATGTTGGTGTTACAAAAGATGGTCACATCTGTTCCATGCAGAAAGGTGGAAAACATCCATTAACTAAAGATGAAATTCTTTATTGTGTAAATACAGCTATTACAAAAGTAAAAGAGTTAATAGAATATCTTTAAATGTCTGTTGGACGATTAAGATTTCTAAATTCTTTTTTTTCTATTTTTTTATTATCTATCAAAACAAATTTTGTATCTAATTTTGATATTAATCCTTTAATGTGCAAAACATCCTGATTAACTAATTCTTCAATAATCGGTATTGTATTTTTATTGTATACTGAATGAAGGGGTTCTGATGTTTTCAACTTGTTTTCTGAATCATGATATGGAACAATGGCCTGATATTTATTGTCCACTTCTGAAAAAATAGTATTGATATAGTTTTTTGAAACATATGGGCTGTCACATGGCAGTATTAATGCATAGTCGCTGCTGATGTATGACAGTCCGGTCATGATTCCGGGCATTGGGCCTTTGTTTTTGATTTTATCTTCTGCAAATGTGATGGTGTAGTCATAATCCTGAGGGTTGATAAATTCACGATATTTGTCTATCCGTGATTGTTCATTTAAAACAATTACGGCTTCATTTATTTGGTGGTTTAAAGTAGAAAGAATGTGTTTTATCATAGGTTTGTCTTGAATAATCATAGAACCTTTATCACGACCCATTCTGCTACTCTTACCTCCACATAAAATAATGCAGGATTTAATATTTTCATTTTTTTTAATATCACTACTCATATCAAATCCTCTGAAATTTCATTCTTTCACATAGACGTCCGCATCTTCATCGAACGGATTGGTACGTATGATCAGTGCAATCATGTATGGGTAATGTTTGTTGAGGTATCTTAAGTAATAGACCCATTCATACACCAATTTTTCATACACTCTTTTCATATCTCCATTCAGGTGTCCGAAGTCAGTGTCGTTTACAAGAGCCAAGTCTTTTCTGTGTTCCAGCTCTTCATCTAAGTGAAGAATGGCATTGATTAAGCTTGTAAACTCTTCTTTTTCAAGCAGATTCGGATTATTTATTAAGTTAATAATAAATTCTCTTTTATTTATCAGCAATCCCCTTAAGTTTTCCAAAAATTCTTCCCTATTTTCCGGGGCAATATCGATTGCAGAGAAATCAATATTTGAATTTTTAAGTTCATTCAACTTGTTTTCATAATCCTTATCTTCCCAGTTTTTAATTGATTTCAGATTTTCAGTGCTTGCTTTGTATTTGTTGGCAGCGCTTAACTGGGAAATCAATTCGTTTCCAACTTCAGAAAAGAAAGTGCTCATAAGCATGTCCAATTTTTCAAGCATTGCCTCTTTTTCTTTTCTTTCAATAATTTCATCAAGCAGGAACGCAACAACCAATATATCTACCGGAATGAAACCTAAATGTGTCCAGATGTATGATATAATGTGTTCAGCATCACCCAATACAAGGTAATTTGATCCATAAATAATAATTATTAAAATAACCATTAATATGGAGAATTTTATTTTCCAGCGTTTATGTCCATCCATTTTTAATCTCCAATTTTTATTTTATCTTTTTTTAGCAGTAATGATAGCTATCGGATTTTCGCTAATCATCATAATTCCACGGTCCAATACTCTTCCATTGGAAACATTGACTTCCATGATTTTAGGATTGTATCCCAAATCCTTGAGTTTATTTATAGCTTCAACTTTGGTATCCACGAGTATTGCAGTGATTATTATTCTGCCTTTTGAATTTAGTTTTTCATGAACAATGTCCAAAATATTTTCAAGTTCTCTACCGCTACCTCCAACAATAGCAATATCAACGTCATCAATATCTTTTAAGGCATTTGCTCCATTATCGTTAATTAATGTGACGTTATCCTTCAGACCAAACTTTTCAAGATTTTTTGAAGTCATTTCAATAGCTTCGGGATTTGTATCAATGGCAATCACTTCACGGGCTCTCTGTGAAAATTCACAGGTGATTCCACCGGTTCCGCATCCGCAGTCAACTACCTTGTCATCGGAGGTTACTCCTGATTTGTATATGATTATTGCTCTTATTGCTTCTTTTGTAGGTCCTGGAACATCACAGGATTTAATAAAATCCTTATCTTCTAACATTTACTCCCACCTTTTAAATAAATTGTTTTCAATTTTGAGAGAGTCTAAAATTTTGCCGACAACAAAATTAATCTGGTCTTCAACGGTATCATGCGCTGAATAAAAGCCAGGCATTGCCGGTAAAATTATGGCTCCTTCTTGTGATAATGTTAGCATATTTTGTAAATGAATGCTTCTGAGCGGAGTTTCGCGAGGAACAATAACAGTTGTCCTTCTTTCTTTAAGACTGACATCCGCAACTCTTGTTATTGTATTTGCTCCATATCCATTGGCTATTGATGATAATGTTTTCATGGAACATGGGACAATAGCCAAAGCATCTGTCTGGAATGATCCGCTGTTTATGGAAGCGGTCAAATCATTGAAATCATAATAAGCGTCTGCAAGGTTAATCACATCCTCAACCTTATATTCTGTTTCTGATTCAATAACGGTTTTACCAGCATCACTAATAACTAAACTGGTTTCTATATTTAATTCTTTCAACGCTTCGAGCAACCGGATGCCGTATATCACTCCGCTTGCTCCAGTAATCGCAACTACTATCATTTTATCTCCTAAAATAGTTTAATTTGATCATAATGAATGCCATGGAATTTTTCCCTGTCAATTTCAGGCAAATCAAGATAATTTTCTAGTTTAAATTTGGTGAATTTGGATTTTTCACTTTCATCAACGTAAACGCTGATGTCCGGAATATTGAATCTGGCTTTACTTAATGCGCCAATGATGTTTGATATTTCAGTTAAAGGGTATAATTTGCCGTCTACACTAACTTGAGTTTTCATTTCATCAAAACGAGGATATGCTGCAATGTTTATAAACACATAGTCTTTTTCAATGTCATAATCCTCAGCTATTTCCTCTTCGGCTTTTCTTAACTCTTTTTGTTCAATCTTGTACATTTTTTCAGGGTATTTGAAATTATCGAGCCTTATTGTTTTTACTCGTTTCATGATTTGCCTATTGTCCAACCTGGCCATGATGTCGTTTACAAATTTATCTTCGCAGTGTCTGAAAACTCCGATTATTTCGGCATCATCATATTTGTAAATGTCGTTTTCGTCAATGATGTCCTCGTCAATCACTTTTTTCAATGCCCTTCGGAACATGGAATTTACGATTCTTGTGGTGTGGTGCTGGTAAACGCTGGGATACATGAAATATCTTGAAACTAATGCTCCTTCCGCTGCCTGAACGCCCTTAATGTCCAAAATCAATCCATCATCTTCGAGCTTCAGATTGGATATTATTCTTTCATAGTCTATGATTCCATAGGCAACGCCTGTATTGTGTGAATCTCTTAAGAGATAATCCATCCTGTCCACGTCAAGTTCGCCTGAAACAATCGGACCGAGATATCCTTTTCCGTTGACGATATCTACAATTTCGTTCACGTCGAATTTTTCCTCGAGCAGATCGCACATTGATGTTTTGGTGACTACATATTTGGTTAATTCTTCATGAGGAACTGAGAGAACTCCTTCGGATACATGTGAAAAGGGACCGTGTCCGATATCATGCAGCAGAGCGGATGCCCTAATCAGTTCTATGTCGTCATCAGGCAAACCGAGTTCAGCTGATAGCTTGGACCCCAGATTCATAGTTCCAACGGAATGTTCAAATCGGGTGTGTGTGGCGCCTGGATAAATTAAACTTATTAGGCCTAGTTGTTTAATTCTTCTTAAACGTTGGAATTGTGGCATATCCATGATTCTTTCTTCAAATTTGTTTAAGCTAATATCTCCATAGACGCTATCTCTGATAAATTTTTTCTTTTCAGCCATTTTACCTATACTCCCAGTTAACTGTAGTATTTTCAATCCATGTATTGTTCCAGCTTTTTACAGTCGTATTTGTAATGTTAGTGTTATTTGTTTTATTTTCAACTTTTGGAATGATTGTTGGAACTTCTTCAACATGATTCGGTTCAAACAGGTCATCTTCAATCGGACTTAACTTATAGGAGTCATTATCCTCAGTTATTGTTAAGCTTGCAAAAGCAGTGCTAATAGTAAACGCAATTACTGCAATTATTAAAAATACTATTAGATTGGCTTTTATCGAGTCTTTCATAATAACACTTTTTCCTATTTTAATTAAAAATTTAAACTATACAATTATTATTTTTCTTAAAAGCTATTATTTAAGATTTTCTTTAAAAAAAAGTTTTTAGTGGAAATTTTGATTTTTTGTTGAATAAATCAATATTGTTTTTGAATTGTATGGTTATTTGGTTTATTATTTTCAATATTTTGATGTTAATATTTCATTGAATTAATTTTTTACAAAAGGTTTATATACTATGGTGTTCAATAACAATATGTCGGAATGGTACTTCCGACATGTTACTTCCGGCGATTGCCGGCCAAGATTTATTTATACAAATTAATTACTAGAGAAGATAAAATGGATGTACTTTTTAACACAGGTGACACCGCTTGGATTCTCACATGTACTCTTTTAGTGCTCTTGATGAGTATTCCAGCTGTCGCATTTTTTTATGGAGGATTAAGTAAACGTAAGAATGTATTAAATACAATTTTTTTAACTTTCATTGCATTTTCAATTGTAAGTGTAATGTGGGTGATATTCGGATACCAGTTTGCATTTGGTAGCGATATAAGTGGTCTTATAGGATCACCGTCACATTTCTTCTTACAGGGAATTGCACTGGATGATTTAAATGGAACAATTCCGACATTATTGTTTGTAATGTTCCAATGTGCTTTTGCAGGTCTGACTGTAGCTCTTATTTCCGGAGCATTGGTCGGAAGGATGAAAACAAAAGCATGGGTGTTATTCACAATAATATGGGCCTGTTTAGTATATGTCCCTGTAGCCCACTGGGTATGGGGAGGAGGATGGTTAATGCAAATGGGTGCACTTGACTTTGCAGGAGGTGCAGTAGTTCACATGAACTCAGGAGCAGCCGCATTAGCTGTCGCATTGGTATTAGGAAAACGTAAAGACACTTCATTAATTCCTCACAACTTAGGATATGCAGTTCTCGGAGCAGCATTGCTGTGGTTTGGATGGATGGGATTCAATGGAGGATCCGGCCTTGCAGCAGATGGACTTGCAGCAAACGCAATCATTGTATCAAATGTTGCAGCAGCAATGGGTTTAATTGTTTGGACAGGATTAGATACATACATCGTTGGAAAACCAACAGTCCTGGGTGCAATATCCGGTGGTGTAGCAGGACTTGTGGCAATCACTCCTGCAGCAGGATTTGTGAATGTCCCTGGAGCATTAGTTATTGGTGCAGCAGCTCCATTCGTGTCTTACTTCGCAATTTATTACTTAAAAGCAAGATTCGGATATGATGATGCTTTAGATGTATGGGGAATTCACGGCATGTCCGGTGTATGGGGAGCGTTAGCAACAGGAATATTTGCAGTGCCGTCAGTAGGTGGAGTTGCAGGATTAATTGCAGGAAATCCAAACCAGGTCGTCATACAAATTATAAGTATCGTTGCTACTTTAGCATATTCATTTACAATAAGTTTCATATTGGCTAAAGTACTGGACAAAGCAATGAACGGTATCAGAGTGGAAGAATATGAAGAAATTGGTGGTCTTGACACAAATCTTCATGAAGAATCAGCATATAATCTTAATTAGGTGTAAAGTATGAAAAGTATTGTTGCGATTATAAGACAAGAAAAATATCAGGATGTTAAAAATGCCCTTTTGGCAGTTGGATGCGAAGGGATGAATGTATCTGAAGTAAAAGGAAGAGGAAGCCAAAGAGGAATTAAGGAATCATACAGAGGATCAAGTTACTGTATTGATTTAATTCCAAAGACACGTATAGAAATCGTTGTCAAGGATGAAGGTGTGGACGCTATTGTTGAAGCAATCAAAAAAGGTGCACACACAGGAAATATCGGTGACGGAAAAATATTCATCTATCCTATGGACAATGTAATCAGAATAAGAACAGGTGAAGAGGGGGACAGTGCGGTGTAACTCTCTAAGGCAAAAATTCTTTCATTATGATGAATTAAATATTCATAATATCTCCCTGGGAAATAGTGCTTTTGGCATTATTTCCTCTCTTTTTTTTAATAGTTTATTACAACACCGTTGATGTCTGAAACATCAACCCATGTCTCAATTCCTTTGATTTCATATAAAGCGCCGTTGATGTACTCATATGAAACATCCTTATTGTCACTTACAAGATGAATGGTATCGCCGTTAATGTCATCAACTCTTTTTATGATTCCGCCGTATTCTGCTGAATCGGCTACAACAATATCTCCAACATTAACGTTATGGGTTTTGTTAATAAGAACTGTTTGGCCGTCCTGCAGGGTCGGAAGCATTGAAGTTCCATCAACAATGACGATAACCGGAATTTGATTTTCACCAATTGATGAATCGAGAGTTATTTTAGCATTTTCAAGCCTATATGAATTGCAAATTTCATTAATCTTATTTTTATAAGTTGCAATATCTGTATCAGAATCATTCATTGCATATGTGGTGTATTTGCAGATTTCCCTGTTAAGGCTATCTGTGTCGACATCTGAAAGGGTATTTGTAGTGACAGTAACATTTTCACCGTCAATGTAGATTGATACGGTATCGCTTCCTAAAAATGTAAAACCTAAAAATCCAATAAAAATCAGTATTATTAAAGCTAAAATAATCTTTTTAGCCATAAAATCACTCGTCCATGATATTCAAATCCATATTTAACAATGCTTTCATTGTTTCAATGTCAATTTGTCCTGGTGCAGTCACATCAGTTCCTGCCGCAAATGTGATTGGTGAATCGAATTTGGATGCCATAACTCTGGTGTAACTTCCCAAATCTCCCATTGAAATAGCGATGGTATCCTTACAGTGTGAAAGAACAGCCAGAATAGTTAATGTATCTTCTAAATCCTGTGGCATAAATGCGACTTTGGCAATGTCTCCAAGTTCATGTTCCTTTTCAACAATGTATGTGATTTCATTCAAATCAGGTGTTTTTTCAAAGTCATGATAAGAAACAATTGTTTTAACACCTGTATCATGGATCTTATTTATGTATTCATCGTTGCATTGAAGTTCAATATCAACATAGTCAGCCAAATCACAGCATTGGTATAAAATATTGATTCGCTCTTCTTCTGAGCCTTTAAAAGAGCCGCCTTCAGTATTAATTCTATTGGTAGCTATAATGGGGAAGTTAATCTCTTCAATAGTACTTCTAATCTCTGTAATGTCTGGCTTTTCCAGTGCATCAATTCTAAATTCCAATATGTCTGCACCCTTATCGATGCAGTCATTGGCTACTTCAATAACATCTCGGCAATTCTTTTGAAAAATAGGAATTGCAATTTTAGTTTGAGAATACATTAATTATATATTTATTTAAAGGTTATTTATTAAATTTTCTTCAAAGCACTCTTAATCTTTATATAAATTAAAAAACAAAATATATATCAATAAAATATTTATATTTTATTTATTAATTAATTCAATGATGAAAGGTGTTAACTTGAAAATAACAGCTATAGGTGCAGATATATCCAAAAATGACGTATCCTGCAGTTCTAAGCTAGTAGAAACTATTGAAAATAACCTTCATAAACTTAAAGAGTTAGGTGCAAGGGATGCAGCTTTAACCAATGTCACTGGTGATGATGTTGTTATAAGCGCATTTGTAGAAGATGACTTGCTTGAACCTGTAAATGAAGGAATTGTCAATATATTAAAGGAAAGTGCTGAAAACCTGGGGGATTTGTCAGGAATCTCACAAACTCCGGAAAATGCCGGAGAAGGTGTTTCTTATGCACAAGCCAGTATCAGACCTGACAGATATCCTGATGCAATCGTTTTGGGTTTTGATACATATGGGGGAGAACCGTTTGTCGCAGATGTTGCAAATTCTGCAATAGAAGCTGCAAAAGGCATGAAAAATTTAACTGATGTATCAGATTACATTGAACCTAAAACAAGAAAAATTCCTGGCGTCGGCTATGTTTCACCGGAAACTGATGATCCCGTTGTTGCGGCCACTGTTGAAAACATTGAGTCTGTTGGGGTAATAGCTGGTGCAATGATTGGAGCAGCGCTTGGAAATAAAAATACTTATTTGGTTAAAAGAGGAACAACCTGCAATGTATTGCCGGGCAGTGTCATATTTTCCGCTACTGCGTTCATGAACGGCAATGTAATAGATTTGGCTGTTCCGTTTGAAAATAAAACTAGAATATTAAGATAGGAGTATAAATTATGATTTTATTAAATGAAGATACAAAATGTTTAGTTCAAGGAATTACCGGTAAACAAGGTTCATTCCACACAGAACAAATGTTAAAATACAATACCAATATTGTTGCAGGAATCACTCCTGGAAAAGGAGGTCAAAAATTCTTGGACAAAGTGCCAATTTTCAATTCCATTGAAGAGGCAAAGGAAGATGTTGACGTTAACTCTTCAATTATTTTTGTACCTGCAAAATTCGCAAAAGATGCGGCATTTGAAGCAATAAGACACTTGGATTTAGTTGTCATTATTTCAGAACACATTCCAGTTCATGACAGTATGAAAATCATGGCATATGCAAAAGAAATGGACACTACAGTCATAGGTCCGAATACCCCTGGAATCATATCTCCTGGAGTCGGTAAATTAGGAATCATGCCAACCCACATTTTCAAAGAAGGTAATGTTGGTGTAATATCCAGAAGCGGTACATTAACATATGAAATTGCAAGTGAACTCACTAATGCCGGAATAGGTCAAAGTACTGCAGTAGGTATTGGTGGAGACCCAGTAACCGGAGACAATTATGTGGATATCCTGAAAAGATTTGAAAAAGACGACCAAACCGATGCAGTTGTATTAATCGGTGAAATTGGAGGAACTGCAGAGGAAAGAGCAGGAAAATTCATTGCTGATGAAATGTCAAAACCGGTCGTATCATACATTGCAGGAAGAACCGCACCTCCAGGCAAAAGAATGGGACACGCCGGAGCTATCATTCAAGGTTCTTCAGGTACTGTCGAAAGTAAAACAAAAGCTTTAAATGAAGCTGGTGTTGAAGTGGCAATTAAACCGTCTGAAATTGTAGAGTTACTTAAAAAGGTTATGTAATGTCAAATCAGGAAATTATTGATAAATTATTAAGCGGCGAAATGAAACTTTATCAGGTTGATAAGGAAGTTTCAGCTAAAGAGGCAACAGATATTAGAAGAGAATTCTTAGAACAGAAATATGATTTGGATTTGTCTAATATCTCTAATTATACTTTGGACATGGAAAGGGCATCAGCCCGTAACATCGAAAACTCAATTGGTGTTTTACAGCTGCCAATGGGGATTGCGGGGCCGTTAAAAATTAATGGTGAATACTGTCAAAGGGAAGTATATGTTCCTCTTGCAACCTCAGAAGGAGCACTTGTTGCATCTATTAACAGAGGTGCTTCAACAATTTCTGCATCTGGAGGTGCAAATGCAAGGGTTGTCTCTGATATCATGACACGTGCACCTGCAATCAAATGTGATGGTGTAAGTGATGCTTTAAAGATAAAACAATGGTTTGTCGATAATTTCGATGAGTTGAAATCCATTGCAGAAAGTACAACTTCTCATGGTAAACTACTTAAAATAGACCCTATCTTAATAGTTGGAAGCTATGTATATCCAAGATTTGTCTTCTCAACAGGAGACAGTATGGGAATGAATATGGTTACAATAGCTTCTGAAAAAATTCTAGATAAACTGGCACAGGATACCTCTGCGACACATCTGGCATTAAGCGGTAATGTGTGCGTTGATAAAAAGCCTGCAGCTATAAACATTGTTGAAGGAAGGGGAAAAAGTGTTATAGCTGACATTTTAATTCCAAAAGAGATTGTTGCACGTAAACTCAAAACTGAAGTTGATACTATAGTTGAAGTAAATACCGCTAAAAACTTGATAGGTTCAGCTGCTTCAGGAAGCATGGCATTCAATGCCCATTATGCAAATATGGTTGCAGCAATATTTTTGGCAACCGGTCAGGATGCAGCTCATGTTGTTGAAGGATCTTTGGGTATTACAACAGCAGAAAACCGCAACGGCGATTTATACTTTTCAGTAAACCTGCCTGATTTGCCTGTTGCTACCGTTGGTGGCGGAACAAGTCTTGAAGTTGCCCACGAAGGGTTGGAAATCTTAGGTGTTGCAGGTTCAGGAAAAGCACGTGAATTCGCAGAAATTGTTGCATGTACAGTTTTAGCAGGAGAACTGTCATTAGTTGGAGCTATTGCGGCAGGACATCTTGCAAGGGCTCATCAGCAACATGGAAGAGGATAGAATGGATGATTTTTTAGATTCATTATATCCTGAAATAACTCTTGAAACTGATGATATTGTAATGTCAATAGCTGTTAAAAAGGATTATTCCCAAATCAAGGATTTGGATAAAAGAAAAGAAGAGTTTTTCAATGATTTAAATGATTTCATCAGGCAATTCAGTGAAACTCCGGAATCTGATGATTTCATGAAATATTTTGATGATTAGTGTTTGGAATCAATTTTTTCAAATACTTTTTTAACATTTACTTTTGTTTCAAAACAGCCTGTTTTTTCAAGCAGAACTCCCTGAGGGCAAAAATCAGACAGCAACATCATCATCTGGTTTAAATCTTCATGGCAGGCTACACCAAGAACTGCCTGAAATTTATTTTCCATAACTATTTTTTTAACAAAACTTGATCCCGGAACTATATATAGCTTATATCCTAAAGGTTCTGACTTTTTCTTGATTGCACCAATTGAACATAATCCGCATTCGGTACAGTTCAGTCCTTCTTTTTGAAGAGTTGCAGGACAGTCTTTATGTCTTAAACAGTGGGGAAGAAAAATCAATGTTTTTTCTGCAGGGATTTGTCTGAATTTTTCCTTGTTGATTTCGTCCCTGACCTTTATTGCTATGTCATCAATCAGATAATCATCCAATTTCAGAAAATGAGCGATTGTCTTAAATGGGGAGTATAGCAAATCAACAATATACAGCAGGAATCTTGGGAATTTTATTTGGTTTTTACGTGCAATAAGATATCCTAAAATCAATACTACAATGAAGAGTATGACAATTAGAATAGCTACAAAAACTACCAATTGGCCTAAAAACATGTAAAATGAATCAATGAATAACATTTTTTAACCTAAAATTCCTCAATTGTAAAATTATCAATCTGTCTATTTAATTTGACGCCGGTAGGGGTTTTTATTATCTCAAGGCCGGATAAACTGTCACAGGAACATAAAATATTTTGTTCTGGGTGTGTTCCAGGGGTGATATTGCAGTTCAGGTTTACCCCATCTCCTATTGATATCACTGTTTCCAGTCTTTTGGTTGAAGGATGGTCTTTGTTCAGGATTATCAGTGGAGATGATTCTTCACGGCTTAAGTAGGCCTGAGCTCTTATGGCCCGTTTATCTTTTTTAAAATTAGATACTGCAATAATGTCGTCTGATTCTAAAAACTGCACTATTTCCTCGTTGTCCTGTGTAGCTATAAACAGCATTTTATTTTCATAGCCTACTTTAACAATACCGACAATTCCTGTTTCGCCTTCAAGAAATAGTATTTCATCATTTTTAAAATCAATATTCATAAAAATCACTAAAAAATAAAAAATAGAGTAAATAAATTTACTCTGCTAGTTCAACGTCATCACTTTGACATGATGGACAAACTACTTTTTTCCCAATACCTTTGAAGGTATTGCCACATGCTTTACAATGGTATTTTTTTGTTTTCAATTTTTTCAAATCAATATCGGCCATTGGGCCTCCGCTAGAACACATTTAAAATCACCTAATTATATTATATAACATATATTATATTTAATATTTTATCAATTCCTGAAGGTTTTCAATCTTTTCGATAAGTTTTTCATCATTTGTCAAGTTATATTTCAACTCTAAAAAATATAGTGTTTGGCTGTATAGCTTGTTTTCTTCATATTCCCTGATGAACTCATCCAGGGTTTCTAAAATGAAGGGATTAACTCCCAATTGTATATTTTTGTTTTTAATTATTTCCATGGATTCATCCAATGACAGATCAATGCTTTTGTCTTTATTTTGAATGTAATTTATTTCCGAGTAGGCCATCGGATTCAATTCATATTCCATGCTGTATCGAAATAGTGCAAATGCCGTTTCAAATTGGTTCTCTTCAATGTAATAATAGCCGAGTGACCTGTAGCTTCTTGCAATGTCCTGAGGCATATATGCATATTTCAATGCGTCTGTGGCATACATGAAATACTTATTATAATTATATGTGTGAAGTTTGTAGATTTCACATAGCTCCAGTATTATTCTTGATGAAACAGGATTGATTTTAATGGCTTTTTTGAGATATTCCTCCGCTTTGTCATATTTATTTGTCTCAAGGAGTAAAAATCCATATATATAATATAAGTCAAGTACAGGTTTGTTGTCGGGAATATACCTGACGATTTTCTCAGCACCGACATACTTGTAAAACAACAGCTCCTCCAATGGGTTTGTAAAGAAATGGTATTCGCTAACTTTATCGTCTTCAAACATTGCAGGATAGTTTTCAATGAATTTGTCAAGCTTTTCCAAAGCGATTTTAAATTCGCCCATTTCAATATCCTGTGAAACGTCATTTAAAATGTCCATAATCGGATTTTCTTTTTCGGATATTTCTGCGAATTCCATTTGCTCCTCTTCGGTTAGGCAATCCCACATCATACGTGATATTTCACGGATTATTTCCTTGTTATAAGGATGATCCACGTATTTTTCCATTTGTGATGACAGATATCTTTTATTCAATTCCTTGTTTTCACCCAAGTTAGCTTTAATTTCATTTATAATTTCTTCGTACATTAACACACCAAAAGTTATTTTAATAGGTAATATTTTTATATTACCTCTAACCTATGTTATATTGTATAAAAACTTAGTTTTATATTATTTTATTTAAAAATTTTAAAGGTGATTATAAAATGGCAAATCAACCAATATTTATCCTTCCTGAAGGAACCGAAAGATATTCAAAAAGAGATGCTTTAAGAATGAATATCACTGCCGCTAAAGTATTGGCAGGTATTGTAAGAACTACTTTAGGTCCTAAAGGTATGGATAAGATGTTAGTTAATTCATTAGGTGATGTAACTGTCACTAATGATGGTGCAACTATCATGAGAGATATGGAAATTAACCAACCTGCAGCTAGAATGCTTGTAGAAACCGCTAAAAAACAAGAAGATATTGTTGGAGACGGAACCACTTCAGTTGTTGTAATTGCAGGCGAATTATTAGCTAAGGCAGAAGAGTTATTAGAAGACGGCATCGCAACATCAGTTGTTGTTAAAGGATTCAGAAATGCAACAGCAAAAGCAGTTGAACTCTTAAACGAAATTGCAATTGATGCAGATGATGAAGAAACCCTTAAAAAAGTTGCTGTAACTGCAATGAGCGGTAAAGGTTCAGACTACGCAAAAGAACATTTGGCAGATTTAGTCGTACAGGCTGCTTTAAGAATCGAAGAGGACGGAAAATCCGATATCGACAATATTAATATTCAAAGAGTTTCCGGAGATTCAGTAGAAGATTCATTTTTAGCAGAAGGAATTGTAATCGACAAAGCTCCAGTATCTAAAAGTATGCCAAAAGATGTTAAAGATGCAAAAATTGCTATTATCAAATATCCTATTGAATTGAAAGAAATTAACACTTCTTCTAAAATAGACATAACCAACCCTGATCAATTTGAATCTTTCTTACTACAGGAAGAACAAATGATTAAGGATTTAGTGCAAAAAGTTATAGATTCCGGATGTAATGTATTATTCTGTCAAAAAGGTATTGACGACATGGCAGAACACTACCTGAAAAAAGCAGGAATCATGGCTTACAAAAGAGTTAAAAAATCTGACATGGAAAGAATTGAAAAAGCTACCGGAGCTAAATTCGTATCTGACATTGAAGATTTAACTCCTGACAAATTAGGTACTGCTGGTCACGTATATCTTGATAAAATATTTGACCATGAATTAACCTTCATTGAAGAGTGCGAAAATCCAAAAGCTTCCTCTATTGTTTTAAGAGGCAGTACCCGTTATGTAACTGAACAAATTTCCAGAGCTATAGACGACGCTTTAGGCGTAGTTGCAGCAACCATTGAAGAAGGAAAAGTTCTCATTGGTGGTGGAGCTTGTGAAATCGATTTAGTAAAACAATTAAGAGAATACGGTGAATCTGTAAGTGGAAGAGAACAGTTAGCTATCTTGAAATATGCTGAAGCTTTAGAAGTCATTCCAAGAACTTTAATTGAAAATGCAGGTTTAGATACCATTAACTTAATTGCTGATTTGAAAGCTGCCCATGAAAAATCCAATTTAATCGGTATCAATGTATTCACCGGTGAAGTGGTTGATATGAAAGAAGCTGGAGTTATTGAACCTTTAAGAGTTAAAATCCAAGCTCTTCAATCTGCTGGCGAAGCTTCTGAAATGATTTTACGTATTGATGATATGATTGCAGCAAGAAATGCATTAAGTTCAACCGGACCTGATGAGTCTGGTAATGATGATAGTGGTATGCCTCCAATGCCTGGTATGGGTGGAGGAATGCCTCCGATGATGTAAAATTTTTAAAAAATTTTTACATTTTTCTTTTTTTTATTTTTAAAGCTTATTTTTGATTATATTCGATTATTTTTATTGATTTTTAATCTAACTTGAATTAAATCTATGTTTTTAGTTAGCATGGCCTTAAATTATATGTTATTTCATATGATAAGTCATACAATAGGGATTTATATTTTAATATAGTCAAGTAACTTTAAATATAGTTTCATATAGTTTTATCCTTTTAAAAGCTAATTCAACTATAATTTTACTTAATTCTTTATTTTCATAAAGTTTTAGGTTTATTTTTAAAAAATAAAAGAGAATAATGCTTTTTTCTAAATAAAAAGGTTTATATAACATATTTGTAATAAATATTGTTGATGTGAGAATGTATACTCACTGAAACTTTAAAAAATTGTTATGGAGGTAAATTATTTTGAAAAAACAATTATTACTCACTGCTTTTTTGGCACTTTTGGTAATTTTTACAGCAAGTGCAGTATGTGCAAGTGAAGTAAATGTTACAGATTCATATGCTATTAGCTTAGTAGATGACACATCAGATGCTTCAGTCCCATTGGAGAAAACTGCTGACTCATCAGAGATTTCTGTATCTAGTGTTTCAAATGTTGATAATGATTCATCTAAAGTATCTCTATCAAGTGAAGAGGTTTTAGGATCTGAAAATTCAAATACTTTATCAACAGTAACGAATTCTAACGATGGTACAAATGGGGTTACCAGTTTATCTGTGTCTTCCGATAAGGAAGTGCACGGGGCGGCCGGTGATGTTTCTTCCAATGTGAATATTACAGATACCATCAAATCAAGTGATTTAACTAAATATTATAAAGGAAGCACCAAATACACAGCAACTTTTACAGATGCTCAAGGAATGGTTTTAGCTAACACAAATGTCAAACTAGTTATAAATGGTGTTACTCGCACTGTAAAAACTAATGCTAATGGGGTTGCTTCTGTTGCAATTAATCTTAAACCAGGCACTTATAAAGTTGTTGCAACTAATCCGGTTACCAAATATTCAGTAACCAATACTTTTAAGGTTTTAACAACAATTAAGGCAAGTTCTATTACTAAGGTGTATACAGATAAGAAGAAATTCAAAGCTACTTTCTTAAATAGCAAAGGTAAAGCTTTAGCCAATAAAAATATTAAGTTTAAGATTAATGGAAAATCTTATACTAAAAAAACAAACAGTAACGGTGTAGCTAAACTATCACTCGTTAATCTTAATGTGGGAACTTATAAAATAGTTTCTTACAATACCGATGGTTTAACTAAAACCAGAACAGTCAAAGTTATCAAATCAACCACTTCTAAATTAACTGCTTCTGATTATACTTTTATAAAAGGCGGCAGCAATACAATAAAAGTTACTTTATTGAATGGTTTAGGATATGCGCCTGGCGCTGGAAAAACCATTACATTCAATGTAAACGGCAAATCATACACTGCTAAGACTGACAGCAGCGGTGTTGCTTCAATCAAGTTACCTAATTTAAATGCAGGTACTTATAAAGTAAAATATTCATTTGCCGGAAATGCTTACTATACTGCTTCAAGCACTACAAGCAATGTAAATATCATTGAGGATAAGACACCAACTTTTACCGTTAAAAGCGGTACCACTTTCGGTATCGGTTCAGGCAATTCATTTAAGGTTGCTTTAACATCAGGAAGTGTTCCTCTATCCAATAAGGAAGTTACTTTAACTTTGAATAATCAAGATTATACAAAAACTACTGACAGCAATGGAATAGTATCTTTACCTATCTCCTTGGCTGCTGGTACATATACAATTACTTATGCATTTAAAGGAGATTCAACCTATAATTCAAAATCAGGATCTTCTCAAATTACTGTAAAACAAAGGGATTCCACTTCTCTAACCTGGGATGGTGAAAAATCTCTCAATCAAGGTACTCAGACTATTAAAATATTATTATTGGATTCAGCTAAAAAAGCTATATCCGGAAAAACTGTTTCTTTAACTGTAAACTCAAAAAATTACACTGCTAAAACAGATTCCAATGGTTATGCAGCATTTAGTGTTAATATTGCTCAAAATGGAACCGCTTCATATAAATTTGATGCAGCAGGCGACAATGACTATGCTCCAAGTTCCGGAAGTACTCCATTCACTGTTGTCAAAAGTGCTGTTACTCCTACAACTGTTACTAGCGGTTACGGTTACTGGGTTTTCGGTGGAGACATGAAAAATGTTGACTTAAGCGCCCTTGCCTCTAAAGGAACTACCGATTTGTTCCTAAATTATTTTGCAGTTTCTACACATGGTCAATCTGCTGTTGAATCATGGATTGCAAGTGCAAACGCTTTAGGAATGAGAGTTCATATTTGGATGCAGGCATTTTATAATGATGGTGGATGGGTAAATCCTGTTAAAAACGGATCACCTAACACAGCTTACTTCAATCAAGTTATTAATGAAGCTAAAAAATATGCAGCCATGAAAGGTGTTGCAGGTATTCACTTTGATTACTTGAGATATCCTGGAACCGCTTATAAGACTTCTGGTGGTACTGCTGCAATTAACCAATTTGCAAAATCAGCCTGTGATGCACTTCACAGTTACAATTCAAAATTGATTGTTTCCTGTGCCATAATGCCTGAAACAGCCGATAACATATATTATTACGGTCAGGATTTGAGTGCACTCAGTTCCTGTATGGACGTTATCATACCTATGATTTATAAAGGAAATTATGGAACTTCCACCAGTTGGATCGGTACAACCACAAAATGGTTTGTGCAAAATTCAAAAGGAGCAAAAATATGGACCGGATTGCAGTCATATAATTCAGATGATGATGTGACTAAACTGTCTTTAACTAGTATTACAAAAGATGTTCAGGCTTCAATCGATGCCGGTGCAAAAGGTGCAGTAATATTCAGATGGGGTATTACCAACTTTGTTAACTTCAAAGGAATTACTGGTTATTCAAGCAGCATATCAGATTCATCAAGTTCTTCAACTACTCCTACATCAAGTTCTTCAACTGGGTCTGTATCCATTGCTGATGTATTAACAGCAGCAACTACTTTAAAAAGCACTATAGAATCCAAAAAAGCTATTCCTGCAAATGTCAATGTTGGTGGAGTAAGTTATACAACTCCTCAATTCTTGTACATGATGGCACAAGCTACAGTATTGATTAATTCAGGTAAATCAACTTCAATTTCACCTGTATCAGCTAGTGCTCCTTCAAGTTCCAGCGGTGATGCTTCAGGACAATTAGTTAAAACTGGTTATGTGGATGTTGCTTCCAGATTGATTAGTTTCATAGCAGCGAATAATAAAGCTCCTGCTTATGCTACTTCAACATTGGGCAATATCAAATATGAGAATTTGGTTGATGCATTTGCTAGAACTTTAGCGTTCTATAAATCCAATTCAGTAATGCCTAATTACGTTACTATAAAAGATATTCCATCTTCAAGTAGCTCATCCAGTTCATCAAGTTCAAGTTCAAGTTCTAGTTCTAATTCCAGTTCTAGTTCCAGTTCTAGTTCCAGCTCTAGTTCCAGCTCTAGCTCTTCAACATCAAAAACCATTTCAGTTAAAGATATCTTAACTGCTTCAACTAATTTGAAAAATTACATTTCAAATAATGAAGAGCTTCCGAATACAGTTACTGCAGGCGGAATTACTTTCACTTTACCTGAGTTCCTGTATTTAATGAGTCAGACTATATCTCAACTTGGAAGTTCAAATACTAATGATGTTGCTTATATGAAAGGAGTAAGCAGTCCGGAATCTCCATTCGGTGATAGTGTTGATTCCCAGCAATTTACCAAAGACAATTATGTTACTGTAGCGGGCAATGTTGCAAAATTCATCAAGCAGTATGATTTAGCTCCTAATTACGCTTCATCTGCTTTAGGAAAACTGGCTTATGATGTCCTTGTAGATTCATTCTCAAGGGTATTGGATTATTATGGCACAAATAAGGCATTGCCAAGTTATGTGACAGTTGATTATTCCGCAAGCAGTTCATACATTACCGGTACTGGATCCGGTTTAAATGAGAAAAATACTGCTAAAGACTTAACAGCTTACTTGAAATCCTCAACTAATTGTCAAGTTGGTAACAGCGCTATAAAATCTGTTGTAAATTCAATTACTAGTGGTTTAACTACAGATTATCAGAAAGCTGTTGCAATCTATAATTATGTAAGAGACCAAATTTCATACAGCTTCTACTATGACACAAGATATGGTGCTGTCGGTACTTTGAATGCCGGAACCGGAAACTGTGTGGATCAAGCACACTTAGTTGTCGCAATGGCCAGAACTGCAGGTCTTGCAGCAAGATACGTTCACGGAACCTGTGTATTCTCCAGTGGAAGTACCTATGGTCACGTTTGGGCTCAAGTTTTAGTTGATGGTAATTGGGTTGTTGCTGACGCAACAAGTTCAAGAAACTCATTTGGTAGTGTAGTTAATTGGAATACTAATTCATTCTCCTTACATGGAATCTATTCTGGTATTTCATTCTAACTTAAAAATATTTAAATAGTTGATTAATTTAACAATTAATTAACTTATCTTTTTTTTATTTATTTTTTCTCAAAAATTTAGGCATACCAAAACTTTTTTATAGTTCTAATTATATACTTTTATATAGTATTGAATTAAGGTGAAATTCATGGCTGAGAAAATTAGTGATAATATTGAGGAATATTTAGAAGTTCTCTATCGTAATGGAAGCAATGGGGAACAGGTTTCAACTACAACCTTATCTAAAGAGCTGGGCATCGCTCCGGGTAGTGTTACACAGATGCTTAAAAAACTGGAGAATTTAGGTTATATCACATACACTCCATATAAAGGAGCAACATTAACTGATGAAGGATTGCAGATAGCTCAAAAAATTACCAGAAAACACAGGATTTTGGAAAAATTCCTGCTTGATGTTTTAAAAGTTAGGGAAGAGAATATTCACCAGCAAGCCTGTGAAATGGAACATACATTATCTGATGAAGCTGAAAGAGCAATATGTACAATGCTGCATAATCCTGATTTATGTCCGGACAATAATGTAATTCCTGCATGTAATTTTGATTTTGATAGTTGTCATGATTGTTATTCTCAAAAAGATTTTGATCAGGTCATGAACAGAAAATTCAATTTGCTGTCAATTTCCGAGTTGACTTCCAACACTGAGGGTACTGTCTCATTCATTCGCGGAAGTTCTGAACTATTGGATGAAATATCTGATAAGGAAATTAAAGTTGGCCAGCATTTACACTATGAATTTAACGAAAATCGTTTAGGCGGCAATTATTTAATTACTGTCGACGATAAGGAGTTAGAAATTCCATTGGAGATGGCTAATAATATTTTTATTAGAATTTAACTTTTTTTCTTTTTTCATAACTTTTATATAATATTTATTTCAAAATTATTAGCATTAAATATAATTTATTTCTTTTTTGGTGTTTTAATGCGTGGAAACTTATCTAATGAAATTGTGTCTATTAAAATTGAGGAAGGTAGTAAAAGACCAGTTGCTTTGCATGAAAAAAGTAAATTTGGAAAAATTGAAGCTGATAGTCTTAATCTTTCCTTAATTGAAGCATGTTATCTATTAGAAAAAGGACGTCTAAACATTTTTGAAGATGATGTGGAGTGCACTATCGGTTATCTAATCGATATTTTAAAGGAACAGGATAATTATGCCAAATATGTTGTCTACCGTGATTTGAAAGACCGTGGATATGTTATTAAAACAGGATTTAAATACGGTTCAGAATTCAGGTTATACGACCGGGGCGGGGGTCCGGGTCAGGGTCACTCAGATTATTTGGTAAAGATTATTTTTGAAAATTATGATATTGATGCACTTGACTTTGCAAGTTATGTCAGGGTTTCTCATGGGGTAAATAAGAAACTTCTTTTAGCAATCGTCGATGATGATTTTGATATTACATACTATAATATAGAATGGACACGACCTTAATTTTAATTAAAGAAATCAATTATATTTTAACATGATTTTTTATTAAACATCATAATTATTGATAAGATATTTGATTTAATACATGTGTTGGTGATAATGTGGAAAATTTAATTGATCCATGGGCATCATTTAGCCTAGATTATGATAAATTGGTTAATCAGTTTGGTATTGGTAAAGTTTCAGATATTATTGATGAGATTGAAAACCCTCAAAGACTGATGAAAAGAGGAGTGATTTTCGGTCACAGGGAATTCAATGAAATAAATAATTTGATAAATCAGAATAAGGATTTTGCGGTTGTAACCGGTATGATGCCTAGTGGCCAGATGCATATTGGTCATAAGATGGTTGTAGACCAGCTAAAATGGTATCAGGAAAAAGGTGCAATGCTGTCACTGCCGATTGCAGATTTGGAATCCTATGCGGCACGTGGCATGAGCTTTGAAAAAGGACGTCAGATTGCAGTAGACGAATATTTGACTAACTGGATTGCATTAGGTTTGGATTTGGAAAAAGATAATGTCAATGTGTATCTTCAGTCTCAAAACAAATCTCTGCAGGATTTGTCTTTCATGGCAGCCAGCAAAACCAATTTCAATCAGCTGAAAGCTATTTATGGTTTCAATCCTTCAACCAATATTGCTCATGTTCAGGCACCGTTGGTTCAGGTTGCTGACATTCTGCTTCCTCAAATTGAAGAATTCGGAGGTCCGAAAAAGGTCGTTGTACCTGTAGGTATTGATCAGGACCCTCATATCAGATTAACAAGAGACATTGCCCAAAAACTTCATGAAGATTTAGGATTTTTAACTCCGGCTTCCACATATCACAGATTCCTTACAGGTCTGACCGGGGATAAGATGAGCAGTTCAAAACCTTCAACTGCAATCTATCTCAATGATGATACAAAAGATGTTGTCAAAAAAGTCAAATCCGCAAAAACCGGTGGAAGAGAAAGTTTAAAAGAGCAACAGGAATTGGGCGGAGAAGTAGATAAATGTGTTATTTATGAAATGTTGCTTTATCATCTGATTGATGATGATGAGGAACTTATGAAAATCAGAACAGAGTGTTTGAACGGAACCCTTCGCTGCGGAGACTGCAAAGTCAAAACCGCTGAACTGATGGAGGAATTCTTTGAAGACCTGCATGAAAAACAGCAGGAAGCCCGTGAAATTGCTAAAACATTGATATAATGATTGATGAAATTAAATTGGCTTTCAATGAAAATAAACTGGCTATTTATGTTGCAATAGCTGTATTTTTCATTTCTATGATTTTAGGATATATTTTTGAGCCCAATTTATATGGCTATTTTAATCCTGTAGTGGAGGAGTTAACTCAAAAAGTCCAGTCAGGTGTTGTTAAATTAACATTCACCGACATTTTCTTCAATAACATTAAAATAGTTTTTTCAATGTTTCTCTATGGATTGGTATTTTGTTTTTCAATTGCAATATTGGCTTTTAATGGGTTTTTTACAGGATATTATCTCGCCTCTACTGATAATCTGTTGTATACTCTCCTTTTGATAATTCCTCATGGGATTTTTGAATTTTCTTCCTGTATTCTGGCATGTGCCAGTGGTTTGGTACTGTTCCAGTTCCTATATGGATTTTTAAAATCAATTTGGCGTCAGGAGAGCCAATCTGCCAAATTAATTTTGCTGAATTCATTCAATGAAAATTCAACCAGATTAAAACAGGCAATTATTATATTGATAATAGCTTCAGTTTTGATGGCAATTGCCGGATTTGTTGAAACCTACCTGACAATACCGATTGCAAAAGCAATTATTTCAGTTTTAAGTTAAACTTTTATAATACAATATAAAAAAATAAATGTAGTGTGATTTTATGATAAGATGTGTTTCATGTGGACAAGAATATGATGACGATGAAGTAATCTACACCTGTGAAAAGTGTGGATCAGTACTTGAACTCGTCAATGAAATTGATGTTTCTAAAGATGTATTTGACGGAAGAAGAGATAATTTATGGAAATTTAAGGAATGCATTCCAGTAGATGAGAAAAAGATAGTTTCTCTTGATGAAGGAGGAACCCCATTCTGCAAATGCGATAAATTAGGTGAAGAGCTTGGAGTAAACCTGTATGTTAAGGTGGAAGGTTCCAATCCGACCGGCAGTTTTAAAGACAGAGGAATGACTGTTGGTATGACTAAAGCTGTGGAATTGGGAGTTGACACTGTAGGTTGTGCTTCTACCGGTAACACTTCTGCATCCCTATCCGCTTATGCTGCTCGTGCAGGACTAAGATGCATTGTATTTTTACCTTCCGGAAAAGTTGCTTTGGGAAAATTGGCCCAAGCTATGTTCCATGGTGCTGAAGTAATGTCAATCAACGGAAACTTTGATGAAGCTTTAGAGGCAATGACTGCACTTGCATTGGAAAAACATCTTTATTTATTAAATTCAATCAACCCTTACAGGTTGGAAGGGCAAAAGACTATCGGTTATGAAATCGTTCGTGATTTGGGCTGGCAATCCCCTGACAGAATTATATTGCCTGTCGGTAATGCGGGAAATATTTCAGCTATTTGGAAAGGTGTTAAAGAGTTTTATGATGCCGGATTCATTAAGGATTTACCAATGATGACCGGTATTCAGGCTGAAGGTGCCTGCCCTGTTACCAATGCATTTAAAAAAGGTGATAAACGTGTTGTTCCTGTTGAAAATCCAGAAACAATAGCTACTGCAATTCGTATTGGTGCACCTGTAAGTGATATTAAAGCTTTAAATGCAATTTATGATTCTAATGGTTATTCTGAAACTGTAACTGACGATGAAATTCTCGATGCTCAGAAGTTGCTTGCAAGAACTGAAGGTATTGGTGTTGAACCTGCTTCTGCCGCATCTATTGCAGGTCTTAAAAAACTTGTGGCTGAAGGTGTAGTTGATAAAGGTGAAACAATAACTTGTGTAGTTACAGGACACTTGCTTAAAGATCCTAATACTGCTATTGATGCATGTACACAACCTACTCAGGTGGATGCAGATATAGACACTTTAAGAGAAATTTTGATGAACAAATAATGCTTCATCAAAATCTTATTTTTTTACATTTTATTTTCAATTTTGCTTTTTATTTCTGATTATTTCTGATTAGATTTACACTTTTTTTGTTTTAAGTATTGTATGAAAAACATTTTTGAATATATTACTTGCTATTTTTAGGTTATTATAATTTGCTATTTAATGATGAAATCTTTCAAAATCAACACTATTTAACCAATATATTTATATATAAGCAAATTTAGATTATCTATTAACAAAATAATGAGGTGAATATAATGAGTGAATTACCAATTGCTCCTGTAGGAAGAATCTTAAAAAATGCTGGTGCACAAAGAGTAAGTGATGACGCAAAAATTGCATTAACCGAAGCTATCGAAGACTGCGGTAATGAAATTGCAGCAAAAGCTGTAGGATTTGCTCGTCACGCTGGTAGAAAAACTGTAAAAGCAGAAGACATCAAATTAGCAATCAAATAGATTTGCAATTTAATGTAGATAGTAATTTTTTACTATCTCTTTTACACTTTTTACTATTTTTGTTTTTTTAATTTTGTATGAATTATTTCTTATTTACATTTATATACTATACTAACCAATTTATTATTGTCTAGTTCTCTAGAATTATTTCATTAATTACTAAATTTTTATTTTTAGTTTTGCTAAAAATTATTATATGAAATTCAGAAGTATTTGTATTGAAAGTTTAATCCCTCTTATTTTTTTCTCGGGATTATATTTAGTGATATATGAATTATTCAAGAATTAGTATTATTAAAAACTATAATAAATTATTCATCTATTGAATAATTTGAGTAATTTCTATAGTTAAAAAATAATATAACTATATATAATTACATTATATTATGATTCATAAGAATTATAATATCTGCCGATGGATGGCATAGCCAGATGAAAAAGGAGGTATATTTTATGGCAAACATTTATGTAAAATTTGACACACCTGAAGAATT
>NZ_CACXXB010000021.1 GCF_902771435.1 uncultured Methanobrevibacter sp. | reverse complement strand
GCAATACCCTCCAAATGTCAGAATCATTCGTGTAATGTGTTCCGGAAGAATCACACCTTCAATGGTTTTCAAAGCGTTCCAAGAAGGAGCCGACGGCGTTTTTGTAGGAGGATGCCACATAGGGGACTGCCACTATGACGCAGGAAACTACAAATGGTCAAGAAGATCCAAAATCGTTGAAGACATTCTTGAAGAATTTGGAATCGAAAGAGAAAGATTCCGCCATGAATGGATTTCAGCATCCGAAGGAGAAAAATTCAAAACAACAATGGAAGAATTCCATAAGACTCTTTCAAAATTAGGGCCATTGGAATTAGAATAGAGTTTAAAATAGTCAAGTCATATATTCGTGTAAATGGCCATGTGATCATATGGCCATTTGCTACCCTTTATTAGTTATCTTTCTAAGATTAGTATTTCTTGTACTAATGTTAGAAAAATAGTTAAAATAGCGAATATTTTGATTATTTTTCAGTTAATTATCTTTATGTTGATAATTCATCATTAGCCAGGTAATATCGATTGTTGGCATAACCAGTTGGTGTTATCTTTTTTCTCCATCAATGTAAGATAATTAATGAATAAAAAGAGATTTATATAAATTTATATATGGTTTCTTTCACTGTCTACAATAGCTATTAAAGCATCTTTCTCCTCAAGTCTTTAATAGCTATTAAATTTTAATTAATATTTTTTTGCAAAAAACTATTATTTTTGTAGTATTATTTTTCTAAAAAGTATTACTATTTTTATCATTGCATTTTTCCATATTTTTCAATTGTATACTGATGTAAATTGAATATTTTTTTAAAATAAATGTTTTTATTGTGTATTTTGATAAATTAAGTATTCATAACATTTTTATTTAATATTAAATGAATTGTTGAAATTTTCATAGTTATTATTTTTTTCCCGTTAAGGAATATCCGGGAGTATCATGTCGTATATTAACTTAAATATCTTTTGATAAGGATTTTCGTTACAGGATATTCTCTTTTTTTAATTTAACGCCCAATATGTTGAGTAATACTTTAATAATATTTATATGGTTATTACTTGTAATTATAATATAATTATCATAATTGGTTTGGTTTTTATGATAATTAAAATATGTCACGGCTCAATAGTAATTGGCCATATAACTCAAAAAAGTAAATAGCAATTTTGCTATTTACTCTCTATCTTTCGATTATTTTTCTAAGATTAGTGAGAGATTACTAATCTTAGAAAGGTAGTTAAAGGGTCTTTAATTATCTTTCATTGGTCATTTCGTATTTTGAATTGTAATCGATATGTCTTTTGGATATATGATACCTACAATTATTTCATTGGTACAAAGAAATAATTAACATATATAATAGTTATTAAAGTCACTCCTCTACTTTAATAACTATTTTTATAGTTTTTTTTGATTATTTTGTTAATGATGATGGTATAGTGGAATTAATCGGATAAGTAATAGTACTCTCCTTTTTCTTTTTGTTCACGGTCTTTGTAACTGTCGAGCTTATTCACTCTTGGTCTTTTGGTTTCCTTATCTCTTCTGAATGTAATGTTCAGATTTCCTAAAAATTCGTTCATCGCATTTCTGAGATCAGTAGGTTTTGAGGCATGACCGTTTAAACCTGGAGTTCCGTTGAATACCATTGCCCTGTCTGAGATATAATCTATAAAGACAATATCGTGGTCAACGATAAGTGATGCAGCATTTCTGCTTTCAACCATTTTACGGATAACCCTTGCAGCTATTAACCTTTGTTCAACATCCAAAAATGCTGTAGGTTCGTCGAAAAGATAGATTTCAGCATCTTTTGAAAGTGTTGTAGCAATGGCTAACCTTTGAAGTTCCCCTCCACTCAATCCTTTGACTGGTTTGTCAAGAATGTCGTTTAATGTTAGAGGTTTCATAATCTCGCTTTCAAAGATTTTGGTTCCGAAATTAGGCACATTAACATATAGGAATTCCTGCACGGTTCCTTCAAAGTTTGAAACAATGTATTGCGGTTTGTAGGCTATTGTAACGTCTTCATCAACTTCTCCGTCAGTAGGTTCTTCAACGCCTGCAAGCATTTTTGCAAATGTTGTTTTACCGATACCGTTTGAACCGAATGCGGTTACAATTTCATCATAAAAGATTTCCCCTGCATCGGCAGTTAGTTTAAATCCGTCATAGTCCTTGCTTAAGTCAGTGTAGCTTGCAAGTGCATCCCCTTCATCTTCCGGAGTTGGAGGTCTTATGGTAAATTCGATAGGATTTTTCCTGATTCTGACATTTTCTTCTGCTAAAAATCCTTTGATGTAAGCATTGATTCCTAAACGGACACCTTTTCTGCCGGACACTACACCGTATCCTCCAGGCTGTCCGTATAATATGTGGATGTTGTCGGAAAGCGCATCCAGGGTAGCAAGGTCGTGTTCAATAACGAGCACGCTTTTGCCCTCTTCAGCCAGTGATCTGATTACGCGCACTGCATTCAATCTTTGGGACACGTCAAGCCAGGAAGTCGGTTCGTCGAAGTAGTAGAAATCTCCTTCCCTTAAAACGGTAGCTGCAATTGCAACCCTTTGAAGTTCCCCTCCACTCAGGTTTTCCATTTTCCTGTCAAGCACATTTTCAAGCTGCAGTTCTTTTGTGACATAGTCAAGCTTGTCCCTTTCATTAACGTTTGAAAGCAGATCAATAACCTTTCCTTTAACAACTTTCGGAAGCTTGTCGACCATCTGCGGTTTCAGGATGGTTTTGATGTTGCCTTCGGCGAGGTCCTGGAAATATTTCTGAAGTGCTGAACCTTTGTAATATTCAATTACTCCGTCCCAGTTTTCCGGTGCATTTTCAAAGTCTCCGAAGTTTGGTATCAGATTTCCGGACAATATGTTCATTATTGTGGATTTACCAATACCGTTCTGTCCTAAAAGACCTAAAACGGTTCCTTCTTCCAGGCTTGGAAGTCCAAACAGTTCAAACTGGTTTTGTCCAAATCTGTGGATAGGTTCACCTACTGCTTCAGGTAAGTTAATAATCGTAATAGCATCAAATGGGCACCTATTTGTACAAATACCGCACCCTTCACATAATTCCTCAGATATCAACGGTTTTTTTGTATCTTCGTCAATTACTATGGTGTCTTCATCCATTCTGACACCCGGACAGTAATGTATACAAAGATAATCACATTTTTTAGGTTGACATCTGTCTTTATCTAAAATTGAAATACGGGTCATTATAATCTCCTTAAAAATATAATCATTAATAATTTTGTTAATTCTATTTAATTAAGCTTTGTAAAATTAGAATTTCGGACTTTTTTTAAAAAACTTTCTGATTTAAAATTTAAAATATTAATAATTCCAAATATCTATTTCAGCCTAATGGCAAATATTGTTGTGTCATCAAACTGCTCTTTGTTTTCGCAGAAATCGTTTATGTCCTTTTCCACGGAGCCTATTATCTTTTCCAAATCTTCATCTTTATGTTTATTTAGGATATTTTTTAATCTTTCTTCACCGTAGAAATCCTTATAATTGTAATTTGCTTCGGTTATGCCGTCTGTATATAAAACTATTGCATCTCCGGATTTTAATTGAATTTCATGTGTTTCATAAGGAAGGTCTTCCATGGCCGCCAAAACTATTCCAGGATCGATATGCACATATTCAAAGTTGTCGTTTTGCTTGATTAATGGCGGATTGTGCCCTGCATTGACGTAGGATAATTTTTTTGTCTTGAAGTTAATTTTTCCAAGCCAGCATGTGACGAAGAGATTTTCAACATTTCCCTCACAAAGAAGGTTATTCACTTCATAAAATACTTCTGAAAGATCTTCGAGGTGTATTGCATAATCTTGGATTAATGTCATTGCTTTAACCATAATCAGTGAGGCAGTTATTCCTTTTCCGCTCACATCTCCAATTACAAATCCGATATTGTCGCCATCTATTTTGAAAAAGTCGTAGAAATCTCCGGCAACTTCACGTGCAGGTTTCATCAGTCCCCAAATTTCACATTTTTCGCCATTGTTGTATTCTTCAAAATTTTTGGAAATCATTGAGTCCTGAATTTCATGAGCTAATTTCATTTCCGTTTCATATCTCTCCTTTTGGGAGGTAACTTCAATCAGCTGTTCTTTGTAAAGATTCAAATCTTCTTCCATTTTAAGCAGTGAACCTGCAAGGGATTTCAGTTCATTGTTAACGGTAATAGAATTCAAATCATCATTAAGCATTTGATAATCTTCTTCAGTATTTATAGTTCTGGATAATGATTTTGATAGCCTGTTAATCGGTTTTGTCATATTTTTTTCCAGGTAATACATATAACCTAAAACCGGAATCAGCATCAAGGATAGGTATTGGATAATAATGTATGAAAAATTGCCTAGTATTGAATCAGGTGTTATTTCTTCAGGAATAAATACGTACAGAGGCACGGTTGCCAATCCGAGCAGAATCAGCAATAGTATGAATAGGGAAGAATTGATCTTATTGAATAAATTTATATTGATGTCTTCTTTTATTTCACAATTCTCTTCCAACGGTTTTGTTATATAGATTATCAGAAGTGCAATTACTATAATACTTGTTATTGTTGAATAAAATTCATTTTCTACTGCTATGAGATTTATCATCCCAATAATGATTGCGGAAATTAGTATGATTGAGTAAGCTTTCTCAGGCAAAATCCGTTTCAGTCTTTTTTTGGGAACATATAATGGTATTTTATATTTGACTGCAATATGTATTCCTATTATCAAAATTATCACGCTTAACGGGAATATCATTATCATGTTGCCGTATAAGTCTCTTGCATCAGAATTTCCTTTAATGAGTCCATTTAACAAGATATATACTACTGTCAAATAAATTAGGAACATGATGAAAAACTTAATTATATTGTATAAAGTGTTAAAATTAGGAATTTCATGGCCGTCCCGGTTCATTATGGAATACCATAATTTCCACAGTAACATGTTGCTTATAAAAAGTATGCTGATTACTTTCAGAGTATATACGTAGTCGCTTGGGTCATATACTAAAAAATACGCACCCTCCACAAGGATAAATCCTAAAGCTCCAAAAGGACCCCACAATAAACTTAAAACGGGTATGATGACCATTTCAAAGTTTATATATGCGGAAGGATTCAAAATCTCTAAAAGCAATATTGTTATAAAAGTTATGCCCATTGAGAATAATAAACTGAATTTTCTTGATTTAAAAAGTTTTCTTATTCTATTCATAACTTTCACGACCATTATATTTTATTACCAACATGGTAATGTCATCGATAGGATTATCGTAATTGTACGCCTGATTTAAATCGTTTTTAATGCCTTCAATCATATTTTCTAACTTTTCATCTTTATATTTGTTTACGGTTTCTTTCAACAGTTCATCATTGCAGTATGATTCTGGGTTGTTCTTTCTTCCTATTGCTCCATCGGTATATAAAAACACCATGTCTCCGGGACTTAAATCCAGTTCATGTTTTTTATAATGGGCATTTTCCATGCCTCCTAAAAGATAGTCGGGTTTGATTTTCAGATATTCGAAATCCTGATTGTCATGTTTGACTAATGGAGGATTATGTCCCGCATTAACAAAACTCAATTTTCCGCTCATGAAGTTTAATTTTCCAAACCATGATGTGACAAACAGTTTATCATCATTTCTTTGGAAAGATAAATCATTAACATTTTCAAAAAGTTTTTCGAGGTCAGGGTCGAATTTACTGTGGTTTTCAATTAGCTGCATTGTTTTAACCATGAATAATGTTGAAGAAACTCCTGTTCCGCCTGTATCTCCAATAACGAAAGCTGCATTTTCACCATCCATATTAAAATAGTCATAGAATGCTCCCCCAACTTCTTTTGCAGGTTCCATTAACCCATATATCTCGAAAGGCTTGTCATTGGAGAATTCATCAAAATTTGTTTTAAGCATTCCTGACTGGATATTGCTGGCAATTTTAAATTCGGTTTCAATTTTTTCTTTTTCTGCAGTTGTTTTTTTGAGGTTATTCAAATAGTTTTCAATGTTGTTTCTTAATGTAATGAACGATTCGATTAATCTGGACATATCATCATTGTTTTTCAGATATTTCTCGAATTTTTCAGTGTAGTTATCATCAGGCTCTGTGTTTTCATTGTTCTGGTAGTGGTTCAATGAATCGATTAGGCCATAGATCGGATTGGTTATCGTTCTTTCAACATGGTAGATGTGGAACATGCAGAAGAGAATCATCATTCCGCTTCCAAAACATAAATTGAATATCTGAATGTAATCTTCATTGAAGTGGTATGTAAAAATCATACTGATTGTTATCAGCTCATCAAAAATGACGATAAACAGAATCGACAGTATTATTAAGAAAAACAGGATAATTTTTTCAATGATTGAGTATTTGACAACTCGCACTTCTATATTTGGTTCAAACTTGTTTAAACAGAATAATATTGCCATAACGACAGTCCATCCAAAGAATATGTTGTCTGTAATGTCGTTGTCTATGTTGAATATTTGAACAAGAGTTACATAAGCTGCCAGTAATATGAAACCCCCCAGAAAATATTTATCGTTGATGTCAATGAGGTTGATCCATTTTTCAGGCCTGTGCATAGGCAGTTCCTCAATGTTGAAAATGCTGATAAAGAATATTCCGAAAATTAAAGTGAAATTAAAGAGATTCAAAACATATGCTGTTTTTGCAATAAATGTTGATAACGGATAGATTACATACATGTGGTGATATGCTTCAAAGGATATGTATATTAGCGCCCAATAGACGATTGAAACAATTAATGCTATAATTAGGAATTTAAGGAGGTTATATGTTGAATTGAATTTTGGAGTGTTGATTTTTGCTTCCTTAAATGTAGTATACCATAATTTGTATGCGATTATGGATATGAAAAACATTATCGCACAATCAATTGCTGAGGCTATTGGGTCAACCCCTTCACAAAGCTGCCAGGTAAGGCTGGCGAGGGCTTGGCCTAAACCGCCAACAGGACCAAACATCATTCCAAAAACGGGTGCAATACCAACATCGGCGACAATATATTCTCCTCCGTAGGGCATATGCTCAAAAAAGAAATATAATATAAATTCCACTGTAAAAGTGAAAATAAATATGAATTTTTTATTATTAAATAGTTTTTTTAGCATTTTATCCCTACAATGTTCTATATGAAATACTTCTATGTAATATTATTTAAAAAGTTATATTTGTTTTTTTTAGTAGGCGGATAATATTTTTTTTAATTTCGCCGGCAATAGTAAATATTAAAATAGTAATAATCAGAATATTTTAATTAATGAAAAAATATTTTTAGTTTGATTTTTTTGATGATATTATGAAACAAGTAATGATTGTAAGAACAGATTTAAAAATGCGCAAGGGAAAAATCGCCGCTCAGTGCTGCCATGGTGCCATTGGAGCATATAAAAAATCATCTGCTGATAAAATTAGAAAATGGGAAAATGAAGCTTATGCAAAGGTTGTTTTAAAAGTTCAGACTTTAGATGAGCTAACTGCACTTAAAAAATTGGCTGATGAAAAGGGCATTGTCAATTATTTGGTAGTTGATGCCGGAAGGACACAGATACCTACATCAAGCGTCACTGTTTTAGCACTTGGGCCTGATGAGGATAAAATCCTTGACGAAGTGACAGGAGATTTGAAACTTTTATGAATGAAGTGTCATTTTAATGATAGCTATTTTTAATTAAACAGGGTCGTGGTCATTATCATAAAACAGGTTGTAAAAATCGGAGGAAGTCTGTTCCCGAATCATGCAATAACACTGGCGGACAAATTGAAAAACACCGGTTCATGCATAATTCTTGGAGGAGGCGAGTTTGCAAATTTGATTCGCAAATATAATGATGAAGTTAGCTTTTCAGACGAGACAAATCATTGGACAGCTATCGATTGCATGGATATTATAGCAAAACTTGTCAATGATAAGGTTGAATCTGCAAAATTGGCATACTCATTGGATGAGGTGAATGACATATCCGATGAAGGATTGACTCCTATATTTATTGTTTCCGAATTTTTAAGAAATGAAGATCCCTTCGAATGCTCATGGGATGTGACTTCAGATTCGATTGCGGCCTATGTTGCAAACATGCTAAATGCGAACCTTTTTATAGTAACAAATGTAAATGGTATATATACCCAAGAACCGAAGGAGCCAGGTTCAACATTCATAAGTAAAATTGATGCAAAAACTTTACTAACTTTTCAGGAGTCATCGATTGATGTAATGTTGCCGTCTCTTTTATTAGAGTTTGGGACTGATTGTTATGTTGTGAATGGGAAGTACCCTGAAAGGGTTTTATCTCTTATAGATGATAATGTAAATCATTATAACTTCGATTACACAAAAATAATAGGTGATTTAAGATGAAAACTGTAGAATGTATTTCATGTAAACAAGAAATTCCATTAACTGGACCTTTCGTTGAATTCGAATGTCCTCTTTGTGGAGCAAAAATTGCAAGATGTGAAAAATGCCGTACTTTTGGTCATGCTTACAAATGCGAATGCGGATTTGAAGGACCATAAATTTAAATGGAGGAATTAGAATGGGTGAAGTATTAACAACTATGAAAATCATGCCAGACAGTCCGGATGTAGATTTAGAAGCTATCAAAGCAACAATCAAAGATTCAATGCCTGAAGGTGCTAAACTTAATGATATGAAAGAAGAACCAATCGCTTTTGGTTTAGTAGCTATCATTATAAGTTTCATCACTGAAGACGGTGAAGGCGGATCCGAACCTGTTGAAGAAATGGTTTCCGGTATTGATGGCGTAGCCAGTATCGAAATTACTGGTGTTGGAAGATTAATGTAAAATCTTTCATTTTTTTCTTTTTTTTATTTCAATTTTCAAAATTTTAGGCATACCTAAAAATTTAGTAAAGTTTATATACTATGATGTCCAACTTTAATACAAGTGACATAAATTTAGGCATACCTAAATTTTCACTTTAACAAAACATATTATTAGTCAATAATAATACAATCTCCAAAAATATATTTTGATATTGAATTAGTTTCCACAATTTTCTAATTTGATATCGGGAAATTATCTGCCGAAATTTCCAAAATGATGTTTATGGTTTCTGATAGTAAACATCAAATACATACTCTCTTTAAAAATAGTGATTGGAGTTTTTCACTGTTTTTATTTCAATATGTCGTTTTAAACTCCATATTATTTTTCCTCGAAAGGTGCTTAAAGGGGTTTTTTAAGCACCATCCTATATTTTTCATATTTTAGGTTAACCTAAAAATTTCAAAACATTTAAATAGGTCTTGATACAAAATCAAGTATGGCAATAAGAAATTAGGTTTACCTAAATTTCTAATTTTGATTGCTATTGTATGTTGATATTAAATCACACTACAATTCTCCGATTATTACTAAATTAGTTTTAAACTCTTTAATTTAGTAATGGCATATGACTACTCTCATGAAATTAAATATGAACTCCATATTTAATTTCACCTATTTTAGGTGTTTTAAATGGCAAACAAGACAAATAAAGCAAAATGTTGTGAAGTAAAAGATGATTCAAAGGAGAAAAAAAGCATTTTTAAAAAATTATGGTGTTTCTTTTTTGGATGCAACTGTCACTAATTTAATATTTTTTAATTTTTCTCAATTTTTTTCAATTTTTATCTATTTTTGATAAATATTTAAGTATGTTAAATTAGATATTAAATATTACTTTAAATAACTTTAAATAGGTAGGAATTATGGACAGGACAAAAAAAATAATTATTGCCATAATAATTGCCGTTCTTATAATTCTTGTAGCAATTATTGCAAGTGCACTTTTCATAGGTCAAAATTCCGAACTCAACAATGGTAACAGAAATATTTTGGTATGTGCTATTGATGAAAGTGAAGACCGGCCTGGAATGGGAGCTTGTGACATGGCGTTTATCGTAACTTTGAATAATGGTACTCTTAAGAATTATACTCCTGTTTATCCGGGCGGTTTGACTCACCCGACAGCTAAGGAACCTGCTGAAGCTCAAGCTCAAGGTGCAGGATCTAGGTTGCTGCTTCACGATGCTTTTTGGGACTCAGATAATGCTCTTGACATGAGGCTTGCAAAGGAAATTGTGGAGCATAATACAAATTATCAAATAGATTCTGTTGTTGCAATAAATACTAAAGCTTTAGATGCAGTGCTTGACGCCGCAGGAACAATAGATGTTAATGGAAATAAAACTCATGTGAGCAGTATTGACATTATCCGTGAAGAAGACTGGGGTCAAGGAGTATCAAGAGGAACTGCTGTATTGGATGTCGTTAAAGCTGCGGCAAGAGCAGCAAAAGATCCTAACGTGAAAAAAGGCATGATAAATGCGGCTCTTGATCAATATGCAAAAGGCAACATTATCATGGATAAAGAAGGCGAATTTGTAGGATTGTTAGCATCAAAAGGAATTGAATCATTCTTCGGTTAATTCCTTTCTTTTTTTATTTTAAACTTTCGGTTCTAATCTCTTAATGAACACTCCCATAAACATCACTATCATCGGGAAAAACACAGAATATATCAACATTAACATGTTTGATGATATGACGTCTCCCATAACTGTTGAACCTGCCATCAACATTATCAGACTGATTACCGGAGCCAAAATAGCTATAAACGTATAAATCAGTATGAATGAATTTAATTTTTGGGAATATTCCTTTAACTTGATTTGCATTTCAAATGAAATGTCTTTTGCAATTATGTCCAAGCTGTATGCCAGATTTCCTCCGACCCTTAGAGTGCCTACAATCTGCTGTATTGCTCTTGTAAGGCCTTCTGATTTGATTCTTTCAGACATTTCAAGAAGGGAATCTTCGGTTGATTTTCCATATTTCACCTCTTCCAAAACACGATTGATTTCTTTTGAAAATGATCCATAACCGGAATTTCTTATTGTCATCAATGTGTCATGAAGGCCTTTCCCGGACTTTAACTCGATTCCCATGTGTCTTAAGGCATACGGCAGTTCCCGATTTAAATCAGAATAGTTTTTCTGTTCTTTAATTTTAGGATAGTATATTAAAAACACATATACCATTCCAACCATGACCAGATACATTGCACAGATTTCCGGAGGTATAATGAAAAATAACAGTAGGGATATGAGAATTATGGCTGTTATTGTTGATTTTTTAACCATTGTCGGAATTAGACGTTCTCTCAGCTCGTCTATCCTGTCCCTTTCATTTGCAGGTATCCTTTTTTCGAAATCCAGTCTTGAAAATAGTGATGATGTCTTTGACTCTTTTTTGGAATTGTTATCTTTTCTGGTAATGTTTTTGAAAAATGAAACTGAAGATAATGCGATTGTGCCAATCATTATGAAAAACTTGTTTAAAATGATATCACCCGTTCAACAGTATTCTGTTTAAGACTTTTTCGCTGTCATTGTAGTACAAATCAAAAACGCTTTTTACATCATCACTGGAATGGATGTCATGTTCAACCATATGGCTTAAAACGATTTCTCTGTTTTCAATTTCTCTGTGGATTTCGCTGACTGATTTTCCGGTCAGGTTTGCAAGTTGCGTGAGTGTTTTGCTTGATATGCTTACATTTTCAATTGCATCTGTTTCCGGGTTCCACTGGAAGATTTTGTTTAGCTGAACCACTCCTTCCTCGATTCCCACCACTTCGGCAACTTCACTGATTCTTCTGTAGGACACTCCTGAAGATGTGTAAATCCTGTTTTGCATTATAATAAAGTCGATGGCCTGAATCATTATTTCAGGAACGGACATTGGGGCATTGGTCAATCTTGTAATTGTTTCTCTGGCGTCATTTGAATGCAATGTTCCAAATCCCGAATGTCCGGTATTCAATGCGGTAAATAGTGTAATTGCCTCATCTGATCGGACCTCTCCAACAATGATTCTGTCGGGGCGTTGCCTTAATGAATTTTTAACCAAATCGTTCATGGTTAATTCGCCTTTGTTTTCCACATTTGCAGGTCTTGTTTCCATTCTGATGACATGTTCATGAGGAATCTGCAGCTCCAATGTGTCTTCAATTGTTATTATTCTTTCCTTAGGGTTGATAAAGGAGCAAAGGGCATTTAAGGTTGTTGTTTTCCCGGAACTTGTTCCTCCGGAGATAATTGCATTTGCGGATTTGACTCCAAGGCCGTCAAAACAAACCCACAGAAAGGCCGCAAGTTCTATTGAAATTGTTTTAGAATTGATTAAATCAATGATGGTAAAGGGGTCTTTCTTAAATTTTCTAATGGTTAATGAAGGGCCGTCCGGTGATACGGGAGGGATTGTGGCATTTATTCTTGACCCGTCAGTTAATCTGCCGTCTAGAATTGGAGACTCCTGGTCTATTCTTCTGTTGATCTGTCTTGCAATTGAATCTATTAGGTCTATTAGCTCCTTTTCATCATCAAATTCAATATTTGTTTTCATCATTCCGTATTTTCTGTGGTAGACGAATACTGGTTTGCTTATTCCATTTATCATGATTTCCTCCAAATCATCATCCTGAATCAGTGAATCTATTTTTCCGTAACCGATTATGTCCCTTAGAAGCTTATGGGACAGGTCATCCAAATATTGCTTTGAGACTTGAAGATTTTGATTTTCATCTGAAAGCCTCATGAATAGGAAGTTTCTTATGTCGCCTAACAGCTTCTCTTCATTTGACTGGAAATTTTCGCCTGTTGATATGGCAAGGTCAACCAGGTTTTCACGAATTTCGCCTAAGAGAATTTTTTCCTCAGGGCTGTAATTTTGTCTGGACACGTTATATTGTGGTATAATCTCATTATTGCTCATATTTTTCACCTTAAGCGATTTTTAACACATTTTAAAATTAGTATTACTGATTAATAAAGTTTTTATTACTTTCGAAAGCATAATTACTTATATAAATCAAAATCATATTATCAAATCAATTGTGAGGTTATTGCATGCTGGATATTGAGGATAGAATGGATTCATTAAACGAATGTGAAAACTGCAGGGATGTTCAAATAAAAAAATTTTCCCCTTTAAAAGACCTGATTAACTTCGATGATTATGACGGCGATTATATGAGGTGTCAATGTGGAAAAAGACCTCTTGATATTGTAATGAGCCACATACTGAAAATCATGATTGAAAACGGGATTGTAGGTGAAAAGGCAACACTCAGGCGTAACTCTCCAGTACCATTATCTGATTTTTACTTCAGCAGTCTGAACCCCCAATTCATTCAAAAAAACACACTGATATTGCTTCATCCGGATTTCACTCCAGAAGTTGCTGCCAAACTGATGGATGAAGTTCCAGAAGTAAAATGCGTTTTGAAGGGAAGTCCTCAAAATGTTGTCGGACAGCTGAATAGGGATTCTGACATTGGTCACTTTGAAATTCTCGAAGGTGACGACACTCAGATTAATGTTATGAGGACATTGCTTGATGAAAAAATAATTTTAGTTAAAAACCAGTCAAGGCACCATATTGAAGTTGCAATGACCACTGAAGAGAAATTGCTCAGGCTGCACAATTATCTCGACAATAACGGTATTAAGAAAGGCACAGCCATTGACGGGATGTGCGGTTTGGGAGCACTTGGAATCTATATGCTGAAATACGGATTTGAAAAGGTAATATTCAATGACATTAACCCTGAGATGATTGAAGCGCTGAAAAATAATCTGGAAATCAATGGAATCGGCGACGGATTTGAAATACATAATCAGGCATTTGAAGATTTAAGTGTCGAACATGCAGATTTATGTGTCATTGATGCATTTCCGGGTCAGGACATTTCTGATATTCAGGAAAAAGCAGAAAAAATAGCAGATAATGTATTGATTATCTAGCTACTTTAAAATTTTGATTTTATTTTTTATAAACATGTTTTTTCAAAGTCTTCTTGAACAATCTCTAATAATTGTTCTATTGAAGGCTCCATGTTTATTTCAGTAATATTGCAATTTGTATTGTGCTTTTGAAAAACATATTCCTGTGCAAATGATCTGCTCATAAATTCAATATTTTTGAAGTTAAATATTACCTCTTTCTCGTTTTTAATCTCTTGAAAAAGTTTTTTTGCTGTTGGACCCATTCCCAGTTTTTTAGGGTATTTCTCTTCAAGAATTATTTCAATTTTAGTCATGTTCTACTTCCTCATTGATTTTTTCAAATTTTAAATATTCATAGAGGTTATCTATTTTCTTATTATTTATTCGCAATAATATAAAAGTTCCATCTATAAATGTTTTGTTTTGAATTATGTTTATTCCATTTTTTGTTATTTTACAGGTGCCGTTTCCTGATGAAATTATCATTTTTCCTTCAAAACCGAGAGTTGTTATTCTGGCAGTTGAATTCAACCCTCTTCCATGCAGATTAAATTTCTCTTTGTCGGTTGTTTTTCCATTCACAGCATAAAAAATAGCTTTCCCATCATTTGAACATTTAATTTTAGCATCTTTAAAGCTTTTAGGAATTCCAATACCGTCATCATGGATTAATATGGTGATATTTTCATCGTTATTAATTTCTATATGGGCATTTCTAAATTTTGAATGTTTATAAACATTAATTAAAAGTTCATATAGTAAAAAATTAATACTCTGTTTGTCTACATCAGAGGGGAGTAATTTTTCTATTTCATCTGTAAAATCGGATAGATATTCTTCAATTTTTTCTGAAACATTTAAAAAATCATTAAATTCATAAAATTTTAATTTTTTAGTTTTTGTTTTGTCGATATCGCTCTTTTCAAAATCTTTAATTTTCTTTTTTATTTCTTTGATTGTTTGTATTTCATTTTCCATATTTTTCACCTAAATAAACATCTGCAAATAAATGACAATGGCAGGAATAATCAGAACTCCCATCAGATGGGATTTGCCCACTCCTATGTAGTGCGGAAGCATTCCCAGGGCAGTGGAGGTAATCAAAGCCAATGTCATATATCCGAGTGGTGCTTCATAATAAAAAATAAAAATGTAGAGAATCAGAATCTGAAGTAAGATAACTCCTATGGATAATTTCTTATAATCGACACCGCTCATAAGTCTAGAAAAAGAATCGCCGAGTTTTAGGGATAATGCCAATGAAACGGAAACCGCAATCAGAGATGCAAAAATAAAAATTGCCAGATGGTTCAGGTTCATCTCGCTAATCAGATATGACATATAGACAGCTATTCCGCTTCGTGGGTTTCCGATAATATAGATTGCAATAAGTGAAAATAAACAGTCAGAAACATTCAGTCCGGATGTTGCCAGAAGAAAATTGACAGTATCGTCATCGTCATTATCATTGGCTCCGCTTGCAGCCTGTGCAATGACGGTTCCCTGTGCAGGTCCGAATCCCGGCAGAAATCCCAGAATTGCTCCTGTGATTCCGCCTGCAAAAATGCTTTTGAATTTGTTGAAATCCAAATTAAGCTCATAAAATTTGTTTTGATGGGGTATTGTTGATGAATCGTTCAGGCTGAATAAAATGGTGCTTATTCCAAAAAGGCCGGAAAATGTGCACATTAACGATACTCCTGATGAAATTGGGGTTTGAAAAATTATCCATCCCAATATCCCTGAAAGTGTGAATAAGAGCAGGGACCATATGAAGTCTCTTCGGGTATTGGTCAATTTGTAGGTTAGATAAATTGATGCGAAAAGGAGTATTGCCCATGTAAACGGCTTTGAAATGTCATGCATGATGGGCAGGGCCATTGCAAAAATCGGAAGCATCAGTATTGTAACTATAATCGCTCCAAAACCTCCTATTGATACAATTCTTATCACTTCCTTTGATCTTCCCTGCAGAACCATCCTATGTCCGGGAAGTATTGAAGTTGCCGTTCCTTCCTGCGGCACTCCCAAAAGCATTGACGGTACAAATTCGATTAATGCATGGGCTATTGACATTGCAACCATTACTACACAGAGGAATTCCGGCGATAGGAATGTCAGTAAAAATGTTGAAGATGCAAACAGGATTGCTCCTGCCGTATTGACATGTATTCCTGGTATCATTCCGGTTATTGTTCCAATTGATATTCCTATAAAACAGGCAATAATTAATTCTATCATACCTATTAATTATTTTAACTTTAATTTATACTTTGTTGAAGCTATTAATCAATATTTACTCTATTTTACAAAATTGAAGTTATTTACTATAATTGTTTTAATTTAGAAGAATTGTCGTGGCTTTGTAAAATTGTATTCATTCAAAAAGTATTTGTGTGTATTCGGATAATATATTATTAATGTCAAGACCGAGAAATATTGTATTGCTTTTAATCATAGTGGCTATTTTAATTTTAATCAGAATAACAGTAATGGGTTATATAGCAAGTCTCATATTGCCTCCATCACATGCAAGTCCTTCAGATACATTGGTTGAGGATATTGGAGGCGATAATTTCCTTACCGCCACGTTAAAAGGATGCTTAAAAATAAAGGAGGAAAACATTTCGGATGCTTCTTTTAGAACATCCAGCGGCATATGGGAATGGTATAATGCTAAAAACATTACTTATGTGACTGAGTATGGAACGAAGAACTATATGATTGTATGGAAAGCGCCGGCTGATAAATATGATTTTAAAAATGAGGGTGTTAATCTATATTTTTCGAATTTTTTGACTGACCGTGCTGCAAAATGCTTTGTCGAATATTCCTATGAAAACAATTGCGTTTATGGAATAATTGTCGACACTTCTAATGTCAAGTATAGTGAATCCGAATTGATGTATGATATTTTAGGTCTTAACCGTACGGGATTTGATCTGACCTACAGCAATTCCGGAACAGGTCACAGCGGAGGTTACTCTGGTGGTGGAAGTTCTTATCATACGGTTGTGCCTGACAGGTACACGCTTTCAAGAACGGACCCCGGAGCATATTATGACCATTATGAATACGGTGACAATTATGATATTGACAATTATCTGGAATCGGAAGGTTTCGACTAAAATTGATTCCTGTTGAATTCCAGAGACTTTAGGGATATTTTAGTTAGCAGTTTAAGCAAATCTTCACGGGAGATATCTAATTCTTCACAGATCATATCATCCCATTCTTTTTCTTTTTCGATTAAAAATTCGGATGTTTCAATTCCTTTTTTGGTTAAAGTGATTTTATATGCTCTTTTGTTGTCTTCATCAACTTCCCTGATAATCAATCCCTTCTCTTCAAAATCCTTGAATGCCCTAGAAACTCCACTTCGGTCCATTAGGCATGCCTTTGCAATATCGGATTGGTTTGTACCCATTTCATAATATAAAAAAAGCAGCATGTAATATTGGCTGGGAAGTATCTCCGTTTCACTTTTGATGTGTTTATTGATGTAAAAGTCATGAGTTTTCATCAATGAAATCAAATGGTTAACCAAAAACGGGGAATCTCTAATAATGTCATCATATTCTATCATAATAAAATCACCTTAATTATTAATTATTTAAATTAAGATTTAAATAGTATTTGTAACATATTATTCACAACAAACAATTGGAGACCAATCATGAACAAAAAAATCATCATCATTTTTGCAATTGCCTGTGTTGGTTTGGTGTTGCTTACAAGCCCTGCTTTTGCAAAGGAAAACGTTAATGTAGAGATATCAACTGACAAGTGGTTCAACGGCAAGGGCGTTATTTTAATCAAGCTTGTTGATGACAAGGGTAGGGAAATCCATTCCAATGGGAAAATCAATTATACAATTACAGACTCTAATGGTCATTATGAATGGAAATGTAAGTCATATGGCAAATTTCTTAGAATAAAATATGATGCGGGATGGTATAACGTTCAGGTGAAATTCGATGGGGATAAGAAGTACTCTTCTGCCTTTTCATCCCAGGACGTTAATGTGCCGACATCCAGACCTAGCTTTGATGCTTACAATTATTATGACAATCATAATTGGGGTTTGAACCAGGAAATAGATGATTATATTGAGTATAATTATTGGGATGAGGAAATCTACGATGATGCCTCAAACTATGACGGTGAGGGATATTAGTTAATTTTTTCTTTGTCAATATTTTAAAAGACAGTGATTAAAATTCACTTTTAATCAGTTCCAATAATGATTTTTAATTTAAATATATTTCAGGTTTTAAATTAAATTAAAAAAGAGAAATTTGGTGTTTATTGGTTGAGGAGAGTTATAAACACCAGACTTGTTTTTTCGGGAATTATGTGGCAGATTTTCCCAATACCAAATTAGAAAATTGTGAAAAGCTAATTTGATATTTAATTTTGGAGAGTGTATTATTATTGACTAATAATATGTTTTGTTACAAGTGCATATTTTTAGGCATGCCTAAACTTTATGTCACTTGTATTAAAGTTTGTTGTCATAGTATATAAATCTTTCTAAATTTTTAGGTATACCTAAATTTTTAGATTTATCACCTTGATAAAAAATAACGTATGTTATATAACAATTGGTATGAAATGATATTTAAATGTTTTTATTAGGTATGCCTAAATATTTAAATACCATAAAATTCAAAATAGTAGTAAGTTTAGGTTAACCTAATTTATTTTAAAGTGGGGATGAACTTAAACTAAAAATTTTTTTTAGTAGGCGGATAACGGAGAGATCTGTCATCTGTCAAGTTAATAAAACGGGAGAATGGTTAATGACAGAATTAATTGTAGGATTAGCAGGAAATCCTAATGTGGGTAAAACTACTGTATTCAATCAATTAACTGGTATGCGTCAACATGTAGGAAATTGGCCTGGAAAAACTGTTGAAAGGGCAGAAGGTCATTTCAAACATGGTGGGTATGATTATGATGTTGTCGACTTGCCAGGTAACTATGCATTAAGTGCTCATTCTATGGAAGAAATCGTTTCAAGGGATTTCATTGTAGATGATGACTCTGATGTAATTATTAATGTAGTTGATGCTGCTAATCTAGAACGTAATTTATATTTAACAGTTCAAATGATGGAATTGGGTGCGAATCTGGTAATGGCACTTAACATGAATGATTTTGCAAAGAAAAAAGATCACATCATTGACATTAAGTTGATGAGTGAACTTTTAGGTTTCCCTGTCGTGGAAATTAATGCAAAAACTAAAGATGGGTTTGATGATTTATTAAAAACTGTAGAAAAGGCATCTTCAAGTCCGGTTGACTCAAGTGAAAAATTATCATATGGTAATGATATTAAAGGCCATTTGATGGATTTGCAAAAATTAATCGAGCAGGATAAGAATTTGTTGGATGTTCCTTCAGTTTGGACTGCTATAAAGTTATTGGAAAAAGACTCTATTGTTATAGATAAAGTGAAAGGATCTTCTAAAGGCTCTCAGATTATGGCCGAAGCAGACAGGGTAAGCGCACATCTTTGGGATGTGTATAAAGAAGGTCCGGAAGAAGTTATTGCAAATGCAAGATATGCATTTATTGACGGTTTGATGACAGAAGCCGTTAAAAGGCCGACTGTTGAAAAAGAAACTACAACAGATAAAATTGATAAGATTGTTACAAACAGACTTTTGGCTCCATTTATATTTCTTATTATAATGTGGGTCATGTTCCAGTTGACATTTACTGTAGGTGCTCCTTTCCAGGATATGATTGATGAGGCATTCGGAGCGTTAGGAGAATTGGTTGCAGGATATATTGCAAATGAATACTTAGCATCCTTCATCTGTGACGGTATCATCGGTGGAGTAGGTGGAGTTCTTACTTTCCTTCCGATTATTATTCTGATGTTCTTGTTCTTGAGTATACTGGAGGACTGCGGTTACCTTGCAAGAGCAGCATTTACCTTGGATAAACTTATGCACAAAATCGTTGGTCTTCATGGAAAAGCATTCATTCCTATGATTTTAGGATTCGGTTGCGGTGTACCTGCAATCATGGCAACCAGAACAATGGAAAATGAAGGGGACCGTATGCTTGCTATGATGCTTGTTCCGTTCATGTCATGTACTGCCAGATTGCCGATTTATGCTATTTTCATTGCAGCGTTTTTCACAAAAGACCAAGGTCTTGTATTGCTTTCAATTTATGTGTTAGGTATTGTTGTGGCACTTATCGTTGCGGCAATCCTTAAAAGGACCATGTTTAAAGGTCTGTCAACTCCATTTGTAATGGAACTTCCGACCTATAAGATACCGTCCATAAAAGGTGTACTGTTACACACATGGGAAAAAGTAAAAGGATTCTTAAGAAAAGCAGGTACTATTATTCTTGCATGTTCCATTGTATTGTGGGCTTTAAGCATATTCCCATTAGGTGTGGAATATGGATCCGCTCAAAGTCTGTTGGGTATGATCGGTACTGCTATTGCTCCAATATTTGCTCCATTAGGATTTGGAACCTGGCAGGCTGCTGTAGCTATTATTGCAGGATTGGCCGCTAAGGAAGTAGTAGTTGCAACATTCGGTACTCTTGCTGGTATGGAAGAGGATGATGAAGAAGGTATCACTAGTTTGGTCCATGACACTTTCACTCCATTGTCTGCATATGCATTCATGGCATTTACATTACTCTACACTCCATGTTTCGCAGCTATTGGTGCAATCAAACAGGAAACCAACAGTTACAAATGGGCATTAACTATGTGTGGTATCACACTAGTGACTGCATATATCGTATCCTTCTTGATTTACAATGTTGGTTTGCTTGCAGGATTCGGATAAATGTTGAAAATGTAATGATGATTGGAATATCCAATTATCATTTTTAAAATTTTTAGTCATAACTAAATATTTATATACTTGTTTAAACAAAGGATATATTACGAAGTTTTTAGTGTGCCTAAAAATTTATTTTAGTTATTTTGGTGATAAGATGAAAACCTTAAAAGATACAAAACCTGGTGAAACCGTAACTTTGGTTAAATACCATGATACTGGGGATGTTGATTTAAGAAGACACTTATTGGGTATGGGTTTTGTTAAAGGAGCAAAAATTACTGTTAAAAAAGTTGCTACTTTAGGAGATCCTATTGAAATGTCTGTAAAAGGATATGATGTTTGTCTTCGTAAAGAAGAAGCTGAAAATATTGAAGTAGAATAACTTCAATGTTTTTATTATTTTTTTAAAACTATTTTTTGCGGTGTTATCATGAAATGTCGTATGTGCGGTTTTGAATTTGATGAAACACAATTAGAAAACCGTGGATGTTCCAGTTGTGGAAAGCATGGGTGTAATAGCATACATTGCCCTAACTGTGGTTTTGCAAACTCTCCGGAATTGGATCAGGAATTTGAATTTATAAATAAACTTAAAAATAAAATTAAAAATAGAAAAAAAGCTACAAATTAATTTTTTGTTGCTTTTAATATTTCTTCAACTGTTTCTTCTATGCTGATTTTTTCAGTATCTACATTTAATCCGTTTTCTTTTAATTTATATAAAATTTCAGTAGTTACTGGCGCTTTCAGGTGGGCTTTTTTCAATAATTCCTTATTGGAAAATATTTGGTGCTTGTCTCCTTCAGCTATTATTTCACCATTATGCAAAACGAATATTTTATCAGCAAAATGATTTACCATTTCTATATCATGTGATGATATTACAATGCTTATTCCTTCCTTATTCAGGTCATTTAATATATTTAATACTTTATCTACTCCTTCGGGGTCCAATCCTGCAGTAGGTTCATCAAGAATCATTATTTCTGGTCTCATTGCAATAATTCCTGCAATTGCCACTCTTTTTTGCTGACCCCCGCTTAAGTGATGAGGCGTTTTTTCTTCAAAACCGTTCATTCCTACCATTTCCAGAGATTCCCTGATTCTCTTTTCAACTTCATCATAATCAAGGCCCAAATTCATTGGTCCGAAGGCGACATCTTCCTTTACGGTTGGTGCAAACAGCTGGTCGTTAGGATCTTGGAATACTATTCCTACCTTTTGTCTTACTTTAAGCAGTTCGTCACGTTCAAATATGATTTTTTTACCGTCAACTTCCACATGTCCTGATGTGGGTTCGGTTAATCCGTTAAAATGGGAAAATAATGTTGATTTGCCTGCACCGTTAGGTCCCATGATTGCTATTTTTTCTCCTTTTTTAATTTTGATGTTAACATTTTTTAAAGCCTGAGTACCGTCATGGTATGTGTAAGATAGATTTTTTGTCTCTAAATGTATTTGCTCCATTATTTCACCTAATTAATTCCTAACTTTTGACCGAAGTAACCTAATTGTCCTCCATATTTGAAAATGATGATTTCGAGAATAATTACAATAACAATTATTGTAAATAAATACATATAATCGCTTTTTTCAGGAGATTTTTTCTCATCAAACATTTCAGATGCGTCGGAAAAACCACGACTCACCATACTTTTGTGCACTCTTTCTCCCTGTTCATAGGCTTTCAAAAACATCATTGCTATTGTATATCCGACCTGCTTGACTCTCCATTTGTAGGGGGTGTTTTTAGAATGAATATTAAAATTTCTTGATTTTTGGCTTTTTCTGATAGCTGCAAGCTCATCAACAAACAAAAATAAAAATCGGACCATGATTGATAAAATCATCGCCAAATCCCTTGGCATTTTTAACTTTCTAAATGAACTTGCCATTTCCTGCAGAGGGGTTGTTGATGAATATATGATGATTGCAGTCAGACAGACAATCAGACGAACAAATAAAAGAATCCCCCAATTCAAACCAACATCGGTAATGTGCAGCCATGAATAACTCCAGATTATGTTTCCCGGTTGAATAAATGGCTGAAATATTATGATTGCTCCACCAAATGGAAGCAACATCAGCAATCGTTTAAAAGAATCAACATATGATAGATTTGCTATCTTTAGAATAATTAACAGGACTATTTCCAATATTATGGGTATAAAAAGTTCCTGTGAAATAACGCAAACAATAATTATGAAAATTGTTGAAATTAATTTAATTCTTCCTTCAAGATTATGGATTGGGCTGTCCTGTGATGCCAAATCATCAAATCTCATTATTTGCGTTATATCTACCATGGTAATTCACTATTATAATATTAAAAATTAGTAATATATTATTATTTTGTCATGTCTGTTTAATTGTTTTTCAATTACTTTTAAAAAAAGGGAAATATAGAAATTAAATTTAATTAATTTCTATTTTTAACAACTTCTGCAACTGCATATCCCACTCCCAAGGTTACAATTGTACCTATGACCAGCGCTACAATTTGTAATACTTGGTTATCAGGAGCATTTGCAAATGCATAATCCGGGAAAATGGCATCGGGGATGCCTTTAATCTCTTCAACTGAGAAGTCTTCAGGAAGACCTGAATCCTCTGCTGATTTTTCTAATCCGTCAGGATCACCAGATGCAATGTATGGTGAAAGAGCACAGATTATGACGCAAATAACAACTGCTACTGCTATTAATGTTATATCTTTTTTATCCATTTTATGCATCTCCTTCATTCCATGCGAGTAAATCTGGTCTGAATTTGTCTAATGCTACAAGAACAATTACAGTTAATACTGCTTCGATTATTCCAATGAAGAAGTGATATAATACCATTGATGGAATACCAATATTCATTGGGAAAGTTCCAGCAATACCCATTTCAATAGCACATGCTAATGCTGCAATTACTGTAGCTAACCATGCTGCAACTCCTGCAGCAGGATATTTTCCAATCATTCCGTTCAATCCTTTGAAGGTGTATAATCCTACAGAACCTCCAATGATTGCCATGTTCAATACATTTGCTCCTAAAGCAGTTATACCACCGTCTCCAAATATCAATGCTTGGATAAGTAAAACCACGGTAAATACTAATACTGCAGCTTCCGGTGCTAAAAATACAATTGCCACTAATGCTCCACCGACCATGTGTCCACTTGTTCCGAATGGAATTGGCATGTTCATGGACATGATTGCGAAAATACCAGCAGCAAGTACTGCCATAAGAGGAATGTGTTTTTCATCTAAATTGGACCTAGCCCATTTTACAGAGAAATACAATGCAACAATTAATATTACATAGTATATCAGACACTGTGTGATTGGGATAAATCCGTCAGGTATGTGCATTTTTTATCCTCCATTTTTATCAGTAATACTTTTTTCGATTTAGTATATAAATTAAGTATTACTGATTTGTATTATTTTCAGTTATTTTTAGTAATATCAAGTGTATTGGGAGTTTTATTAAGTTTAATGGTTAATAATTCCTTTTTTATGCTTGACATTTAATATATTAATTTAATTTATCTATATAAAGGTTATTAAAGTAATACAAATTAGTATTATTTTTAGATTTTTGTAATACTTAACGTCGAAAAAAAGTCTAATTTTTTGATTTTACTATGCAAATTAAGTAAATTAAAATAGCTATTGCAAAGTATAATAAAACCTGAATGTCCAATATTCCGGTTTCTATTCCTAAAATGGAATATGTTAAAATTAGGGAGTAAATTCCAATATAGAAATAATTTTTGGTTTTCTGCACAATTTTAAATCCGATGCCCAAGATGAATCCCAAAATGCACATTTCAACCGCCACTCCAAATTTACCGAAATCAACCACCATCTGTCCAATCAGTGTAGGAGTGACTGTTACTTCAGTTCTCCATGCGATAAGTTTCCCGACCATCATCCTAGGTCCCAGTTCGCTTCCGGGAATGGCGCTTGCCAGCAGTTTTCCATGGGTAAGGCCGAAGTTTCCTCCAATAAAGTCAAGCAGGTCCAGAACATGCAATGTAAAATCTGCTCTGGATTGCAGTGTATAGAACGGGTTGGTTGATGATGTTATTGTCAGCTCTCCGAGTGAACGAAAATAACCAATCCCTATGATTGCACCTACACCAAGCAATGCTCCGATAACAACTTCCCATAGTGAAACAATATTTCCATAGAAACCTATGATAATTATGATGAGAAATGCTGCAAGTAGTGGTGTCCTATAACCTAGAAGCAATAATATTGCACAGTCAATCACGAGTAAAAAAATGAATCTGAATCGGGCCTGTGAACGTGTGATTTTTTCATCCTGATAGTCCCTTAAGTATGAACTTGCAACCAGACATGTTCCAGGTATTATTAAAAACACAGGCATTGTAAATATTGGTTTTAACAGATAACGGATTGAAGGCTTTAAAAGAGGTATTCCTCCAACAGTAGCTATGCTTACAAAGAAAAATACGATACTTACCAAAATCAAACAGAATCCAATTGAATACATGTCTTTTTTGTCAAAATGCAAAATGTTTTCTATGCCGTCATTGAGAAAATATCTTGGAAGAATTGCTGATCCGATAAAAAATGCGGTAAATGCAATAATCAATGTTATTGTTAGGCTTTGGGACAGCTTATTTAATGAAAGCAATAGAAATCCTGCAAATAAGAAGATTACAATAAGCGGATTGAAAATATGATTTTTTAAAATGTTGTTCTTGTTCAGAAAGCTTAAGAAATTTTCACCGGGATATAATTTTTTGAAAAAACTGTTGACCCATTGGGTTTCAATAAACTCCAAAATAGTAAAAATGGTTGTAAATAAAAAAGATTTGTGAAATTCGTCACTTATCTTGTTTATTATTGATGTTAAAGTGGAATAAATCAAGCTCATTTTCACACAACTTAAAATGTTCGGATATTGGTGACTTCGTAGTTATTTTTGATATTGTTCATGGTACTGTCACTGCAATTGTATACCCTAATGGTTATGTCATCAGTTAACCCGTTAATATTTCCTAAAACTGAATCTCCATCCTTGATGTTTTTGGCAGTGGCTTTACTGATAACCAGCTGTTTTGTAAATTCAGCGTTTGTAGTTTTTATGGAAAATCTCTCGTTTTCCGCATCAAGTTTATTATCCAGTTCCTGCATTTTAACAGAATCGATTGAGTCAACTGTTATTGAAGTTGAAATTTCAAAATCGCTATTGCTCAGGTTTTTATTCAAATCAGCCAGTGAAGTGATATTGTAAGGTTTTACTGTAAACTCTTTTAAATTACTGTATGCGCTGCCGTCGGTTTCAATGGATATTGTATCTAAGTAGATGTCTGCATTTTTGACATTTTTGTATAATCCTGCAAGATAGGTTCCATTATTTGTTTCTATTAAAACCTTGACTGCAGATCCTTCATCAACCCATCTGACAGTACCGTTCAAGGTTACTTTTTCACCATTGGTTGCGTTTGAACCGGTAACTGTGGATTTAACTATTTTTCCATCCTTATAATAATTTAAGTAAGTTTCTGGAAGTTTATTGATTGTTGAAGCATCAAAAGCAGTTTTCTGTATGCTTGATGAGTCATCGCTGGTAATGTGGATAAATGCAAAAGCTACTGCACAAATGACCAAAATTATTATAATGTAATCGATAAGGGTAAATTTTATTTTCATATTAATCTTCGTAAATAGCACCTACTGGGCAAACGTCAACACATTCGCCGCAGTTATCGCACTTGTCAGTGTCAATAATTATGGTATAGGCTTTTCTTGAAATCGCTTCTTCCATACATACATCTATACAATCTTCGCAGACTCCGCATTCTTCCATATCAACTTGCAATTCTCACACCATTCAAATTTAATTTATAGAATATGATTATTTATTACCTTAAATATTTATATAGTTTGTTAAATAATATTATAATGTAGTTTTTTAAAATTATATTGGAATTGTATGCAAGGGTGCCCGAGCGGCCAAAGGGGGAGGACTTAAGATCCTCTGGTATAGGCCTTCGAGGGTTCGAATCCCTTCCCTTGCACTATTTTATACTTTCTCGATTTTTATTGCTTTAGTGGCTCAGCCGGTAGAGCGCCACCTTGGTAAGGTGGAAGTCGGGGGTTCGAATCCCCCCTAAAGCTCTGATTTTTTGTAACTTATTTTGAACATTTTTTTAAATTTTACATATTTTTAAATATGGTGAAGTATATAATTTTAAGAAATGTAATTTAGTAGGTGAAAATTATGAATTATAAAAAACTTATTTTAGTAGGTTTTATTTCCGCATTTGTTGCGATATTGACCTCCATTATGGGTGTTGCAGGTACAATTATAGGATCTGTTATTACATCAGTTCTTTATAATATGCTGACTGAAGCGCTAGAAAATCCTGTAAATAAAGCAAAGTTCAACCCTCGTTTTGAATGGGATGTGGCATATGTATTTCCATTAGTGGTCATTGCTTTAATTCAATTATTATTAATTTTCGCTTTACTTGCAGAAATAGGAATATTGCCTCATACATTCCTGAGTGCATATATGTCTCTTCAAGGTATTGCAGATAATAACTTATATAGGCTTTTAGGTGTTGCCCTATTGGTAATTAGTGCTTATCCTTTAATATTAAAACCGGAATTCGTAAAAAAGGAACATGGGGGCATAATTGCCTTTGTAGGTGTGGTATTTTTAGCTAGAGGTTTTGTTGATTTGGGAAATGTTGTAACCGATATCTATGATGACATATTCATACATTTTGATTTGCCTATAGCTATTATCGCATTTGTACTGCTTGCAGTGGTCATATGCAGAATACTGATTTTGTCAAGGCGTTCGCAGAGCGAATCCGCTGTTGTCCAACATGCCATTAATGAGGAAAACTTCAGCCAGGAAAATATCCATAAAGTGCATCACTCAGCAAAGCATCAGGATTTTGATTATAATGTGAAAAGGGAAAATGTTCCTGTAAAAAATGTTAAAAGAACAAATAAACCGAAAAAGAGCCCTCAAATCAAGCATGATGTCAAATTCAATAATCATGTCGGTGAAGAAAAACCTGAAAGGGGCATAAACAGGTCTTCGGAAAAAATTCGCTTTGAATCTAATGACTTGCTGGACGAGTATAAGAAATAGTTGATACAATGAGTAAAAAGGATAAAACTTTAAAGGAACTTCTGGATTTGATTTTATATGAGAATCCCTCAACTCAGGATGAAATTGCAGAACGGTTGGGTATTACTCGCAGATATGTTACTCAGCTGTTGCGTCCTTTAGTTAAAGACGGTACTGTAAAACGCGCTTACATGATTGACTTGAAAAGTTATAAGAAGTTTACAGAGTCATTGGTTGACTATTCTGCTTCAAATGCTCCAGGTAATGTTTTAATAAATGACATGTTGGACAATATGGCTTCACATGTTCACTCACAACTGGAAGCATCATTTGATGCGGTTTTGGAGTATGATGAGGATATGGCAAAAAAAGCTTTGGAAATGGATTATGCAACAAACAATATGGTCGAAAAAATCAGGACTTCTGTTGAAACTATATTGAATATTGATAAGCACACTGAATTTTCAAAATCTTTGCTTTACACTGAAATAGCTTATGATTTGGAACGTATAGGAGATTACTGTGGCCATATTGCAAAGTTTGTCATTAATGATGTCTATACGATAGATAAAACTGTAATGAAAAATTTGAAAAAGATGTATAAGACAGCTCAAAGCATGATTAGTCTGTCCATGACAGCATTCATTGAAGCGAAAACCGAACTTAAAGACGATTTGATGGAACTGGAAGATTCAATCCATATTCTTCAGGCAAAATCCATAAATTTGATTGCAACACAGATGGCCGAAAGTTCATTTGATGAAAAAGAGCGTTCAAATTATTTTATTTATTTATTCAGAGTTATTAAAGCATTCGAAAGAATGGGTGATATTTCTGTTGAGATGATGGATGTTGCTGTTGAGTTTCATGATAATATCCCAAGACCAACCACTCCACGTAGTTTCAGATAAAATTAAAAAAAGAGATAATTGATTTAAAAAAATCAGTTATCATATATTTTTGTTGTTGCATGCCTGTCTGCCCAGCATTGGACACAAACGCCAATAGGGAGACCTGCAGTATGGGTATGTGCTTTTAGAATTTTAACATCAAGGGCAGTTGTTTTTCCGCCAAGTCCCATCGGACCGATGCCTGATGCATTGATTTCAGCTAAAATTTCTTCTTCTAGTTTGGCCAATTGAGGATCTGGATTTCTTTCACCAACCTTTCCAAGCAAAGCTTTTTTACCCAGTTTTAAACATAAGTCTGATGTTCCACCGATTCCAACGCCGATTACAGTCGGAGGGCATGGTTTTCCTTTTGCTTTTAGAACGGATTCGACAACAAATTCCTTAATTCCTTCAATCCCTTCAGCGGGTAAGGCCATTTTCATGGCGTTATTGTTCTCGGAACCAAATCCTTTAGGCAGGATGGTTATTTCAAGATAATCTTCGTCAATCAGTTCTATGTCAATTGGAGGGATGTATTCTCCGATATTGATGTTTGTATTTTCACGGGTTAGCGGATCAACAATGTTTGGTCTGATTGGAATTTCTTTTGTGGCCTTTTCAATTCCCTCTTCAATGCCTTCTCTTAAATTTTCAACTTCAACATTGCCTAATTTTACAAAAACAACAGGCAAACCTGTATCTTGGCACATTGGAATGCCTTTTTCTTCAGCAAGTTCAATATTTTTTAATATAGCTTCAATATTTAAGATTGCCAGCTCATGTTCTTCTATTTTAAGAGCGTCTTCAAGTGATTTTTTTACATCATCACCAAGAACAATGACGGCCTGCTTGTAAAGCTCATAAACAGTATCTCTAATAGTTTCTTTAGTAATCAAAATAATAACCTTTTCAAATTTAATTAATTATTATTATGATTTTGAAATATAATAAATATTTTTAAAAATAGTCAGTGAATTTCAATAATTCCGATAGGGCAGACATCAATGCAGTCAAGACATTTATCGCATTTTGAATAATCGAGGGTAATCGCCCCTCCAAGTATCTTGAATGCATTATTCTTGCAGACTTTCATACATGGCGCATCTGATGGTTGGCAGTTCATACAAAATAAAGTTGGAGTGTCAACATTTGGTGTTTGTTGACAACTTCCGCAGGTTGTACAATTTGTACAATTTCCTGTATTAAACATAATTTTTTTATTCGTCTAAAACAAGTCTTGCTCTTGCTTGACTTGTTAAAACATGGACAATTCCGCCTTTTTTACTGTCAGGTTCATATAATCCTGCCATTTTAGCCAAGAATTTTTCTTGGTTTTTGGCTCTGATTTTTTCAGGATCAGCAACAGTAATAGCTCTTTTGGTACATGCTTTTATACATGCAGGTCCTTCTTCTCTATCAGCACAGAGGTCACATTTTTCAGCGACTTTTGATTGGAAAGTCATTGCACCAAACGGACAAACCATTACACATAATCCGCAGCCGATACATTTCTCGGTATCGACACCTTCATCGGTAATCGCTTCTGTCGGACAGATTTTTATACATGGTGCACTTTCACAATGTTGACATACAATGGAATAAAAGGAAGAGTCATGTTCTATTATTTTTATTCTATTAGCATTATGGACTGATGCACACATGCTTTCACAGTTGAGGCATCCATCACATAAACTGCTATTTACAACAATACTTTCCATTGTTTTCCTCCTTATAATCCTAATTCTTTACACTCTGCATCGACATATTTTTGGATTTTTTCAATGTGTTCTTCATCTAAGTGTTTGAATCTTTTTTGTGTTGACAGATAATCTTTTACAGGTCTTCTTTCTTCAGGCCTGAAAGTAATTTCGAAGTTACCATGGTCGATTTCATACAAAATCCATGAACCGGTTTCAACAGCTAATCTGCCCATTTCAATTGTTTTTTCTGAAGGGAATCCCCAACCAGTTGTACATGGTTGTTGCAAGTGAATGTATGCAGGTCCTTTGGTTTCTGCAGCTTTTTTCACTTTTTTGACATAGTCTTCAGGATATGCAATTGATGCGGTAGCCACATATGGAATTCCGTGAGCTGCCATAATCATAGGCATGTTTTTCTTAGGTTTGTCTTCTCCGAAACTTGCGGTTCCTTTAGGTGAAGTTGTGGTACTTGCACCGTATGGAGTAGCTCCACTTCTTTGAATACCTGTGTTCATGTATGCTTCATTGTCGTAACAAATGTAGAGCATGTTGTGTCCTCTTTCCATAGCTCCAGATAATGATTGTAAACCGATATCTACAGTTCCTCCGTCACCACCGAAAGCAACAACATTAACATCATCCTTTCCTTGAATTCTTAATGCGCTTTCTACACCGGATGCTACAGCACCTGAGTTTTCAAATGCTACATGTATGAATGGAACTTCCCATGAAGTTTCCGGGTATGGTGTAGTCATTACTTCAAGACAACCGGTAGCAGAAATAGCTACAGTGTTTTTGCCTAAAGCATTAAGAGCTAATTTAACAGCAATTGATGCTCCACATCCGGCACAGCCTCTGTGTCCCGGTGCTAATAAATCTTTATCAGGTATATCCATATCTATTCCTCCTTAAGTCCAATCCAGGTGACGTCGTTTTCTGGCGCTTTGGTTTTTTCGTATGCTTCCAGGATTGCTTCAGGTGTAATGTCTCTTCCACCTAAACCTGCAATAAATCCGTAAATTTCTTTATCAATTTTTACTTTCATATCAGCATAAAGTGCTCCACCAATTCCAAATGAGAAGTTTTTATCAATAACAGCTATTTTTTCACAGTTTTTAACAGCTTCGTTAATGGCTTCGGTAGGGAATGGTCTGTAAGCTCTGATTTTAAGTAAACCTACTTTTTCACCTTTTTCTCTTAATTGGTCTACCATTACTCTGAGTGTACTGCATAGTGAACCCATTGCAACAAATATTATGTCGGCATCTTCGGTTTTGTACGGTTCAACAAGACCATATTTTCTTCCAAAGATTTCTGCAAATTCATCGCATGTTTTTTGGATTACTTCCATGGATTTTGTCATTGCAACATCCATGTCATGTCTTGCTTCTGTGTAGTAATTCGGATCTGCGAAGTTACCGATTGACATTGGTTCGTTTGGATCAAGAAATGCATGTTCTGGTACATATGGAGGTAAAAACTTGTCTACACTTTCTTGATCTGGAATTTCAACAGGTTCTACTGTGTGGGTTAAAATAAATCCGTCCAAACATACCATTGATGGAAGTAAAATGTCTGGATTTTCAGAAACTTTATATGCCATTAAAGTTGTATCTAATGCTTCCTGTGCATTTTCAACATAAATTTGCAACCATCCTGCATCTCTTTGTGCAATTGAATCTTGTTGATCGTTCCAAATGTTTAATGGTGCAGAAATTGCTCTGTTGGCGTCTGCTAAAACAATAGGCACCCTCATACCTGCTGCAGCATATAAAATTTCATGCATTAACATTAATCCTTGTGAAGATGTTGCTGTAAATACTCTTACTCCAGCACCACTAGCTCCAACAGCAGCACTGATAGCACTGTGTTCAGATTCTACTTTAACATATTTAGCATCAATTTTTTCATCAGCAACGTATTGTGCTAAGTATTCAGAAATTGTAGTTTGTGGAGTAATTGGATAAACAGGAATAACTTGTGGTTTAGCTAATCTTACAGCTTCTGCAACTGCTTTATTTGAGGTCATTACTTCTTTTACCATTTAATCACTCTCTTTATTCTTTTACCATTTCGATTGCATCGGAAGGACATTCGTTTGCACAAATTCCGCATCCTTTACAGTAATCGTAATCTATATCGTGTTGTTTGTTTACGCTGGAATCTGGACAAAATATTATGCAATTGTCGCAATCAATACATTTTTCTTTATCTAAAATAGGTTTAAATGTTCTCCAGCTTCCAGTTTTGTTATTTCTACTATTACCTGGGGTTTTAATTACACATCCTATACTTACCATAATATTCACCCTCTTATCCCATATCATAAGCTTTTTTAGTAGCTTCTACATTTAGCTCTCCGATTTTACCAGGGAATGTTTCCTTAATCACTTCTAAAAGTGAATCAATACTTACCGCTTGGGTTTTCTTAGCGAAATATCCTAAAATAATAGTATTTACAATGTTTCTGCCTAACATGTCTAATGCAATTCCAGTAGCGTCAATACTGTAGACTTCATGTTCTCCACTGCCTTCAAAGTCAGTGGTGTTGATTGTCACTTCAGTATTGTCTTTGATTCCTGAAAATACATCTACTACATTCAATAATCCGTCATCTAACACTAATACGTAGTCTGGATTATATACTTGATATCTTAAGTCAATTGGCTTATCATCAATTCTTGTGAAAGCCATAACCGGAGCTCCTCTACGTTCAACTCCAAAAAATGGAAAAGCTTGGGAATAATTGCCGTCTTTGAATGCTGCTTTTGCTAAGATTTCAGCAGCTGTTACAGCACCTTGTCCGCCTCTTCCATGAAAACGAATTTCGATCATTAATTTTTCCTCCATATATTTATCATGTATAATCATTATAAATTACAAAATATATAAATTTTATGTTAAATTTTTATTTTTGAATTATTTTGTTTAAAGTTTTTTGTTTTAATCTTTTATTTTTTCTTTATTTTTCTAATAACTCTTTCAACATTTTATTTATTTTTTTATACAGTTTTTACATCACTTTTTTAATAAAATAACAATTTTTAAGCAAATAATATTTTTCAAAAGATTAAATAATATTGACATTAATATAATAATATTGTAAAAAATTTGGTTGGGAAGTTTTATGAAAGTTCTAATAATTACAGGGGAATTGGCTTATCCTTTAATAAAAGAAGTGGTTGCAGATGTAAAAGATGATGTTATTGTTCACATTGCCGACAATACTCAGGTGGCTGCATTCTTAACGCCTAGACAAATTATTAAGGAAATCAAAAATTGTTTTTCTAATCAACTTGATGAAATTGACATGATTCTGGTTCCTGGCTTAATCAAAAAGGGCACCAAAGAAATTACAAAAGAACTGGGAATTCCAACTTTTAAGGGGTCCACAGATGGTGCAGACCTTGCAATGGTTCTTAATTTGGTTGGAAATATTGATCTATCAGAAGATAAGCCTGCAGATAAATTAATTGAGGAAGAAAAACGCAAAGAAGCATTCAAATTCATAGAAGAATTTGAAAACGATAAGGAAAATATAGAAAAACTTCTTGAAAAGCCAAATAATATTTTAATTAGAAATCTCCCTGTAGGTGAAGATTTCCCAATGAGAGTCCTTTCGGAAATTGCAAATGCCCCTTTCCTGTCAAAGGAGGCATTGATTAACAAATGCCAGTATTTCGTTGATTCCGGTGCCGACATGATTGATATAGGTATGGCGGCAGGTGAGGACTTCTCGGACAAGATTCCTGAACTGATTGAAACATTAAGGCCTATTGTTGGCGACAGGCCATTGAGCATAGATACATTGAACGCCAAAGAAATTGAAGTTGCTGCCGAATGCGGAATTGATTTTGTTTTAAGTTTGGACTTGGGTAACAATTCCGAAGTTAAGGACATTCTGATTGAAAAGAACATTCCTGCGGTTTTGCTTCCAACCAATTTTTCCCAAGGCAAATCACCTAAATCTCCGGCCGAAAGAGTTGAATCAATGCATCAGCTGATAAAGGATACGGAAGGATTGAAATATGTTGCGGATTTGATTTTGGACCCTGTAAACAGTTCAAGCATTGTCGAGTCAATCATCGCATGCCATGAATTCCACAAGCAAAACCCTGCGCCGATGTTTTTTGGTGTAGGTAATGTCACCGAGCTTATGGATGCCGATTCAGGGGGAGTAAATGTTCTTCTGGCGGGAATCGGTATGGAACTTGGCGTAAGTATATTATTCACTCCTGAAGAGAGCGGTAAAACAAGGGGAAGCGTTTATGAGTTGTCCACTGCATCCAAAATGATGTTTTTGGCAAAGCATAGAAAATCAATTCCGAAGGATTTGGGAATCAATCTTGTTGCCTTTAAGGATAAGCATAAAAGAAATGACATCATTGAAAATGAATTGGACGGCGTTCCTGAAACCAGACGTGAAAAACCGTTGAAGTTCATCAGGGATAAGGCCGGAAGTTTCAGAATCAACGTTGATTATGGAACCACTGTAAAGGACAGCAGAATCATTGCCACTCATTTCAAGAAAAACAAAGCGGATCTGGTTATAGTAGGTCAGTCTGCAAAAGAAGTATATGAAGAAATAATAATAAAAGATTTGGTATCCAGAATGGAACATGCTGCCTATTTGGGTTCTGAACTTCAAAAGGCAGAAATTGCCATGATTACCGGAAAAGAATATGTTCAGGATTTTGAATTGTTCAAAAATCCTGATGAATTTAAAAATTAGTTCTAATCAAAATCTCCGCTGTCAACAGCGCTTTCATCCTGTCCGGCTTGAGAGTCTGATCCTGATTCAACATTACTATCAGAAGCTGTGTCCTGACTTGTGGATTGCGTACTTTGGTCACTGGCTCCACCATTGCCACTATCACTAACACCGCTGCCGTCGCTGCTGCTTGTGTCTGTTCCAGGTGCGACTGCTCCAGTATCGCGAACTGAACTGTTAGTTGAATTTATGGTTGTATGGTTTGAAGGTGTAACGTTTGTCACATCATTACTTTTATTGAATGAAAGTCCAACACCAGTTACAACAATGTATGCTCCAATAGAAAGAACAATAATGATTAGTAATATTATAATTATCGCATTGTCTCTATCCATGAATTTTTTCCTCCTTCAATATAGTATATTTTAATTAATAGTTAATATATATTTAATTATACTACATAAAACTTATATTATTTCACGATATATTTATTTTAATAATGGATTATATGGAAGGTTAAAAACTTGCAAACTGAAAATATTACTATTAAGGACATTGACAAATTACTTTTAAATGCAGAATATGTTTCAAATAATGAGATATCAACAACAGTATATCTGTCACTGTTTCTGGGAAGGCCAATGCTTATTGAAGGGCCTCCCGGTGTCGGAAAAACAGAACTTGCAAAGGTAATCGCCAAATCATTTGAAAGAGACTTCTTCAGGATACAGTGTTATGAAGGAATAACATTTGAACAGATCGTCGGTGAATGGAATTATCAAAAGCAGTTGCTGCATCTTGAAGCTGCAAAAAACGATTCAAATAATGAAAGCAAAATTTTTGCCGAAGAATTTTTCATAAGAAGGCCTTTGCTTAATGCATTTTTAAATGAAAACAATTCTGTACTTTTAATAGATGAAATTGATAAGGCTGACGAAGAGGTTGAAAGTTTCCTGCTTCAGGCATTGGGAGAGAAGGAAATCACCATCAACGATTTGGGGACATTCCAACTTCAGAACGATTTGATTGTTATTTTAACTTCAAACTCACAAAGGTCATTGCTTGATGAAACCAAGGACAGATGCTTGTTTTTATATATTCCATACCCGTCAGTTGAAAGGGAAATTGAAATTGTCAAATCAAGGATACCTGAAGCCGATGAGGAAGTTGTTTCAACTGTTGTCAAGCTGGTTCATGATATACGTAATCTCAATCTCATGAAAAAGCCTTCCGTAAGGGGAACCATAGACTGGGTTCGTTCAGTCACCAATCTCGGAACCAAAAACATGGATGAATCACTTGAAAACAGTATTGGTGTTGCCATCAAAAATGAAAGTGATAAAAAAAGAGTCGTCAAGGATGTTTTAAGCAAAAGATAATATGATAAATAAAATTGCAAATTTATCGGCCCAGCTAAGGCAGGAAGGTCTGCCGGTAAGCATACGAAGCACTCAGGCGGCTGTTAAAATTCACATGGATTTGGGCGAAGCAGACAGGCAGCTTTTAAAAACTGCATTAATGGCAGTTTATGTAAAAGACAAGTATGACATTCCTAAATTCAATAAGGTTTTTGAAAAGATATTCAAAATTGAAATGGAACCTAAAAAAGCCCAAGAGCTAAATAAGGGAACTGCTTACAGGGGAAAAGGTCCAAAATCCAATAAGTATATTATTAAAAAACAGAACAATGCCTATCAAAAGGTCAGAAAAGAAAAAATCAACAACGAAAAGTTAAAAATGTTGTCAGGTCAGCCCCTTTTGGAGGAAGTTAAGAAGCTTGAAAGGGACGGCGAATTGATGAACAAGGATTTGACCAAATTGAACAGGTTTGATCCGAGAATGCTTGAAATATGTCAGAGACTTGGAAAAAGAATAGCCAATAAACGTTCCAGAAGAAAAGTCAAATCAAGCTCAAATAAAATAGACATGAGAAGAACCATCCGTGCAAACATGAAATACGGTGGAGTCCCTCTGGAGCTTGTAAGGGCAAAGCCAAGGCCGCACAAGAACGAACACCTGTTTCTGAATGACATAAGCGGATCATGCGAATGGATCAGCAGCTGGTTTTTCATGTTAATGTTTTCAGCCCAGACAGCATTTAAAAAATCAAGAACTTTCGAATTTGACAATAAGGTAATTGAAACCACACAGGCCCTAAAAGAGGAATATCTCATAGATTCATTCATTAAAGTCAAGGACATGCGGATAAAGAATATGATGGTTCACGGAACTTCAGACATGTATTCCGCATTTACAAAGTTCCAGAACATGGCCCATATAAACAACAAGTCATACGTAATTATTCTGTCTGACTGCAGAGACTGGGCCGGACCTAAGGTAAAAGGAGTCCCTGCCAGCGTGGAAGTAGTTGAAGAAATGGTGAGGGACGCTAAAAAGGTAATCATATTGAATCCTGAAGACAGGAACAAATGGGATGTTGTGGACAGCTGTGTTTCGTTGTATAGGGAGGCTGGAGCACAGGTATTTGAAGTTAATACCCTTAATCAATTAGCGCAATTTGTAGAACAGATGTAGGTAGTAAATATGCAATGCAGTAAATGTGGTAATCCTAAAGTAATTTATAAAAGAGAGCAATCCGGCCAGATATTGTGCAAGGACTGTTTTATAGAATCAATAGAAAAGAAAGCCATCAGAACAATCAAAAAGGAAAAGTTACTTGATAAAGGCGATAAGGTTCTGGTTGCGCTTTCAGGCGGAAAGGACAGCGTAACCACATTGGAAATATTGGACAGTTTCAGGCAACGCAACATTATAGACATATGTGCCGTAACTGTAGACGAGGGAATAGCCAACTACAGGCAGGACGGAGTTGATATAGCTATTCGCCATGCCGAAAGATTGGGCATCGAGCATAGGGTGGTTTCACTCAAGGAGGAATACGGAATTACTTTAGATGAAATCATGCAAAGGGAAAATCATAAAGGCTCCTGCACATACTGCGGCGTGTTTCGAAGAACAATCATCAACAAAGCGGCACGTGAAATGAAAGCCACCAAAATTGCAACAGGACACAATCTTGATGATGAAGTGCAGGGAATCATGATGAACTATCTTGAGGGAAACACTGACAATTTGACCAAATTGGGTCCTAAATCAGAATCAAAGGCAGAAGAGTTCACAACCAAAATCAAGCCATTAAGAGAAATTCCCGAACGTGAAATAGGCCTTTACGTCGTTGCAAAGGAATTGGAAGTTCACTTTGACAGCTGTCCGTATGCAATGCAGTCATTCAGGGGAGAGGTTTCAGAAGCCATCAACCAGCTTGCCGAAAAACACCCTACAATCAAATATTCAACATTAAGAGGATATGATAAAATAAAAAACATACTGAAAAATGAACTTAAAAAGGATTATTCACATGGAAGATGCAGAAGATGCGGCGAACCTGCCTCAAATGAATTATGTAAGGCATGTTCCTTTTTGGAAGAATTAGGATTGTGATAACATGAAATTTACTTTGAAATACAAACAGATAAATGAAGAAAGAGAAATTCCTGATGAAAATTACTCCATTAAAGATTTACTTGATGATTTGGAACTGTCCGCTCAAACAATCGTATCCAAGCAAAACGGCGAACTTGTCATTGAAGATACGGTAATTGAAGATGGTGATGAGATACAATTAGTTCAAATTATTTATGGTGGTTAAGTGAAAATAAGTTATGAATGCGGGCCATGTTTTTTAAGACAGGCTAGGGAAGCACTGGATTTATCAACAGATGATGAAGCGCTTAAAATGGAAGTCATAGGAGATATTTTCAAGTTTCTTTCTGAAAATTTTACCCCGGGAACCAATTCGAACAGTACAGGTTCTGCAATGCATGCATTAATCAAGCAAAAGACAGGCTGTGCAGATCCATATTATGCGGAAAAAATAGAAAGCAACAGGCTGGCCCTGAAATATTTGGATGATGTTAAAAAGATATTGGATGAGGATGACAGCTTAGAAAATTATGTGAAAATAGCTATCATAGGCAATATTCTTGATTTCGGAGCATTTACTCTGGATGATGATATTGAAAGCGTAATAAAGGATTCCCTCAAAAAGGATTTGGCTGTCAAGGACATCGATGAATTTGAAAATTCCCTTAAAACCCAGGATAAGGTACTGTATCTGGTGGACAACACCGGCGAGATAGTATTTGATAAGCTATTGCTTGGAAAAATAAAGGAATATGGCTTAGCCATTACAATAGCAGTTAAATCGGAGCCTATATTAAATGACGCATGCATGAAGGAAGCATTGGATGCAGGTTTGGATGAATTCGGAGAAATTGTTGAAATCGGTGCCGGAACTGTGGGTTACGTTGACAGCGAAATCTCAGATGAATTTAGGGAGATATTCAACAGTCATAAATTCATAATCTCAAAAGGCATGGGCAATTATGAGGGGCTAACAGAAATTGATTTATCAGATAAGGATATCTACTTTATGTTGTGTGCAAAATGCAATACAATTTCATGGGATATCGGTGTTAATTTACATGACATGCTTCTTTTCAAAAAATAATTAGCTGTGATTTTATGATAATAGGTTTTATAGGTTTTGGAAAGGTTTCCAAAATTCTTTTCAATTTATTGGATTCTGAAGATATTGTATGCATCACTTCGCCCGAGCAGAGGTCGGAAAAGACTATTGAAAGCATTAATGAGTCCGGCATTGAGGTTTTTGAATCCATAAAGGAAGTTGCAGCCGCATCTGATATTCTGATTTCGGCAACATCCCCTAAGTCAGCTTTGGACGTTGCCAGAAAATACGGCAAGTATTGCAGGGGAATTTATTTGGATTTGAATAATATTTCTCCGGATACCACTAATGAAATAAGCTCTCACATTGATAATCTGGTAGATGGGGCAATCATCGGCAAAATAGATTCAGACAATCCTATCTTATACATTTCCGGTGAAAATGCCGACGATTTACTATTTTTAAATGATTTCATCAAAACAAAAAAAATAAGCAGTAACGTCGGCGATGTAGCCACTTTAAAGATGCTTAGAAGCAGCTATACAAAAACCCTTTCAGCACTTTTGATTGAATCAAGTGAAATCGCCCAAAAACATGGTCTGGAAGAGGAATTCTTTGACATACTGACATTAACAGAAGGGGAAGATTTCACTCAAAAATCCCTTTCAAGAATTGACAATACACTGGCAAATTCCCAAAGAAAATGTGAGGAACTGGAAGAAATAATTAACTGCTTCAGAGATTGCGATTTGATAATGGTCAGGGCGGCACTTGAAAAACTCAACCGATAACCACTTCAACCTTAAAACCCTTTTTAGCTTTTTTTATGCTGCCGGTAACTGGAATAAAATGAGAATCCATAATATATCTTAAGTAAGTGACTTCAACCGCCGGAAGCCTTAGGTTTGTTTTGATCTTTTTGCCTTCACTTTTAAACTGAACAGAAATTTTGCCGTTTTTATCGACATATAAATCGGTAGCTATTCCCTCTTTTGTAATCTTTGTTTCGAATTTGGTTAAATTAAGGCCGGCTTCCAATCTCAAAGGCGCATCTACATTGATGTTTTGGCTCCTGAATTTTTCATTTGCCTGGCGGGCACTCACGCCCTTTTCGCCTTCGCTTGCAACATACCATGCCCTGTCAATAACCCTTTGGACCTTCTGATTATCCGGTATGACCCCCTGGGATTCGTAGCTTTTCATCAAATCCATGACCTCTTTTTTGGTGACTTCCATTTCAATTGCACTGATGGCAAGTCTTGTCATTACCGGTCCGTAATCTGATCTTCTAAAGACGGCCCAAATTGATTCGGGGTCTCTGTAAACCCTTCTTTTGATTATTTCATTAATTGTATTTCCATTGAGATAAGCTATTTTTTCAAGGTTTCCCCTGGAGTACGTATTCATTCTTTTGTAAATGTCACTCCAGTTTCTCTCTCCAGGGACTCTGCCGGCATCAATTTCGCGCTGCAGGATTTCAACAGTGGTTTCCGGAAGCAATTCTGCAATCTCGTCAGTGATTATCATGTCATTGTCAATTATTGACTGTCTGATTAGTCTGCCGGAATATTTGTCCTTATTGAATTCCTTCACGACATGATAGTCAAGTTTGGACCCGAGAAATTCATTTATGGCATACCATCTGATTTCATTCCTGTTTGTGTATGATTTCGGCATCCCCACAAAGTTTCCTTCATCAATGAACGGCTGTGCTTTTTTTCTGATTTCATCAAGTGAAATGCTTGCGGAAGTTATATAATCTGTTACTCCGTCATCTATCATCTGTTTTAGTCTGATTGGAACGCTGTATGACAGGACTAATCTGTGGTGAAGTCCTTCAAATGATTTTACATCGTCTGCTCCCAGAGCCAGTGCCATTTCACGGCGGGCTTCAAAATTCACAAAAAAAGGGGCGTGATTTGCACTGAAACCTTTATTTAGATATACCACTAATTTTTTATCTTCCTTATCAGCAAGTTTGCGAGCTTCGCTGATTAATTTTGCATGACCTTTATGAACGGGGTCAAAATCTGCGCTAATTCCAATCAAGATAAACACCAAAAAAAGAAATTAAGGATAGTTTAACCATCCATTAATTTTAAAATACCACTAATAATTAACCATAATCCGATTAATGTTCCGAGAATAATCGGATCTGCAACGTAAGTTCCAATAATAATATACAGTAAACCTAGTACGATACCTGCTATTCCAATATAAAATCCATATCTGGACTGGCGATTATTTACAAGGGAAACAAGTCCGACAACAATCAATGTTATTCCTGCAAGATAAAATGTTATCTGTGCTAAAACTCCGATTATGGCAACATTGAATATTAAACAGATACTCAGTATAAGCAACACGACTCCCAAAATCAAATCCAATATTGCTCCACTTTTATTATAGTCAATTATTGCAACTCCAACAACAAGCAGATAAATTGATATTAATAATAATGACAAACCGATTAATGCACCTGTTTTAATGAGTCCCATTACTGGAAATATGATAATTATCAATCCAAAAATTATGGCAAGTATGCTAATAAATTTAGTTTTCATTTTTTCCTCCTAATACTAATTAATATTTTTTAATATTTCAATATAATGGAATATGTTTTATCTCAACGGTAGAGTTATTCATGTCTGAATTGTTGACTTCAGCCAACCATTCGTTTTTGCATTCGCATTCATATTCTATTTTGCTTTGGGTTAGATTGTTGGCTATAATCATATGTTTCAAATCTTTGTTGCATTTTTTACAATTGTACGGGCCACGTCTTGAACCGAAACCTGATGTGTCCATAAGTGCAGGTATGTCAAGCTCATCTCTGACTGTATTTATTATTTCAATACATGACCAGATCCATGGCGGCTGATATGCTCCCTTTCTCCAAAAGCGCTCGATAACTGTTCCGCTGTGTATTGTTGCAGGGCAAAATGAAAGTCTGCTTACTCCAATTGAATCACAGTATCTTGCGGTTTCTATGGCTTCTGTGATTGCTTGTGATTCAGACACTAGAATAGGTTTAACGAAGATATATGCTTTTGATTTCAGATTATATCCTTTATTTTCTTTTAAGTTTTGCATCAATCTGACTGCATCTTCAAAGTCCTGACGTGTAAATCCCTTGTTGATCTTTTTAAGGCGGGTATAATCATTGGATGTTTCAAGACCGATACTCACTTCGAATAATGTGTCTCCAATTATTTCAAAAATTTCATCCAAAACTTCCTCTTTGACATATTCGGGTCTGGACTCAACGATTATTTCGGTAACGTTGCCCAATTCCATCAATGTCCTTAGGATTTCATCACGTGCATCCTTCGGAAGTTCATATGGATTTAGGAAACTTCCTGATGCAAACAGTTTCACAGAAATTTTATCCTCTTCGGATATGGGATGTCTTTGGAGGTGTTCATTAAAAATTCTTAAAATTGTTTCAGTATCGATTGGTTCTAATGTACAGTCAGAAACATAACTGCACATGGTGCATCCTCCACTGTCTCCGAGTGCCCATGCACAGCCGGGAGTGGGTAGTATTATAAATAATGTTTTGGCAACGCCATCGTAAGTCAAATCATCATTATACCAGCTGGCTCCCACCTGTTCGGGGGTTTTCGGGTCTTTTCGATCAAATGCTCTTTGTCTAATGTCTTTTGTTAAATTTTCGATTTCCATTATAATACCTGCAATAATATAATTATAATATTATATAATTAGGATTTTTTTATAATTAAAATTGTTGTTGAAAAATAGTATGTTGATAAGTTGTGTATAAGGGTTTAAAAAAATAAAAAAAGAAAGAGTAAGCAAGTTTAGAAACTTGCAATTACGTCTCCTAATAATTTAATGGATTCTTCTACGTTTTTACCAACAGGGGAACCTGCTACGTATTGAGTTACACCCATTTCAGCTAAGCCTTCAATTTTTGGAATGAACTCATCAGGAGTACCACATACGGAGAATGCGTCGAGTGCTTCATCGGTTACAGCACCAATAGCTCCACCGAAGTCACCTTTAGCTAAGAATTCACCCATTTGGGTGTTGAATCCGTCAGGTAATCCGTGTCTTTCTATAACTGGAGGTGGGGAACCTGCTGCAATAAATGCAACTACGATTTTAGCTGCGTTTTTAGCTGCGTCAGAGTCTGGTCCGATAGAGGTTGCTGTGTATGCACCAACATCGAATTCTTTGTCTCCAGCTTTTGCGAGACCTGCTTTGATCATAGGCATAGCTGCGTCGTAATCTTTAGGGTTGGATGCGTTAATTACCTTGTGCACCCATGTAAATAGGGATGTGTTCTTGGACAGCTTTTACTCCGCCTAATTGTGCTCCGCCTTCAGTTTTGTCTCCAGCTAATAAAGTATTAATGTCAGCGATTGCTGCTTTAATAGTGGATACAGGTTTGGTCCATTCGATTCCTAAAGCGTCGAAAGTAGCTTTGTCACCAGGTCCAATACCGAAGGTTGCTCTTCCTTCTGAGATTTCGTCAATGGTTGCGATTGCAGAAGCAGAGATTGCAGGACTTCTTACGTATGGGTTGGTTACACCAGGACCCATTTTAATGGTTTCAGTGTTAGCTGCAAGTAATGCTAAGGTTTCGTATACGTTTTTATTGTTGTAGTGGTCTGTGATCCATGCGTATTCAAAACCGACGTCTTCTGCTAATTTTACTAATTTTACAATTTCATCCAAAGGTTGATTTGGTACGAATTCTATACCGAACTTCATATTTTATCACCAATTAATATTTTAGTTAGCAATATATAAAGTAATTTTTATTTGAATTAGATAGAAAGTTTTAAATATGAATCATGTTTCGTGTTTCCATATGTTATAAAAAAATAACTAGTATTAAAAATTTTATTTTTTGTAATATTGGCATGTTTGGTGATCTTCTATGATTTTCCATAATAAATTTATTTTAATTTATCTTAACATGTGGGTTTATTTTTGTAATTAAAAATTATAATTGTATATTTTTCAATAAATGTCATTTATATCTATTTTTATTTGATTACATTATATTTTGCAATGTTTTTTAATTGAATTTGTTACTCAAACTTGTCTATCTATTAGATGTGCTATGTGTTTTATGGCGTTGGTTTAAGTCATATTGTATTTACAATTCTGACTATGATGACTGCTTTTCCGCATGTAGCTATAATTTATCATGTTTATCGTATTAATTAAATTATTAATATCATGAATGTGCTTTTTGTGAGTACTTGAGTTTCTTCAAGTATGATGTAAGTTTTGTAGATGTGGTGAAATTTGATTATAGAATCTTTTATATCAAATTTAATTAGTGTATTACACTCGTCTATATTTTTTTAGTGTACTTCAAAAATAGTACTGTTATGTGTTCAATTCTGTTTGATCCTGGCAGATGCTACTGCTATTGGGATTCGATTAAGCCATGCAAGTCGAACGAGTTTAGGCTCGTGGCGTACG
>NZ_CACXXB010000020.1 GCF_902771435.1 uncultured Methanobrevibacter sp. | reverse complement strand
GTTACAATACTTAACTAATACTCTATTTTTCACAACATAAATAAACTCACATTATTATTTACCCATTCTTTTATCATAACCTGTCTGAGCCGACAACATCACAAAATACACTAAATATAACCTATTCACAAAACCATATTCCCCACTATTTTTCTTCCCAATAGACTCAATAATACCTAACTTCTTTGCTTTTTTCAAAAAACCATCAAAAGACTTCCTCTCTTCAGGAGACAAATACTGTTTAAACTCTGATTTTTTAAAAGTCATCAAACCATTATTAGCCAATTTAAGGAAAATATTAATATAAGTCTCACTCCTTATTTTACTTAATTTAGACCTCAATTGTTTTTTACTTAACTCCTCCGCAGCCTGAGCAATACTTATTAACACAATATTTTTATTAATCTTTAAATCTTCATAAGCATTCCAAAAAACAGAATCCCCAATTAACTGCATAATCAAAGGCATTCCATAAGAAAAGAAAACCATAGACGATAAAGAATCATTTTCATCTTCAAATTCAATACCCACATCGTTAAATGATGATTTGAAAAAATCTATAATATCATTATCATCAAGATTATCAATTTCAATTAAATGGAATATTCTAAAGAAAGATTCATTAAGATCACATAACTTTTCATATTCCTCAGGATAACTAATTAAAGTAAAAACAATAGGCAGATGGTATTCATTGAAATCCATTATTTCAAAGAAACCTTTGTACCAATTTGTGAATTCTTCACTTTCAGATAATCCATTAAGATCATCAATAACAATAAAAATACCTGAACCTTCAGGTAGATTTTCACATGTTTTTATTAGGAAATCTGCGAAATGATTTTTAATATTTTGAATTAGATCATTTGTATCTTTTAATGAAACACCGGTTCCTGCAACTTTAAACTCTTGAATGGTATTTAATATTTTATCAATAATCTTTTTACCTAAGTATTCTTTTTTAAATTCTCTCATTAATGCATCAAGTAATTTTTGTATTAACTCATCAACAGTTTTACCTCCACTATTGTTAATATGAATTGGAATCATATGATAATTATCTTCAGCAACTCTAGAAACATAATTTATAAAAGATGTTTTACCCATTCCTCTTTTTCCAGTAATGAAAAAATGTTCCGCTCTCCCATCTTTGATAACATGAGGGATTCTTCTTAATATTTTATCTCTATCTTTTACTCTTCCTTTGAACTTTTCGGGGGATACTGGTCTCCATGGTTCAAATGGTGAATTTGGGAATACATCTTCAAGTTCCATAATCTTCTGCCCCATATTTATTTTCAATTAAAATACACTCTGCAACAATCAGGTTTAAACCATAATAATTAACTATAATTATTCTACTCCTGCAGTTATAATAATTTCATTTACTGTTTCCAAATTAATATAATGAACATGATTACTCTCATTATTTACGACAATTAACCAACCAGTTTCTGTAATAGTTGGAACTCCTCCTTTACGTAAAGTTAATAGTCCTCCAGAACCATATTTTAAAATTAAATCTCCTCTTTGAGCTTCTTTTTTAATTATTTCAATTAGTTCTTTTAATTTTTCTTGATTCATAAATAAAACCCCCATCTTTTTAGAAGTTAAATGTAATCTCAACTAAATTGTCTCCCACAATTCTTACACTCATTAATATATGTTTCTCCAGTAAATGTTTGTTTATTAGGTACTAATTTAGTATTCTTAGACCCACAATAAGGACACTCTCTTCTATTATCATCACTCATAAAATAAACCTCTTATAAATGCCCATTTAATTTTAAAATGATATTAAACATTTCTTGTACCTCATTAGGAACATTAACTTCAACGACTTCAAAACTTGCTTTATTTTTTTGATTCAAATATTCCTGGGCGAAACTTCGTCCCATGAATTCAATTCCAGTAAAATTCATCACTACTTTTGAAATATCATTAGGAATATTTTGGTATAAATCTTCGATTTTATTTCTTGATCCTAAATCCGAATCTATTTCCTTTTCTAAAAAAATTTCAATTTCACTCATTTTACTAAACCTCCTTCTTAATTTTTTAAATAACAAATATAGGTTTCTTTTTTATTCTTATAATCTTTTTAGGTAATTCATATTCTCGGCCAATCATGTGCTCATAAATATTAATATTTTTATTTGATTTAACCCTTAAACTAACTAATGTTCCTTTAATATAATCTTCAGGAATTTTTCTAGCAATAACATTATTTTTTGTTATTTCAACAACCCCATTTCCTGAAGCAATTAATACAATACCTCTTGCTCCTTGAGTAACAATATTCACAACAGTATTTAATCCTGTTCCTCTTCCAATAAATTCATCTTTATCTTTGGTAGACATTCCATTAATTGCTTGAATAATTGCATCACAATCGTTCTTGAATGGTATTCCTGCTTTTTTGAATGAACCGGGTATACTAATACCATTATCCATGAAACTATAATCAGTTGCGTTAAGTTTAGGCCAATATTGACCTATAACATATCCATTATCAAAAATTGAATGATCATAAACATTGGTTAAAATTTCATGAAAGATATATTTTAAAGATTGTTCCATTTCAGGTACAGGGTCAATGATGGCTAAAATTTCTTTAGTTAACTCTTCAGAGTTATCTGTAGTTTCATCTAACCATCGAAATGGAAATGTAGTGTCAGTGTGTTTTTTAATGCCTAATACTTTATGTAAATAATCATTAACTTTAGGGTTTTTATGTTCTTTGATTCGTTTATTATAATTGTAAATAAAACTTACTAAAGGAAGTACAAAGGTTGGTGTTAAAAAACTACAATCATCAATATTAATAATATCATCATTATAAATATCATGTTGATTCATTATTCTCAAATATGTATTAAAATTATACATTAATGCTGGGGACAAGTTTATTTCCTCCTCTTTTATTTAACCATATAATATCTTGCTTTGTAGTTATGATGTCCTTCAACACTTTTTCCTCCGTAGTGTCCGAAGTCATAGTGTGTTCTGTCCCATGATGTGTGATGATCTTTCCAGATTAATCTTGGGATGGGTGGTTTGCGGTGGTCATCATAATCTGCAGTTAGATATAATCCATTGTTTTTATCAGTCATGATTCTCATTGTTAGGTTATAGTTCGCCAACTCTATTTTATAATATTGTATGATTGTATATTTAAAGGTTTTTATTTGATAATTTTAAATATTGTTCAATAAATTAATAATAATAATACTCAATTGTCTATCCAAAATAGCAAAAACACATAGGGCAAAGATTTAAAAAAACAAAACAAAAATAGTGAACTGTACAAAAAAAAATGAGGAAAAAATAACTCCCCCCTCTCAATTCAATAATATTCTTCAAATTCATATTTTAAATAGATAAACTCATCTTCACAAATGATTTTACTTTCCTTCCCCATAACTCTGTCAAATTTCTTAATATCCTCCATTTTAATATTATGCCACATAGTAATACAAATTTCTCTGCCTCCAAGAGTTATAGTAAACTCTCCATAATCCAATCTAAATATATCTTTAATTTCAACTTCTAAAAATTTTTGAATTTTAGCATTATTTCCTGAGGATTTTTTCCAAGACGCTTTAAATTGATCTACTAAATCACTTCGTTTATTCAATTCTTTATTTATTTTTTGAAATTTTTTATCTATTTTATCAGTCATAAGAAATCATTCTCACTTATTTTATTTTTGAAATCTTATCTTTTTTATAAGACTTCCAGGTATAACATTTATCATAGGTTTGATACTATTGTAACATTTTCAAAAGTCACATCATGTTATCCAATAAACACTCTTACCAAACAAAACTAAATTTTACAAAAAATTAATGTTTGAATTAGAAAATTTAAAACTCCTTTAAAACCAGTCATTTTCAAAAATAATCTATTTAAATGAATTTTGAGAATGCCTATAATTAAATAACAATAGATATATTACAATTCTATAATTATTAATAAACTTAAAGTACGCGAAAATACATTAAAATAAGAAAAATGAAAATTAAAAAAAAAATTTATTATAATTATATTCATAATTATAATTCAGGATGCATATAAACCTTCCTAATTGACTTTCAAATTAATTGCAAAATTGTTTAAACTTAATTTTTAAGTCAAATTTACTCTCTATTCGCAAATAAGTTTAATATCTCATCATCACTTAATGTATCTATGTTTGCGAATAATGATTCTACTTTTGATAATCTTGTATTCATATCTTCCAAGGCATTATTTTTTTCCTGAAGTTCTGTTTCTAATTGAACATATTCAGAGGATTTAATATCCATATTATTTACATCAAGATTTATTGTCAAACAATCTAAATGAGAAATATATTTTTCACGTAACTTACTTGGATCTTCAGTGAAATATGAAGAGTGAGTTGCTTCTTTAGATCTGCCTTGTAAAGCATCGATTTCATCAAGACTCAATTTATCATTGTACAAATTAGTTGCATGAAACTTGCGTAAAATATGGCTTTTAAATCTATTATGAGCTCCAATTTTACCTAAATTTAATGTATTATTAATTTTAGCGAAATGTCTTTCAAAATATGCAGTGTTACATTTAAACAATTGTATTTCATCAAGTTTACTATTATCTAAATCTTCACGCAATAACAAATAATTAATTATTTCACGGTTAGCTTCTGGACTGCAAAAAGTAAAATAATATTTATTTGTTTTAATGCGTTTCAAATAAAAAGTAGGGACAACGTCTTTATCATACATTATTTTAACTGCTTCTGCAATATCATTAGTGTGATGATAGTCTTTAGTAGCGTCAAGATAGTCTTTTACTGTTAGACTTAAGGTTTCTGCTCTTGCACAGCCTGAAGAGGACATGAATAAAATTATTGCCCGCATTAATGGATTTGCTATTTTCAAACATTTTTTGATTAATTCTTTATCAGGTAAATCTTTAAATTTTAAAGGTTCTGATAATTTTATATTTTTCCTGTTTAATGTTGGCAAATCATGAATTTCTATTTCATAGTGTTTGTAAAAAGTTTTGATTAAAGCAAATTTTAAATCTGCAGTGCTTTGTACGTGATGTTCGTATAGATAGTTTCGGTAGTTTAGTAAACGTTGTTTTAGTTTTCGTTTTTTCCAACGGATACCTTTTTCTTCTTCATAATCTGCTTCATCTAATAGTTCTGATAATGGTTTTTTTTGGAATTTGGAATAAAAGTTTAAGGCGATTTGGTACTGTTCTATGGTACCTGGTTTTAATCGCCTTGCTTTTGCAAATTCTTCAATTATGGTATTATTGTTCATATTCATATTTTAATCTCCCTTTATATTTTGGGTTTGTGGGAGAGCATTTGAAAAGTAAACAATAATATAACTTATAAATTATTTATAGCTTCTGTAATTAAACGAATGGTTGATTCAATATCATCCATACTGCATACACTTACTGGAGTATGAATGTAACGTGTAGGAACGGATAAAACACCGGTTGGAATTCCTTCACGGGTCAGGTGAATTGCAGTTCCGTCAGTAGTTCCGCCGTCACTGACTTCCAATTGATACGGAATTTCCTTTTCGTCTCCGGCTTTAATGAGCATGTCCTTTACTGATTGTTGGGTTAAAATACCTCTTCCGCTTGCATCAGCTAAAATAATAGCCGGACCTTTACCCATTACAACAGGCGCCTCTTCAGGCTTGATTCCAGGATGGTCTCCGGATAAGGTTACATCAAGTGCAATAGCCAAATCAGGGTTTAATTTAAATGCGGAAGTTTTTGCTCCTTTTAAACCTACTTCTTCCTGAACAGTACCTACTCCATAAACGGTAGCTCTGGTATCCACTCTTTTTAAAACTTCCATCATCACATAACATCCGACACGGTTATCCAAAGCTTTTCCCATAATCAAATTGTTCGGATATTCGACAAAGAGGGAGTTGAAGGTCATTTTGTCTCCAATTCTTACCATTTTTTCTGCATCTTCCTTGTCCTTTGCACCGATGTCGATAAACATGTCATCAGCTTTGACTACTTTGTTTCTTTCTTCAGGTTTAGTAACGTGAGGCGGTTTTGAACCTATTACACCAACAATTGCATCTCCAACAGATGAGTGGATAGTTACAGTCTGGTTCATTAACATTTGGTCATTGATTCCACCAATGTTTGAGAATTTAATAAATCCGTCATCGTCAATGTATCTGACCATAAGGCCGATTTCATCCATATGTGCTGCAAGCATTACAGTAGGAGCCTTTTTTTCACCTTTTTTAGTAGCAATCAGGTTTCCCATACTGTCTTTTTCTATTTTATCAGCTACATTTTCTAATTCACGTGTAATAATATTAGCTATTTCCTCTTCAGACCCGGATACACCCGGTGCTAAAGATAGCTCTCTCATTAATTCCATCGTATCACCAAATAATTTTTATTATTTTAATAATATTAAATAGTTTCTATTGATGAAAAATTCTAAAAAAAAGTAAAAAATAGAGGAGTGTAACTCCTATTTGTTTAAAGCTTTAAATCCAATCGGTGTTGTACTGTATTTTGTTCCGGCAGCCATAATTACGTCCTGAACTGATGAGGTCAATTTGGATTGAGGTCTCCAAGGTGCATCCTTGTCTTCACCTACAATGGACACTTCATCAACAATATTATTTTCAAGCAGATATACCAAAATAGCTGAAACGACACCACCATCCTGACCGATTATTGAATCCGCCTTTACCGAATAGATGTCAAGATAGTTTCCAAGGGGCTTTTCGTCAATGTCTTCAGGATATATCTCATTGCTTACAAAAGTTCTGGGACATGCAAAATAGCATGCATGACAGTCATCTTCACAGTCTTTTTTGGATACCGGTTTTCTGTGGTTTATCTGAATGGAATCTATCGGACAAACATATTCACAGGCACCGCATAAAACACAGGACCCTACGCTGATTACATCATTCTGCAGGTTTTCAAATTGGCACAGGCTTGCTTCCCTTATGACTTCCTCTTCGCTCATTGCCCTTTTGGAAAGTACAGGCCTTGCAATTGCCTCCCTTTTTTTATAATTTTTAGTGTTTTTTGAAATTTTCTGATTTGCAATTCTTTTTAAGAGACTGATTCCCTTTTCTGACATTTCCTCTACGGTAATATATCCTTTATCTATTGCATCTTCAATTATTTCACGTCCTTTTTTTGACCTTACAAGGACTGTTGAGTATCCACTTGGAGATCCGACAGAACCCACTGAAATATCAGAAACATCAGAAGTATAGTCAGTGCAGATGTGACAATTTTTACGGGTGAACGGTTCTGTTTCTGCAATCGGAATGGAAAAGACATTACCGTCAATCAATTTTGCAATGAATTTTCCCTTATCTATTCTGAATTCCTTTACTTCATATAGTTCAATGCCCTGACTTTTCAAATATCTCTCAAGATAGGAATAGGAAAAGTTCTCCATACAGAATAAACCTATTTTTACGTCAATAGGTGATCCGCCAGTTTGTTCTTCGTATCTATTAATTTTTGTTGCGGCCAATATCTGGCAGGGAGTACCGACCATTGCTGTTTTAATATCTGTCACTTTTACACCTCTAATCATAGACCGGAAGATATCTTCCACCAATACATATTTTTGCATTCAACATATATAAAGTTTTTCTAAAAAATGAACAGAAACACCAAAATCAAAACTGTTAAAAGGTTTAGTTTAAATTTTAAAAATAATTAAAATATAAAATTAAACAAAAATACAATAAAATGGAGAAAAAACAAAAATAATCATTCGAAATCATTAAGTTAATATAAATATAATAATTAAATTAGGTGAGAGTATGTCAAGTATAACAAAAATATATTTCAGCCCATCAGGCACAACAAAACAGGTGGTCGAGCAGATTGCAAGCAATTTCACTCAGGAAAAAGAAACTTACGATTTGCTGAATTTTGATATGGAAAAAGAATTTGCAGACGAGGATATTGCCATTGTGGGCATGCCGGTATTTGCCGGAAGAATTCCTAAAAGCGGACGTGACAGATTATCCAAACTTAAAGGGAACAACACCCCTGCAATTGCAGTCGTGAATTATGGAAATGCGCACGTAAGCGATTCATTGCTTGAACTGGTCGAACTGTTAAGGGAAAATAACTTCAATGTGATTGCAGCGGCTTCAACAATAAGCCACCATTCAATATTCAGCGGCGTTGCAGTTGGAAGACCTGATGAATCCGACATTGCAAAAATCAACGAATTCAGCGAAAAATGCATGGAAAAGATTGAATCAGGCAAAAGCCTTGAAAGCGAAATACCTGGAAACAAACCATACACCGAATATAAACAGCTGCCGTTTGTCATTTCATGTGATGATACATCCTGCTCATTCTGTTATGACTGTGTTTCAATCTGTCCTGAAAAGGCCATTCCCGAAGACGACCCTGTAGATACCGACCTGGACATATGCTCAAGATGTACTGCATGCATACACATCTGTCCGGAAGGTGCACGAAGTTTTACCGGAGAAGCATTTGAAACTAAAAAACCAGCATTTGAAGAAGCAAACAGCGAAAGAAAAGAGCCTGAATTCTACCTATAGATTCATTCTCTTTTTAGCTACTGCTCTTACATATTCATTTTCATCTGAAAGGGAAACTTCCCTCAATACTTTTTTACTCACTATTTTTTTACAGGCAGTCTCGCGAACTCTCCAGGAATCATCATTCTTGACGACATTTGTCAGAAACTCCTGATTTCTAACCAGAGACACCGCCCTAACGGAAATGTTTTCAGAAATTCCCTGTTCATAAATCTTAATCAGACATTTTTCAACTTTAATCTTATTTAAAGCTTTTAAGGAAAATTCCTCATCCTCATTTGCCAAAACTATTCTGATTAATGTTTCCAAATCGGTGATGTGGTCCAGTGTGGATTTTCTAATGTTTTCCAATTTGGCATTCTTCAATATTTCAATGAAGTTTTTCTCTTCAGTTATATGCTCCATTGCCTCTGCTGCAACATCTTCATGTGTTGAATTGATTGCAACATATGTGAAATCATCCTCATCGGTTATTGCAGGATTTGATATTGCATGAGACCTTACATACTGGTCATCATCATTCAATGCTATTCTAATCAATTCCTGAGTGTTATTGAGATTTTTAACAGCAATCTGTCTTACAAAAGGATCTTTATCATTGTCAATGACCTTAAGCAAAGTTTCGCCATCGGTTATTTTTTTGACAGCCTCACTTCTGACAACACTGTCGGAATCATTGAGAGCCATATACTTTAGCAGTTCTTCATCATCGACCTTGTTGATGATGTCCAGGCGAACATCGGGCTTTTCGGAATTTATTGCTATCTCCTTTAAGATTTCGACATTGTCTATCCTGCCGAATATCATTGACCTGATTTTGGCATTGTCCTCCTGGGTTGCAATTTCAGCCAGCACCTCTTCATTTTCAATTTTTTTGACGGCAGCTATTTTAACTCCTTCATCCCTATCTTCAAGTACGACCCTTTTAAGAATGTCCTCATCGGTGAAGTTTTCCTTATTTACCGCTGATTTTCTAATGGAGGAATCATTTGCCTTGAAGACCAGATCATACAATATGTCTGCATCTTCAATTTTTTCCAGAGACAATCTTCTGTAATTTTTATCAATGGCTTCAATGGCTATATCCTTTAAAGTCTCCTCATCAACAATCTTATTAAAAATTTCATCAACATTCTTGTTTTTCTTGGTGTTTATTACAATTTCGGCAATTGATTTGTTGTTCTCGCCAAGCCTTTCATATGCAAAGCTTCTAACGTCAAAGAATTTTGAATTTTCAGCGGCATCCCAAAGCAGATTTTCATCTTTAATCTTATTTACCGCTATTAATCTGATTGCCCTGTCCTTTACATTCTTTGCAATGTCAAGTGCAACGAACTGGTCTGTAATGTTATCTGCAGCCACGGCCCTTTCAGTTCTGTCTTTGGCATTGATGGCTATTTCCTTTAATATCAGTTGATCTTGATCTATTTCAATGTCTTTCGGGACAGGCTTCTTTTCCTTTTTTGTATCTTTACTCTTAAATCTGTCAAAAAATCCCATTTTAATTTACTTCCTCATACATTTTCTCTAGAAAACTGGCAAGTGAAACGATATCTTGGCGATTATGTTCTATTATTGGAACTATCGGCCCTATATTTTTTTCGTCCAAATAAGAATTATAGTAATCCGGAATGTATTGGCCAGGAACATCACCTTCACGTTCAATGCCAAACAATTCATTTTCTATTGTCTGAAGCTGACAATTAGGCAACTGGTCTCTCCATAAATTCTTTGCAAAATACATCAAATCCAAATGGGGCAAATCAAGATTTGCATCAATCCGGTTATACAAACATCTATTTTTAATGAACGGCACATCAAAGCTTTTGCCGTTGAATGTTACATGAACGGAATCCTCGTCAAGATGTGAGAGATACGCTTCAATGACTGCACCCTCCTCATAGATTTCCCTTAGGAAATATTGTGTGGAAATTATTCTGTTTCTTTTGAATTCAGCTATGCCAATCAGTATTATCGGAACATTTGAAAGACCCAACGTTTCAATATCCATAAATTTAAAGTTTTCTCGCTCGGTTAGGCTGATGGACTTTAAAATGTTATCTCTGCACTTTTTTGAGTATCTGTTATTGTCGAGTATTTCAATAATCTCTGCAAATGACAAATCATCGATTTTATCAAGGAAGCTTGATGCAATATCACAATACCTATCATGCTTTTTTAAAGATTCTATGGTCATGTACCCCTTATTTTTAAGATTCTGTTCAGTTTTAATGCCTATTTTAGGCAATAATTTGAGATTATTATTCATTTGCATTTTAAAATCATTATCATCAATTTCAAATTTTATCCTTTCGCTTTCGGTAATCTTTAGCGTGTCTCCGAAAGATGTGGAAATTATTTCGCAATTTTCAATGTCGGCCAATGTCTTTTCAGCATAATCCTTTAATAATTTTTGTTTATAATCCATATAATATGAATTGGAAAATTTTCTGGCTGTCTTTTTAGCCTCTTCGGAAGGATTCATTGAACCAATTGAATTGGAGAGAACTCTTCTCAGATACATTTCATGCTCAGTATAATCTGTCATTCAGTTTAACTATATGAAGAACAAATAATATAAAATTTTTTAATAAAGTATACTTGAATTTTTATAAATTACAAATAACTTTATATAGTATTAGAACAAATATACAATTGGCTACACAGTAGCCAGAGAGATAGATTAAACAGCCAAATTTAAAATTCATTTCTCTAAAAGCTTGTAAAAACAAGTAATTGGGTGGTTAAGATACTTAACTACCCAATCATCCCAAACTTTTTTTAAAAAATTTCAGAAAAATATATAATATTTTCAAACCAAACTATACATTAAGGTTTGAATATGAAATTAAAATTAGCAATAATCTATGGAATCCTAATATGGGGCATAACCTTCTTTTTTACAGAAGTAATGAATCCTTTTTTCAGCAGTTTTTTTGCAAATGTCAATATAATCGCTCCAGCAGCAACAATAATCGCAACAACACTATTTGGAATATTCTACATTAGAAATATCGATTCAAATGAAGTTATTGAAGGATTCACTGTCGGAATAATATTTGTCTTAGTCGATTTCATATTGGATATGGCAATTCTTGTAATTCCTCACAGGCCAAACATGATTTTCATAGATTACGAGCTTCACGTTTTTTCAATGATTGTTATGACCTTACTGATTACAACCTTTTTAGGATATTTAGCTCAAATGAATATTGATTTAAAATAAGGAGATAAAATATGATACCAAAATCACATCCACGTTATGAATCTTTAGTTTTGCGAGATAAAATCGTTAAAGCTTCTGAAAAAGGATATTTGGCAGACTCCGCCATGATTGCACATGGAAGAGGGGAAGCTTTTGATTATCTAATTGGTGAAAAAACCACATATCCTGCAAAAAGAGCAATGTATGTTGCAGTTGCAGCATTACTTTTATCAGATAATCCTGTAATTTCTGTTAATGGAAATGCAACAGCACTGGCAATAGATGAAATAATCGAATTTGCCAGAACAATCAATGCAAAAATTGAAATCAATCTATTCTATAGAACTGATGAAAGGGTAAAATTACTTACCACATTATACAGGGACCACGGATATAAGGAGATTCTAGGATCTTTGGATGATAATATAGAATATCTGAATGACATTAAAAACAACAGAGCTTCCGCAAGTAAAACCGGAATTTACACTGCAGATACTATTTTAATTCCACTCGAAGACGGTGACAGAGCAGAAATTCTTAAAAAAAGTGGTAAAAACATCATTACAATAGATTTGAACCCGCTGTCCAGAACATCAAAGATGTCTGATGTTTCAATCATGGACAACATTGTAAGAGCTATTCCGTTTATGACAAAAATAGCTGAAGACCTTAAGACTCAGGACAAAAAAGTTTTGGTGGAAATGGTTAATGATTTTGATAATCAGGAAAACCTTAAAGAATCAATCGAACAAATCAAGATAAAATGAAGGAGATATAATGCAAGTAATGGGTATATCAGGCATGCCTGGCTCTGGAAAAAGTTTCATTTCTGAAATAGGTGTTGAAAGAGGAGCCATAATTGTAAGTATGGGAGATATTATAAGAGAGGAAGCTAAAAAAAGAGGAGAACCTACTAAAGAAACTGCAGTCAACTTAAGAAAAGAATTCGGTGACTTTATTGTTTCAGAACTTACAATCAAAAAAATCAAAAAACTCCAGGAAGAAGATAATCCTAAATTAGTCATCATTGAAGGAATCAGAAGCCATCATGAAGTAGAAATGTTTAAAGAAAACTTTGAAAACTTCATCGTGCTTTCCGTCTTTTCAAATCCTAAGTTACGTTTTGAAAGATTAAAAATAAGACAAAGAGAAGACGACTGCCAGGATTACGAAGGATTCCGTAAGCGTGATGAAACTGAATTGGGATTCGGAATCGGCAATGTCATTTCACTTTCAGATAAACTGCTCATAAATGAAAGTGATCTGGAAAGCTATAAAGAAAAAATAAATGAGTTTTATACGGAACTCGGCCTATAACTCATTTTTCTTCCAGAACGGCATCTTCAATTATATAAACACCACTGTCACGATGCCATTCTTTTCTATCTTTTAATATTTTCAGTTTCTTTTTAAAAATAGGACCGTCGATAGCTAATGTTTCGGCCTCACCGCCTTCAAAAGCTATATCGACATAATATTTCTCATTGAGTTCAACCAGCTCGTCAATCACATCATCATCAATGACCCTTCCAAGCCATGATTCATCCAGGCCCCAGGCTGCAACACCGGAAATAATGATTTTAAATCCAAGAGAAACGATTTCACGCATATACTCCAATTCATCAACATGCCAATAGGGAGAAATAATCTCCAATCCAACCTCAAAACCCAATTTTTCAATTCTCGATTTTTGATATTGGGAGTAAAGCGCACCTGTATATATGCATTCAACCCCTGAACTTTTAAGTTTTTCAAAGGCTGCCTTCAAATCTTTAAGTTCCTCCTCTTTAATGCCATCAGTTTCTACAGACATTATAGGAATTTCAAGGGCTTCGGCAAGCAAATCGGTAACATGAATATTTGGAACATGAAACATGTATGATTCGTCATTGCGGGATTTCATGGAAAGAAGATATTTGACGTCTTCCTTCATTTCCAAAGCATAGTACAGTGCCATTGTACTGTCTTTACCTCCCGAAAACAATACGGCAGCATTCATAAAAATTACCTTTTGCGTTTTTCTTTCATGGATTTCTTAAACCGTCTTGAGAAAACACCAAATGATTCATAATAGATTCCCAATACTGAAATAATAACGCCCACAACTCCAGTAACCAAAACAAACTGATAACTTGGCAACATGGTTGTATTGGTATCATTGTATTTGTTTTGTATAGGTCCTTCCACCTTACTTGGTACAATTCCCTTTTCAAGCAAAATACTTCTGAAAGTGTCGTCGGCAGATGTTTTGACAACAAGCTTTGCATGAACCTGAGCATAGGAAAGAGATCCTCCATAAACTGCTCTGTACCAATCGGCAAATGACTTAATAGCATCATATGAAGTATAGTTATCTTCAATTTCAATTTCAATTTTACCGTCTTCAGTTACATTATAATGCTTATAATGCTCATCGATGTTTCCTAAAATCTCCTTGAAATATCCGAATTCCTGTTCATTAAACTTCCACAGAGGAATCGTGACACTAGTTTCTTTAAAAGAAATAAAACCCTCGGTTGATGATAATTGTTGGCTCAATTCTTTCATGTTAATTGAAGAGGACAAATCCAGATACATTGTCTCTTCATTACCGGGAATATTTTTTTCAACAAGACCCATAACAGACGGCAATTCTTGATAAACGGGCTCTAAAAAGAATGCCCCTCCTATAGTTCCTATTAAAAAAGCCACAACAAGCACTAAAACAATTTCCTTTTTAGGCATGAATGGCCTCATCATTCCAATTGAAAAAACAAAAACCATCATGAGAATAAATAAAATAATATAAATAATTGCAATTATTATATCCATAAATTCACACGCCATTAACTATTAATTTAAATATTTTAAATTAACAATTTAAATAAGTTTGTATAAAAAAGGGTTATTTTTCGTAGATTATCATGTTTTGACTATTCTCCGGCCATTCAACTATGAAAGTTTTCTCACCCTTGGACAATTTAAAGGAAGTGGATTTTAATTTTGAATCAAAATTTACTTTTATCACTTTTCGCTGATTGTCTTTAAGCTTTATATTTGCGGATACATACTTGCTGGCTACATTAATCCTGATTGGTTTGTCAATGTCAAGATATATCGTTTGTTTAGATCCCTGCCCCTCGCCATAAACCCTCATAATCGCATTTGAGAGCTTGCATAAATCTGACTTGACCTTAATCGAATCGGATACATCAAATGTGTTGTCCATAGCATTTTCCAAAAGTGGCAATGTAAAGGCAATTAAAATTATCAAAGAGACTGAAAATACCAATAGATATTCAAGAGAAACCTGGCCGCCGCTCTCCCTCATCAAATCACCAGAACCAAATTTTTTGTAATCAGCATCATCAAATCACCATAGCTCAAGGCAACAATGAGGCCTATCAGTATCGCAGGCGTGAACGGAAATCCCAACTTAATGGATAATGAATCCGAGATAAATTTCTGGGCACACATTACCTTCAATAATGTCACGTCCTTTTTTGTTATGCCTCCGGCACTTCTGGATTTAAAATAATACCGGAACTCATCATCATTGCTTCTGTAAACCTTTAAATTTTCATTTTGCTCATCTATTAATTTAAATACATGATCATCATTAAAGCAATATTTATTGACAATCATTCCCTCTTTTAAATCCTTAACGGGCACTGATTTATTTAGAGTTGTTTGAATGAGTGCCTTCAAAGCATTATAATTGAAGATGTTTATCAGCAAATCGGTATTCTGCCTTACAAAATTATTTTTTATGATTAATCTGATGGTGACTATTACCAGAAACGGAAATGATACCAGAATGCTGTTGAATATGACGCTGAATGTGAACGGGTATATTGACAATACCGGAAAAATATTCAAAAAATCAATACTGGCACCAAATGGTATAACTGTAGCGATTGAAGTAAATAATTTTACATCGCCACCTCCCCATAAATGCAATTGCCACAGAAGATATGATACAGCATAGGTGATAACCATTGAAATAATTGAAGCTAAAATGAATTTAACGTTACTTGTTAGGAATGTCAGAATTAAATTCGATGCCAGACCAAATGCAACCAACAAATTATTTAACCAGTCCGGAACAAAACCCTTCCTAACATCAAAAATTGATGCCAGAATAGAAAATAAAACCGTGATGATAATCTGAATTAAAAATATACTACTTAAATTCATGAATATAGATTAAACTAACTAGAATATTAATTAGATAGAAATTAATCTCGTTATATTGTGCCAACGTGTAATATTGCGGCAATCTGCAAGAATTAATTAAAAAAAAGAAAAAGATTAATTTTTAGAATGCTCGTAAATAGCTTCTAAAAATGATCTGAATAAAGGATGTGGTCTGTTTGGTCTTGATTTAAATTCAGGATGGAATTGACAACCAATAGCCCACGGATGATTTGGAAGTTCAACAATTTCAACAAGGAAATCATCAGGACTGGTTCCGGAAATGATTAAACCTTTTTCCTGTAAATCTTCCCTGTAATCATTGTTAAATTCATATCTGTGTCTGTGACGCTCTTCAATATCAACTTCGCCATATGCTTCAAATGTTTTGGTTCCTTCTACTATTTTACAGTCGTAAGAACCTAAACGCATGGTTCCACCCATATTTTTGATTTTCTTTTGCTCTTCCATCATATCAATGACAGGATATTCTAAATCATCATCAAACTCAGAACTATTTGCATTAGGATAGCCGTTTCTTCTTGCGAATTGGGTTACCATTGACTGCATTCCAAGACAGATCCCGAATAAAGGCACATTATTTTCGATTGCATAATCCACTGCATCCAGTTTGCCTTCAAAACCACGTTCTCCAAATCCTCCTGGAATTAGAATACCGTCGAAAGTTTTTAAGATATCCTCATCCAATTGTTCAACATCAGAACTCAGATATTGGATATCGGCCTTAACGCCAATATTTGCAGCCGCATGAAGCAGTGATTCACGGATACTGATATAGGAATCTTCAAGTTCAACGTATTTACCAACAATACCGATTGTAACCTCAGGTTCGGTTATTCTGAGAGATTCGACAATGTCCCTCCATTCATCCAGTTTTGAGGAATCAGCCTCGACATCCAAACCGATTCTATTGACAATCAACTCACCGATGTTTTTATCTTCCAAAACCAAAGGCACTTCATAAATTGTGCCTGCATCGGGAGTATTGACTACCGCATCTTTATCAACGTCACAGAAATGAGCTACTTTTCCAAGCAATGCATCATCAATGTGAACCTGTGAACGGCATACTATAACGTCAGGATTGATACCGACACTTCTCAGTTCTTTTGTGGAATGTTGGGTCGGTTTTGTTTTGAATTCTCCAGCTGCATTTAGGTAGGGGATAAATGTAACATGGACAAACATGACGTTTTTACGTCCTTCTTCATTTCTAAGTTGTCTTAAGGCTTCAAGGAAAGGTTGACTTTCAATATCTCCAACAGTACCACCAAGTTCAACTAAAACCACATCATAATCGGCACTTTCAGAGTTTTCCCTAATCATCTCTTTTATACGATTAGTGATATGAGGAATGACCTGTACACATTCTCCCAAGTATCCTCCTTCTCTTTCTTTTGCAATTACTGATTCATAGACTTTTCCTGTTGTAATATTAGCTATTCCATCAAGTTCGACATCTAAAAACCTTTCATAATGTCCAAGGTCCAAATCTGTTTCCATTCCGTCATGAGTGACGAACACTTCACCGTGCTGATATGGATTGAGTGTTCCGGAATCCCAGTTTAGATACGGGTCTATTTTAATAGCTGAAACTTTTAAACCGTAAGATCTTAAAATTCTTCCCATAGATGCTGATGTAATACCCTTACCTATGGAACTAACTACCCCACCAGTAATTATAATATACTTTGTCAATAAATCCTCTCCATGAAATTAATTAATACAATTATAATTTAAGTAATTAATAATATAAAAATTTAAGTTTCAAAAACAATTTTTTTGCTATCTGCTATTTTTCCAGTGAAACAATTTATTTGAAATGGACTGTCCGGTCTCATTAAACTGGTATTGTCCACTATCACCATAACTTGCAAATTGTGATTCTGGAACAAACAGTCCGCATGAATCTCCAGGACCTTCACTGAACTGGCCTTTTCTGCAAACCATACCATAAGCCGAACCGTATGGACTTACAGACCAGAATGTGCAATTAAGACAAATCTCATCGCCATTATTCACCATGGAGTCGTAATCCACATCCTCAAAGTCATTTGTTAAATCATCATCAGAAAATTCATCAAAGTCGTCTTCATCAAAAAACTTATAGCATTCATCACAGTAATTGTCCTCATCCAATTCGTTACCACACTCAGGACATCTCATAATATCACAAATCCCTAAATCTACCCTGTTCATACATTTTTACAATTTTTTCCCAATGAGTATAGTGAAGATATCCGCCACATATTGCTTTAAATGAAGAGGAATCCAACATTGGAGCATTGTACCATCTTACAATATCATCGACTGATTCACCGGACTCATCACATACAAACTTGATGAATCCATACAAATCATTTTCATCCAACCCATTAGGATTATACATATGATAATTTGTCATTACCTTTAAAATAGCTCTGAATCTAATTTCTAAACTTTTCTTTTCCTTTAAACATTTTTCCCGCTTATCATTAATGAAATTGTCATCATTTTTGATGCTTTTTGAAAGCAAATCCAGTCTATCAAGTGCTCTTTGATAACACTCATTTTCCATTAGAAAATCAATGAACCTCTCCCATTGCCCAATAGCTTCATTCCTACGAGATAATCCGAACAGACATTCGCATTTTTGGTCCAAAAAATCGTCACGATATGGGTTATCCCTGACAATCCTATCCAACAACAAGAGAGCTTTTTGATATTTTTTCAGTTTCATATAGCAAAACGCCATTGCCCAGTCAACATTTTTATATTTTATGCGTCCATAATAAGTTAATGCCTCATCATATCTTTTCAATTCCTTCAGGACATAACCTAATTTGTCCAAGGAATCCTCATTATTAGGATTGCATTCAAGGGACTTTTTATAATATTTTACAGCAATATTTTTGTCATCATTTCCCCATGTATATCTGTCGCCAAGTTCAAAATACAACTGGCTTGCTTCGTCATTTCTTCCCAATTTATGCATACATTCTGCCTTTCTGCTTTTTGCTTCTTCAGAGTAATGCATATTCAATGCCTGATCATAATAATTTAAGGCTTCGCCAAAGTTTCCAATGTCAAATGATACATTAGCCATTTTCAAAAGATCATTAAAACTCAAATTACGTTTTTTATGAGGGTCTTCAGCATAATCTGAATCATTCGGACAATAATCATTATAATTTGAATCATTTCCGCGATAATCATTATCGTCGGATTTGTCTTTCAAATAATCAAAATATTTAACATCGGGAATTCCAGTGTCGTTTCCGCCTTCAATCGGGTCTCCAGGTTCCCACATTCTCATAGGCATTACCTCCAGAAAGTAATTTAAAATGTATATAATAGGTTATTAACCGGTTAATTATAATTTTTTAATGAATTCTTTAATATACTTCTCGCTAAATTCCCATGTATGCTCACCGGGAGCTTCAACAAATTCAACATCAATATCTTTGGATTTTAAAAATTGATAAAAATCAACGTTCTTGTCATGCAAAAAGTCATCATTGCCGCATGCCATGAAAATGTCAGGAATGTCATCTGCAGTTTCAATCAGATGTTTTGGATCCATATCCGAACCCTTCAATTGATTAAGGTCACCGAAGATGGATTCATAGAAATCCCTGGAGCGAAGCACATTGTCATCACTTACATAATCCACAATATCATCAGTTATCAGTGCGGCGGAAATCATTCCTATTTTGGAGAAGTTTTGGGAGTATTTCAAACCGTTTCTAATGGCTCCGTAACCGCCCATTGAAAAGCCTGCAATGAATGTGTCTTCCCTTTTATCGGAAAGCGGAAATATGTTTCTTGTGATGTCCAGAAGTTCCTGACCTACATACTCGCCGTAATATGCATGTGCCTTCTGGTTGTCGACATAAAAGCTGTTTTCACCACATGGTATTACAATAGCTATGCCGTGGTCTTCCGCAAATTTCTGAATGGAAGTGTTTGCAAGGAATATGTCGTCGCTGCCGTAGAGCCCATGAAGCAGATACAATGTTTTGTAAGGCTTAGGCACTATCTCTACGCTGTCCTGCAGGAAATGCAGATTATCTGCAGGCAGTATTACACTTATTGATGTCCTTCTCTGTAAACTTTTACACTTAACGTCTCCTCTAAATAAAACCATATTAACACCTATGTCCACAAGTCAGTTATGAAAAGTGGGCTTGCATCCTCTGCCTTTTCAAAGCCGCATGATTCGTAAAATCCGACTTCCTCATCATAGCCCACAACTACAATCCTCAAATAATCCTCATATATTTCTTTGACTCGAAAAACCAGTTCCTTTCCAATTCCCCTGTCCTGGTATTCCGGCATTACCAGCAGATAATGAACATATGCAGTCATTATCCCGTCATCCATTGCGCAGATCATGCCGACCAGCTTTTCCCCATCCCATGCGGAGATTACTGTTTCAAAGTTTCTCATTGCTATTTGCAGCTTTTCCGGAAAATGACCTGAAGACCATTCCACAGATAGAAACAAATCCTGCAAATCCTCTTTTTTGAATTCATGTATGTCCTTGTATTCGATTTGTGTCATTAAACCACTCTGTATTCTGTCCATTTGTTTGAGAAATATCTGTAAATATAAATTCCTGCCCGTACATACCAGTCAATAAACATTGCTATCCATGTTCCAAACACGCCGATTCCCATCCATTCAGCAATAACATATGACAGGCCAATTCTACAGACAAACATGACCGCCAAACTGATATACATTACTGATTTTGAATCACCTGCGCCTCTGAATGTTGCAGGTATTGTGAATGAAAACGGCCAGATTATAATTGCAAAAATACCATGCCAGATTATCATTTCAGTTGCCATAGCTGCAGTTTGAGCAGACAGATTGTAAATTCCAAGTATAAACGGCAATCCTGCGAAGATAATCAGGTTAATGACTATGTGTGAAACAACAACAATGACCAAACATTTCTTATTATAATATCTTGCCTGTTCATAGTCATTTGCACCGACACATCTTGAGATTACTGCAGTCAGTCCCAAATTGATTGCAAAACCCGGTAGGACTGAAAATATTCCAATTGCATAGCCTACTGAGTTTGCAGCTATTGCCATTGTTCCGAATGTTGAAACAATACTTAAGACAAGCACACGACCTAATTGGAAAAGCCCGTTTTCAACACCATACGGAATACCAACCTGCAGGACCTTTCTGAGTATGTAGAAGTCAAACTTATGCTTCAATGTCCTTTTGATGTGCAGTTTATAATCTTTATCAACTGCAAAATGCATTATCAGAACTGCTGCAAGGGCCCTTGATATTACTGTCGGAATAGCTACTCCACGTACATCCCAACCCAAATAGTAAATGCATATTGCATTTCCGATGACATTCAAGACATCGCAAATGAGCAATATCCTCATTGGAAGCCTTGCATTATTGGTTGTTCTGAATATGGCCGCTCCGACATTGTAGATTGCCAAAAATGGAATTGACAATGCCACGATATATAAATATATTTCCGCATTATGCCATACGTCAGCTTCAATCTGTCCGAATAAACTTCCAATCAGAAACTGCCTTAAAATTATTACTAAAATCATTAAAACTGTTGAGAGTATTGTTGAAAACCAGACAAGCTGTGTTGCGGAATCCTGTGCCCTTTCAATCTGATTATCTCCCAAGTATTGGCCTGCAACAACAGCACCGCCTGTTGCAAGGGCTGAAAAAGAAAAAATAAGCAGTTGAACTAAAAAGTCAACCAGGGAAACTCCTGAAATTGCGGCTTCACCCAATGAGGCCACCATGATGGAATCGGCTAGGCCTACAAAGAATTCCAAACCATATTCTATTAAAAGTGGAATGAATAGGGCCAGTAATGCCCTATTTGAGTAAATGTATCCTTCAGGAGTTTTAAAAATGTTCATAATAAAACTATCTTATAAAGTTTGTACGAGGTTTAGGTTCTGATTCAAGCTGCAATCCTTTTTCATGACCTGCTTCAATGCATTTCAGGAAAAATGCCATGTTGCGCCCAAGCTGTCTCATAGTACCTATACCTTCTTCATCCTGAAGAACTTCCTCAGGAGTGTTACCGTGAACCATATTCCAGTAATATGATGTGATTATCGGCATTTGGGATATTCCCATGAATTTGTTTAGCTGGTCAAATGTTGCTGTGGTTCCGCCCCTTCTTGCAGAGCAGACCATGGCTGCAGGCTTGAAAGTGAATGGCTCTGAGTTTGAATAGAATGCTCTTCCCAAAAAGGAGGTTATTGCACCTGTAGCCGCCGCATAGTGAACCGGTGAGCCGAATATGAATCCGTCTGCATCATATGCCTTTTTGACAAATTCGTTGACTCCGTCCTTTCCGAAGGTACATTCGCCTATTTCACTGCATTTCTGACATGCAGTGCAGCTCATCAATGGTTTGGTCTTAATCCAAACTATTTCTGTTTCGATTCCTACTTCATTCAAGGTCTTTTCAACCTCACAAAGTGCAGTATAGGTACAGCCTTCTTTGTGAGGACTTCCATTAAGCATTAATACTTTCATCTTAAAATTCTCCTGATATTAATCTTTGAACTAAAAAGTGTCCCGGTTTACATTCCAGTGAACCTTTTTTAACGCCCTCTTCATCGAATGATTCACATTCGTCACCGTCTTTGGCTGAATCATAGATTACCAGAGGCACATTGTCACGGGTATGTGTTCCGACACTTATTGGAGTTGGATGGTCCGGCAATATTGCTGCCCTGAAGTCTTCCCCTTCCAGACTGGCAATAATTGGGCCTACAATGAATTCGTCGATTCTCTCGATTGCCCTGACTTTTTCTTCTGTGTTTTGGGCATGTCCCGCTTCATCGGGAGCTTCAATGTGAATCAGCAGCAAATCTGTTTCCTTTAAGGCTTCAATTCCATATTCGCCTTTCTGCTTGTAGTCTGTGTCAAAGTATCCTGTTGCGCCAGGCACATTGACTATGTTCATTCCTGCAAAGTTTCCGATTCCCTTAAGCAAATCGACACCTGTGATTACTGATGCTGTTATTCCATAGGTTTCTTCAAAGTTAGGCAATTCAGGTGTTACGCCCTGTCCCCACAGCCATACCATGTTTGCAGGGATTTCCCTTTTCTGATTGACATCAGCATTTTTGAGGTATTCTCTTGACTCAAACATTATCTGCTGGATTTCCTGAGCCAGTTCGCATTCGCCGAACAGGTTATCAACAAGCTTTTCATCGACGATGTCATGCGGAGGCATTGTCTTGATTGAAGAGAGCATTTCCGCATCTTCAATTGAATCACAGGAATATATGAACAAATGTCTGTAGCTTACGCCTGTGTAGAATTTGCCCTTAAAATCAGGATATTTTTCATTGAAGTATTCATTCAATCCTTTCATTAGCTCATCGGCTTCGGCTGTGGAAATGTGGCCTGCATTAAAGTCATCCATTGCATCATTTTCACTGTATATTGTATTGCATCTGAATATTACGTCCTTTGGTGTTGTTGGAATGCCTTCACTTCCTGCCTCAAGAGGTCCACGACCGGTATAGAAATCTGCAGGATCATATCCGAAAATGCTCATGTTGGCAACATCAGAACCTGGAGTGTAACCCTCAGGAACATTGTTTGTAAATCCTCCAAAACCGTCTTTTGCCAATTTATCAATATTCGGTGTGTTTGCCACCATCAAAGGAGTTTTTCCATCTAATTCATCTACAGGATAATCGCTTGACCCATCAGGGATAAAAATTACATATTTCATAGTATCAATATAAAAATAAAAAAAAGAAATTTAATTAGTTTTTATTTTTTAAAATACTAATTAAATCAGTCAACATCGCAGAAGCAGTTTCAAGAGATCCTGCTCCGAGTCCCATTACAGTTACGTCTCCGGCCAAATCAGTGTGTATTGTAGCCATGTTTAAAGTTCCGCTAACATCATAGGAGCTTCCCTTTTTAACCAAACGTGGTGACACTCTTAATTCATCAGGAGAAACTTCAGCTATCAACTTAATAAGGTAATCATCTTTTTTGGCGAGTTCGATAGCATGTGAGTTAATTTTTGATATTCCCATCACATTAACATCACTGTATGTTGCATCGATTCCCAAAATGGAATTTGCCAGAATAACTGTTTTACATGCTGCATCAATACCTTCCACATCCTGTGTCGGGTCAGTTTCAGCAATGCCCAATTCCTGTGATTCCCTTAATGTAACTTCATAATCAGTGCCTTCAGAAGTCATTCTTGATAGGATATAGTTTGTAGTACCGTTCAGGATACCTATAATTGATTTGATGCCACATGAGGACAATGTTTCTTTTGTGAAGTTAATAATCGGCATTGCTCCGCCGACACTGGCCTCATACTTAAATTCCACACCTGCCTTTTCAGCCGCACTGACTACTTCTTTGAATTTGAGTGCTAAATGTCCTTTATTTGAGGTTACAACATCTTTACCCTGTTCGAAAGCTTTAAGTGTTAGTGAAAATGCAGGTTCCGCATCAACGATATTAGTAGGAGTTGCTTCAATAAGACAATCATAATCAACAGCATCCAATACATCTTCACCACTTATGTCAGACCCGAACTCGGGATATGCTGATAATTTTCCTTCATTGTTTTTTGTTTCTACAAGTAATTTTTCATCTAAACCATCGGCAGATATTGCAGATGAGGATGAATCAGCGGCAGCCACAACCTTTACGGCCACACCAGTTTTTTTACTAATTAAATCTTTTTTTAGGGAGATTGCATTGGCCACACCTTGACCTACTGCACCGAATCCCATAATAATAACTCTACATTCATCCATAATAATCCCTACACTTCATTAATCATCAATAGCTGTTTTTCTTCAGCTATCTCTTTAATTTTATCAAATACAAATTGCTTTTTACCATAATCAGTTTCAAGAGTAATTAATGCAGTGGATTCTTTTTCACCATCTAATTTTATGTCAAATCCAGTAATTACTACACCTTTCAATGAATTGATTCTGTCCATGGTGTCTCTAACGTCCTGGTCTACAATATGACCGTATAAAAGAGTGCTGATCATTTCTTTTTTAACTACACCGTCCATTTCTACAATAGAAATTCCCAAATCATCGAATTTCTGAATAACATTGAAAAGGTTTTCACGTTCCCCTTCTATTGTTATGTGGACAGGAACCATACCTTGCTCGTTTTTAAATTCCCTTTTGTGGATAACAGTTACCAAGTTTGCACCGAGTGTTCCGATCGGTTCCAATACTGATACTAACTGTCCAGGAACATCCATAAGTTCTAGAACTAAGTTCATTTTCATTTAAATCCCTTCTTTAATTTGTCCAATCTGCTTTTTTAACAATGAGATTTCCTTCTTTATCGATATTTGCATTTCTCAATATTTTTTCCGGATTTTTTGCGTGAGCTTCATCGTCACGGGTTAAATTCAAGTTGTCTGTAATGTACCAGGTTTCATCTGAATCCGGAATGTCTTCTAAAATTTTTGAGAATTTTTCTATAATATCTTCTGCATCTTTTTCGATTGTCATAAAATTTAAACTCCTAATAATAAATAATATATTTATTATGTTTTTTGATATTAATAAAGTTAAAGTAAATTTCAAAAAAAAAGTAAAAAATCATTATAGATATTGTGAAATATCCGTGTCCTTAATAATCTTTTTTCTCAGTATCTTATCAATGCCCGTTCCGTATTGGGCCGCTTTTTTAGGTCTGTAAGCTATTTCGTAATCCAATCCTTCTTCAAAGGCCAACTTCCTTAAAATGCTTTTTCTCATGTCATCATGCATAGATACTATTTTTTTGTTGTCCGGAATATTCAATACGAGCTCCACAAGTTTTTTGTCCAGAAACGGCAATCTGAGCTCTACAGAATTCAGCATTGAGCATGCATCGTCACGTTCAAGATTGACATGATACATGTTTGACATGTCCACCCTCAAGTCATAGTTCAGGGTTCCGTCAACAAAGCTTTGCAGATATCTTTTGTATCCTCCGAACAGTTCATCTGCACCCTGACCTGAAATGGCCACTTTAATTCCGTCACGAGCTGCCATTCTGGTTGCAAAGTAGGTTGTAAGACCGACACCTACCTTCATAAGGTTATCATCGCCTATGGCCCTTACTACTTCCGGCAGGGCTTGGCGTATCTCCTCTTCTGTAACTTCAAATATCTCCAAGTCCAGATTCAGGAATTTTGATGCGTAAATTGCCGCTTCCACATCCTTTGAGCCTTCAGCGCCAACTGCATACAATCTGATTTTTAATGGAATGTTATCTGATATCTCCTTTAAAAGCAACGCAAGATATGAACTGTCAAGACCTCCTGAAAAGATAACTCCAATCTCGTTTAATCCTTCAATTCTTTTAATAACACTTAAGCGCAGCATCTTGTCAATTTTGGCCACATCGCCTTCAAAGATTTTTTCATAAATAGGTTGGGCAGGGGATATATCCTCCCAGTTATACAGTATGTGTTCAGGCTTTAATGTGTTAATCTCGGCAAAGCCTACCTCTTTTAATGACAGTTTTGATGATGCAAATCCATTTAAATCATCATCCTGTGCATAAAATAGCGGTTTGACTCCTAGTGGGTCTCGGGCGATTGCAAGGTTTTCACCATCCCATACTGCGAATGCATAGTCACCGTCAATCAATCTGACAGCGGCCTGTACTGCCTTAAGCAGATCCAGTTTCCGGTAATAAAAGTCAATCAGATACAATAATGACTCGGCGTCTGAGACAATTTCGGTTTCAACACCTACCTTATTGAGGAAATTTTTTATGGTTCTGAAGTTATAGATTTCTCCATTGAAAACTAAAACAAGACTATCGCTAGCTACTGGCTGCGGTTTTGATATTCTGTCTTCATTATCATAAACAGAAAGCAGATTATGCCCAAAAGCAATTTCATAATCATTATCATCTTCAAAATCATTAATGTTAATGTCTGAGAGAATCTCGCCTTGCCAGATTCCTGATGAATCGGGACCCCTATTTTTTGAGCTTTTAAGCATTTTTATTATGTCATTACCTTTAAAACTACCTTGCAAACCAACTATAGAACACATGTATATAATATTACGAAATTATTATACTTAAAATTTAAGCAGTTGAATTTGTTACTTTAATGGCACTCTTGCATGAGACATAATACCTGATATTGTCTGAAAATATCACCACTCTGTACCAGCCCACTTTAAGACGGTCAGTGTTGAACTTGGCAATGCCCTTTGAATTTGTCTTGATAGAATAATACTTATCAGCTATTTTTATCTTCAACTTAAGGTATTTGACAGCATTATTGGTTTTCTTGTCTTTGACGGTTACGTAAAACGGCCTGGACTCGTTTTGAAGTTTGACTATCTTTGGAGCAGTGACTGTAGTCTGTGTCTTGATTAGCTTATCTATTCTTCCGAAATTGTGGACTCCGAGAAGCAGCTTTGAAGTTGGTCCGGGCAGCTTATTTTTGGATATGAACTTGTTTTTGAAGTAAATGTCATCCTTCAGATATCCTGTGGACATGCCTACAAATCTTCCATTGTCATTTGCGGCATAAACCTTTACATGGGAAGAGGTTTTGCCTTCGGTTGTTGTGGCTTTCCAATGGAATATGGTTATATCACGCCTATTTATCCCGTATGAATCTGTAGCGCCTACCTTTATTGCAGCCTTTGCGGGATTTTTACTGTATACTGTCCATTTTGCATGTCTAAAGCAGTATTTTCCATTTGGAGAGCTCAGATATTCTCCAGGTTTTAATTTACCGGAGTATATTCCGCTTGACCATACAACCGCATATTTTCCATTTGGCGCCTTAATTGAAAAGTGACCCAATCCCAATTGTGATTCATAGCTTTGAATCTTTTTCAGGTAGGAATGTTGGATTTTTCCTGATTTGACCATTTTACCTGCAAGATTTTCAATTGCCCTGTTTATGCCGGGATTGTCCAGTCCTCCGGTTCCAACCATCCATCCGTCAGATGTGGTTATTGAATGGAAAAAGTAGGAATATGCCTCCTTATATTGTTTGATTGCAGTTTTTCCATGCCATTTTACCGCTTTGATATAGATGTTTAAGGCATTTGTGGCATCACGCCTGAATCCCGCCACCGCTTCGGTGTTGCTTACCTGCAAATAAAATGAGCAGCACCCGGTTTCAGCTGTTGGCAGGACGGTTAATGTTGCCTTGGCCCTTTTGGATTCGACGTTTTTATCAGCAATGCTTGTGATGACCTTATATGATCCCACTTTGAAATTCTTCTTGAGATAGGCGATTCCTTTGGAATTTGTTGTGGAACTGTAAATCTTATATTTGTTTTTATCTGTAAATACCTTAAATGCAACTTCAACTGCTTTAACAGGCTTTTTAGTTGCCTTATCAATTACTTTTGCCCTGAAATATAAATCTGAATGCCAGTAGGTTTTATAGTTTTTAGTTTCAATAGATAAAGATGGTTTGCCTACAGTGACAACTGCATCTGCACTGCTTGGGGCATAATCCTCATCACCGCAAAATTTAATTGCTGCAATGTATGTGCCAGGCTTCAGATTAAGTTTTAAAGCGACTTTTCCCAAATTATCGGTGGTTTTGTTATAAATTTTGCCGTTTATAAAAATGGAAAGAGTCCTGTTTGAAATCGGCTGATTAGTGTCGTCCTTTAGACATCCCATCAGTTCGCAGTTTTCCTTATAGTATGATGTGATATTTTTTGATTCAATTTCTGTCTGATTTCGGATATCATCGGCTGGGCTTTGCCCAATATCCTCAAAACCGCTTTCATCAATATTATCCGAAAAATCCAAATCAGAAGTACTGTTATCTGATGCTGAAACAATACCCATACATATAATCAGCAGGACTGTTGAAATTAAAATTTTTTTATACATTGTTTTTCCCTGAAATATTTTTGACAATTGAACCTCTCCGGCTTGTAGAAGCCGGAGATTCTTAGGCCATGCCTATTTTTTCGTCAAAGCATTTCCATTCATAATAATATGTGGATTTTCCTTG
>NZ_CACXXB010000019.1 GCF_902771435.1 uncultured Methanobrevibacter sp. | reverse complement strand
TTGATAATGAGGGTTATTGTATCCTTTGTTGGTAATTCAGCTACATTACTCATTTTTCTATTCTCTCCATTTAGACTTGGACATCACGTACAACGAAACTGTAGTAAACATAAGTTCCGGATTTTTCTTTGACTTGAATTGTCATTTCAGATAATCTGTTTACGAATTCCCTGTATTCAGCAAGGTTTACGTTGCGGACAATGTTGGATTTACCTACTGAACCTGCATTTTCCAATTCAAGAACGGATGTGATAAAGTCAAATAGCACGCTTCCTTTCCTGATGTTTTTGTGAAGGTCTCCATCGTTTTTGAGGTTGACATTGATTTCAACATACAATTTTTCATCATCTTTGAAAATGAATAGTTAACTGAAGACATTTCAGGTCTGCCGGTGATGAGAGTTCCATCTTCAAAGTCTTTTAATTCTGCTTTTTCATATCCTTCTGGAATTTCTACAATTTCTTCGTAATCTAATTGTGTACCTGTAAATATGGTTTGTTTATCATTAAAACTCATTTTAACATTCTCCTAAATAAAATATTAAAGAGGATTTAGTTTGCATCCTCTTTTAAAAATTTTGACTGGTTTTGTGTTACCAGTTTTTCAGCTGACATTTCTTCAGCACTAACTTCTCCAGCTCCTATTAGCTCAGCTATTGCACGGTTGGTTGCACGTGTTTTAGCGGTAGACATTATAGTGTGGTCTGAAACTTTATCTTTGCCTCTTTCACTTCTGGAGCATAGTGCATCAGATTCAACACTACGGCCGTTTGGTAATGTTGCTCTAACGCAATAGTAAGCTTCACGCACTCTTCCCATTTTTGTTCTTTCAATGTCACGATCAACAATATGGGTGTCAACATTGAATGCACGTGATAGCTTTTGCCATGCTGATTTTTTCTTAAAGTGTCTTTTCACTTTAACGTAGTTTCCATCTTCATCTTTCTCTTTAACGATTATTTCTTGATAATCTGATTCATTTAATAATCCTTTACAAAGTTTTTGATATGCGTCCCATTGTTCAATAGCTATATCAACATTAGGAACGTTGTCAACATTTATTAATCCAGTTTCTTTAGATTCTTCTGGATTTTCTATAAGTTCAGCTTTAACCATTTAATCACCTTTATATTCCTACAGTAGCTGTTGCAATTCCAATCCATCCTATTACTATGGCGAATATTATGCTTCCAATCCAAATCAATCTTGGATTAACATCCATGGGGTCTTCTTTAGGATATAATCTGGCGGGCTTAGACATTTTTACCAGCACCTTTACTTTTCCTAAATCCAACAATGAATGCTTCGCCTCTACGGAACTTTATTAATCCAATATCTCCTTTTGAAGCATAGTGCATTAATGACAATAATTTAGCATGAATTTGTGCGACATATGCCTTTTCTCTACCCATAACCAGTACGGTTTCATTGTCATCAATGTGTAGGATAACTTGTTCCACATCACCTTTGGCAACCTTAATCTCACCGTTGTGAGTGAGTATGCCATGGTAGTTGTCTTCGAATTGGTTAACTTCAGAATCTGTGTTAATTTTAGGATATGGTGAATAGGCATTCATTCTATTCACCTTTCTTTTCAATTTTATCAAATACTTCCAATATTTTTTCCCATGCATCTTTTGGGACTAAAACATAGGATTTTCCATTAATTGTTTGTTCTATCATGTTTTGGTCAACTCTTAATGATATTTTATATTTAATTCGTCAGTCTTCAGGATTAATTATAATACTTCATTATTTTTCAATCCCGTCTCTAATTCTTCAATTTCATACAAATCAAAGAATTCCTGTCTGCTGCTGATATTTCCTTTTTCACATATTTCAACAATGGTTTCATTAAGTTCATTGAAACTCATTGGCGGACATATGCTTTCTTTTAGCAACGGTTTGCTTATCCATTTTCTTAGTTCGTACATGTTTTGGTCAACTCTTTTAACTTCTCATTGCTCTTTTTTTTGAACAAGTCATTGAAGATTATTAATGGTCTGGTTTCATACATAATCTGTGAACATGAAATAAATATCATAAGGATAATCCTTAAAAATAATTTTTCAACATCCACAATCAATGTTTCAGCTATGTTGGTTAAAAGTAATATGTGAATTAATAAAAAAAGAATAAAAAATTAAATTTTATCAAAATAAACCCAAATAATTTAAGTAAAATAAATATGGTCTCATCTATGTGGAAATGTTTATATATTTATTGGAATAAATTGATTAATTGGGTTAAGTTTTGAATTGTATTAATTTTTAAACATGTTTTGGTCGACTCGTTTAACTTTTTTTATTTTTCATTACTAACCCCATAACTTATGTTTATAGACTTCTATTTTTTTAAATTTTAATTCACTCTCCTGTAGATATTATTTTTTTGTGAAATGATCTTTACTTAAAAAAATTTTTTTCACAATGAGAACAATTTTTCAAGGTGAGGTCAATTTTATTAAGTGAGGGCAATTAGTACTTTTGTTTTTTGAATATATAAACCTTTTCCTTTCTATTTATTGAATAATATTCATTTTAAAAGAAGTTAGCATGTTAAATTGTACACCCTAAAAAAATAAACACCGATATTTTTCAAATCGGTGTTTAGCAAAAAAAATAAAATTTAGTAGATTGTATAAAATAGTAGTCAATCATATTCGATTGCTTTTAAGAAGTGCTTTAATATTGTCAATGTCGCCTCTTAAATCATCTATTTCATCTTTTAATACTTTGTTCTCATTTTCAAGTTCAGCAAACTCTGGAGAATATCTGTCATACTCTTTAACCTCTGACAATATTAATACTCCGTCCATAGCGTTGATATATTTATCTAAAAGGACTTCCTCATCTGCAAAGAAGTAAACATCATTAACAGAACCGTTACTTTTTCCTTGCATAACATTAATAGAATATATGTCCATTCCTGCTTTCTCAAGACTGCTTGCATGGAACTTACGTAGTATATGTCCTCTTAAACGGTTATATCCTTTAACGCCATTATCCGGATTATCTCCAATTGTTCCCAATCCTAGCGCATCATTCAGTTGCTGGAATTTAATGCTGAAGTGTTGTTCTGAAATTTTAAATAATGGATCGGATGGTTTTAATGTTCTATGTTTCTTGTTCGGATTATATCTAAGTTTTTCATTACGGTATTCAAGGTAATGAATCATAAATCTGGTGGCTTCATCGCTGTTGAATGTTATGAAGAATTTGTTTGTTTTTTTCCTTCTGCTGTGCCAGATAGGTATTATTTCCCCTTCAAATTCTTTCATCTTTTTAATTGCAGTTTTCAAATCTTTGCTATGGTGGTATCTGCTAGTTGCATCTATGAAATCTTGTATGGTTAGACTTCTGGCATCGATTTTACTCATGCCGCTGCTAGCTAAAAATAATATCAATGCTTGCATCAGTGGATCTGCAATCTCTACAGCTTCACGCAATATTTCTTTTGTTGGAAGGTCACTTGTTTGGATTGGACTTCTAACTTTTGCATTTTTATCGTTGAATCTTGGCAATTTATGAATTTCAATTTCATGGTGGTGGTAGAAGATTTTAACCAGTTTTAAATAGTGTTTTGCTGAATTGATGGTCATGTTGTCTTTGCAGTAGTTCATGTAGCTGATGAGTCTTGTTTTTATGGTCCTGTTTTTCCATCTTATTTTTTCTTCTTCTTCGTTTTCTGCTTCTTCTATTAGTTCTAACAAGGATTTTCCTTGGAAGTTTGTGTAATGTCTTAAAACATTTTTAAAACCTAGATAAGAGGCATTGGATAATCCTCTACTCTCTGCCATATTCTTAATTATTATTTCGTCTGATTCTCTCATTTTGGTCAACTCGTTATAAGTTAGTTATAACATATTTTTATATTTTAGTTATACTATAAATTGTCCTAGAGAGCATTTGGTAAGTATTGGAATTTTCATACCGAAAAGTATATAGTTACTATATGAAAATAAATATAGTTACCAAAGGTAAGTTTAAAGATAATTCATATATTTACCAAATTATTGCGGAAAATGAGGTGACAAAAATTCCCTCAAAATTGGCGGTAAGTGTATGAAAATACGCACGCTTACTAAAAGTAAGTTTATTAAGGAGGTAAATTACTTGGCATTTAAAGATTATTTTAAATTTAACAAAGATAAAACCACATTTATTTTCATTGGTGGAAAAGGAGGAGTTGGAAAAACTTCCATATCCTCTGCAACTGCATTATGGCTGGCTGAACAGGGCAAAAAAACTTTGATTGTATCAACTGACCCTGCACATTCTCTGTCCGATTCACTCGAAGTTCCTATTGGAAACTATCCTCGTGAAATCAAAACAAATTTATTCGCTGTTGAAATCGATCCTGAAGTAGCAATGGCTCAAAAGCAAGCACAACTTGAAGCGGAAAAGGCAGCTAATCCTGATTCTGATGGTGGTCTATTGGGCATGGACTTTTTAACTGATCAATTGGACATGGCATCATCTTCACCGGGAGCTGATGAGGCAGCGGCGTTTGAAATGTTTATGGGTGTTATGAATTCCGATGAATTTGACGTTGTAGTGTTCGATACCGCACCAACAGGACACACATTGAGATTATTGTCATTCCCTGAAGTAATGGATTCATGGGTAGGTAAAATGATGATGCTTAAGGCAAAATTGGGTGGTGCCACTAATGCACTTAAAAAAATCATGCCGTTTATGGATGCGGTTGATGACCCTCAAACATCTGAAGATTTGCAAAGAACAAAAGAGCAAATCGACAAGGCAAAAGAAGTATTGTCCGATCCTGACAGAACAACATTTAAAATGGTTGTAATTCCTGAAGAAATGTCAATTTATGAATCAGAAAGAGCTCTAGAAGCATTGGGCAAATATGACATTACTGTTGACAGCGTTATTGTTAATCAGGTAATGCCTGATATCTGTGACTGTGATTTCTGCCATTCAAGACACAAATTACAGCAAAAACGTTTGGCTTTAATCGACCAAAAATTCCCGGACCAGCACATTGCAGAAGTTCCTTTATTCAAGGATGAAGTTAAAGGCCAGGAAAAATTATTGAAATTAGCTCACATTCTCTATGATGATGAAGACAACGATGAAGTTGTCCAGGAAGCTATTCAGCTTTAAAAATAAAATAAGTTAAAATAAATTAATTATTTTAACTTCAATCTTTTTTTTCTTCAAAAAACCATCCTAAGCCCATTGCAATGATAAATATGACTACAAGCAACAATCCGTCAATTGCAGGCTTATTGCCGGTAAAGTCACCATAAACAGAATTTATAAGATATGCTGCAAAAATAACTATTCCCAGAATGCAGAATATCCTAGACAGTTTTTCATTTTCATATTTTGCACTGTATTTTGAGAACAATGACATTATTATGACTATTATCGCCAGAACCAACAGGAAAATAAATATGAATGAATATTCAAGCATTGTGGATACGCATATCAAAAGCAATATTGTTGCGGCTATCAAAAATATTGTTTCAGTCCTGTTCATCAAATCCCCTGCCTAGTCCGTGGATGGTAATTGCAAAGATTATAAACAGCATCAGCAGTGACATTGACGCATTTAGCTGTTTGTCGAACATTATCAGGACAAATTCATATATGATGCATATGGCGAATACGATGTCAAGTATTTTGATTGTTCTTGGCTGCTTTTTAAAAGAATCAATAATTTTCATTTTAATTTCCCCTCCAGCTTTCATCCCAATATTTTGCAGGAACGTTTATAGGGGTCCATGTTTCATCACTGAAATAGTTATAAGTTTCAGCTTTTGTCAGTTTCCTTGTTTGTCCGTTACTAATATATATTGCGTTATTTCTATTTAAACTGAGGTCTTTATTGATTTCAACTTCAATGTAATCGTATCCGCCCTTATTGTTTGGAATATTGTATATTTTTTTGTTTTGGTTGTATCCTGGCCGTGTAAATGTGACGGTGTCCATTAATTTATACCAGTCCCCATCATCAAAATATTCGTCCCTGATCTCTACACCAGTTTGCTGTATAAAAACCATGGTTCCTAAAATGCTCAAACAGGCTTTTGTGATTCCTTTAAGGACCTTTCCTCCCAGAAACGATAAGGTCTTATATGCCATTTTGCTCATTGGATGAATTTGATTTAACAATTCTGCTAGTTTTGATTCTGCTGGCGAAAACAGGTTTAATGCATTATTGATTCCTGAAATGATGTCATTAGGTATTGTTCCAACACTGCAGCAATCACAGGCAGTAGCTATTGAAGCACCTTTGTAGGTAGCATTGTTGTGTGAATGGATAAGACTAACGATTCCGTTTGTGGTATTGGCGATGATTGCTGAAGAGCTTCCGTCCTCAGCAAATATGTACATCATATCCCCCATTATTGCAATGCTGGTTTTGCTGTTGTGTATGGCATTGTACATGTTATCCTGTGAATTTGTCGTAAAATTCCAAAATCGTGTTGCAACTTCTTCCAGACTGTATTCCTCTAAATTAGGAAGCTGAAGGGAATTCATAAACCTGAATGAGACAACATTGTCTGCACTTCCTTTGACTCCCATTCCCATATCCGCATTCAAAATGTCCAAATATGTGTCTTCAAGATTTATTCCTCCCAGAATTGTTACAGTATGATCTCTTTTCCAGCTGACATCAAATTTGGATGCATATTCATCAGCCAGCTTATCGGCAAGCCAGACCGTTTCAAGGCTTGCAAGGTGCATTCCATAAACATTCATCACACCAAACCTGTCTAAATAGAGCTTATTTTTTCCCACCCATGATTTCAATATGTCTTTGGTGATCTTTTCATTAATGATGGAATATGCCTGCAGCACTTCAAAGCCCAAAGTTCTCCTGTATTTTTCACCAAGGCCATAACTGATAGTTTCCTGCTTTACAAGATTTTCCTTTCCGTTTATCTCAAATTTGGTAATTATATTCTCTTTTGATGGATATCCTGCAATACTGTTTCCAAAGTAGCTGAATGTCACTGGAGTATTCGTGTTTGTAAATCGTATTGTGCCGGTATTGTGTTTTGTTATTTCATCATAGCTTTTGTAGTTGAAATCATAAATCGTTTTTTGATAAAATTTCCCTAAGCTATATTTTAAGCCCAGTTCATCATAGCTGTGAGTATAAAATGTCACTGTTGCAGTAATTTTATCATTTTGCATGTATTTCAATGTTTCGCTATGTTCAGGGCCTTTATCTGCATAAAATCCGAAAATTTCCACATTATCATTGGTGTTTGACAGGTAATCTATTTGCGTAAAACCGTTTGCTCTTGAAATGATTATCCCGCTGCCCTTCAGGTTACTTCTGTTTTTATCGCTTTTCACCTCACTTCCATCAAATGGTATCAGATGACTTTTATATCCTATCACCGTGGAATTTGTGCCACTTATTTTCGTATTTGAAAACAGATAGCTTTTATCACCAATCTTTATGGCAAAAATCTCATTTTTTGGCATTTTTATAATTCCGTTTAATCCGGTTTTCACAGAGTAGACAGAGTTTTCAGCTACATGGGTCCAGGTCACATTAACGTAGTCCGGAATTAAAGTTGTGTGCATAAATTTTGTAGCTCTGATTACTTTATTCACGGTTATTTTGTTTTTGCAGGTCAGTCCGCCATATTGTATCGTTACAGTGTATTTTCCAGAATTCAAACGGACGTTTAGCCTTGCAATTCCATTTTTGTCCGTTGTTTTGGTGTAGGTTTTGCCGTTCAGTTTTATTGTAACTTTTTTGTTGGGCGAAGCCTTGCCGTTGCTGTTTAGAACTTTAACATTCAATTTTGCCTTTTTGTCTTCAGTCAATGTCAAATCTTTAGTTTCAATAAGTGATTTTACCGTAACAGTTTTCGTCACTGATTCGGTAGTTTTTGGATTGGTTAGCAAAATGCTGTATTTTCCGGGTTTCAAGTCAATGGCCAACTTTGCAATACCTTTAGAATTTGTTTTAACAGAGTAGATTTTCTTATCCAGTTTGAATTTGACGGCATTGTTTTTCAGAGGCTTTCCCTTTTTGTCATAAAATGTGGATGGGTATTTTGCACTGTTTTTATAGTATTTTGAAAAGTCACTGCACTTTATGGTGCTTTTAATCGTCACTGTGCTTTTTACAGTCGCACCTTCAAATTCACCGTTTTCCCTGCAAATGCTTAAAACATTGTAGGTCCCGCTTTTATAATTGAGATTTATTGATGCCTTTCCCGTCTTGTCCGTTGTTTTTGTGAATGTTTGGCCATTAATTTGAATTTGTATTTTTGCATTTGCAATCACTTTCTTTTTGTACTTCAGCGTTGCCGTAAATTTGCTTCCGTCATTATAATTCATTTTAACGTCGGGTGCTGTCAATGTGACCTTTTTCCTTTCGACTTCTTGCGTTTCTCCTAATTTTTCTATATTTTTCGTTTCGCTGTTTTCAACATTAACGGTACTTAAATCTTTTTGATAATCTGGTTGGATCTGTTGCAATGTTTCATTTTCACTGTCCGCTGCACTAACGGCCGAAATTAAAAATAGCAATATGAAAATAAAACATATGGTGTTTGTTTTTTTATTCATAATATCTACCTTAAATGTTAATTTTTTCAATTTAAATTAACACTTAAAGTATGTATTATGGGATATATGAACTTTAATTTTAAAATTAAATGGTAAATGACTTTTAAAATAACTTTTAAGAGTAATTATTTCTAATATATGACAATAATGCACATATAAGTAAATTCACTCTGGGCAATATCCTTCAAAGTTGCCTCGACAATTTTCTCATCAGGATAGCTCAGGCGCTCACACACGACAACCCTTCGGTCAGCCTCAACGCCATTGTCAAGCAGAAACTGTGCCATGTCCTTCACTTTTCTTGATGGAAGGGCAATTGTCACTTTTCCGTTGTTGATGACCGGCAGGATATCTTCTATGTTTTCCCTTCCGTGAAATGTCATTACATTTGCATTGTCCCACTGAATGTGGCATTTTGCTGCGGCCAGCTGAAGTGAGCTGATTCCCGGTACGACTTCAATATTCTCTTTTGGAAAGTCCAGTTCATCTGATAATCTTAAGACAGTATTCAAAACTCCTGAAAAGCCAGGGTCTCCTGTAGATAATATTGAAACGACATTGCCGTCACAGGCCAGCTGAACTCCCTGCCTTAAGGTATCCAATAGTTCCTTGACATTGAATGCAATAGTGTTCTTCACATCATCAAAAAGGTCGATTGCACGTGTACTTCCAACAGTATAATCACTGGCTTTAACGGTATCAATAGCTTTTTTGGTTAGATATTCGCTTGAACCTGGGCCAATTCCAACAATATAAATTTTTCCGGTCATTTTAATCATTTATTTCTAATTTTTCTTTAAACGTATTTTTCAAGTCAGCTCTTACCTCATCTGAGTAAGAATGTTCATCATCGTTTTGCAGCGTAAACATGGCTAGTTCATAGATGATTCTGTTCATGGATTTGCCGTATTCGGTCAGATAATACTCTGTTGTAACTGGAGTGGTATTCAAAACTTCCTTTCTAATTAATCCATTTTCCTCCAATTCCTTAAGGCAATTGGATAATACCTTATTGGACAATTTTGGTTTATCCTCTTTAAACTCTTTGAAATGCTTTTTGCCAAAGAACATGTCCCTTATAATTTGGATGCTCCATTTTTTGTTAATCAGGTTTAGAGTCTTATCAACCGGACAGACTATTTTTTCACTATCCATAGTCATATTTTGATTAAATTATTATATATTAGTTACTTTTCAGTTACCGGGTTTCCTAAAGGTTACAAAAATCATTTAAATACTAAAATTCAATTATTATTAACGAATTGGAGGTGATTGAATGGACAGGCAGGAACAGTTGGATTTTTTAATTGGTTATTTGATTGGCGAGAGAAATGAAGCTATTGAAATTCCCCAAAACTATCATGATAAAAGAAATTTGCTTCGTGCACTGATGAATGTAAGGATGCCTTCTGAAGTGTCTGATGAATTTTTGAAAGTTCAGGATGATTTTTTAACACAGGAAACATTGAATAAGGATCTGACTTCAGTTGAGGATATTGGGGAGGTCAACGGAAAGATAATGCTTTGGCAAGGTGATATAACAACCTTAAAGGTCGACGGTATTGTAAATGCCGCAAATTCAAAATTACTGGGATGCTTTGTTCCCCTTCACAACTGCATTGACAATGTGATTCACTCAGCTTCAGGACTTCAGCTGAGGGAGGAGTGCAATAGAATCATGGAAATGCAGGACGGGGATGAGGAAGTTGGAAAGGCCAAAATCACCTCTGCATATAATCTTCCTTCAAAATATGTGATACATACTGTTGGTCCTGCAATCCCTCAAGGCTTAAAACCTTCTAAAAATGATTGTGAATCATTGGTTAATTGCTACAGGTCCTGTCTTGAAATTGCAACCTCAAATAATCTGGAATCATTAGCTTTCTGCTGCATATCAACAGGAGTATTTAATTTTCCACAGAAACTGGCTGCAGAAATTGCAGTCAGGACAGTTAAGGATTATTTGGATTTGAATGAAACAACATTGAAAAATGTGATTTTTGATGTTTTTTCGGATGATGACTATTTGATATATAAAAATTTATTATTCTAATGGGGGGTGTTAATGTGGACCGTTTTGTACAAAGATTGGATAAGGCTTACAAGGCTATTGAAGATGCAGATTATATTTTAATTGGTGCGGGAGCAGGATTTTCAGCCGCAGCAGGTTTGGAATATTCCGGCAAGCGTTTCGATGACAATTTTCAGGATTTCATTGAAAAGTATGGGGTGCAGGACATGTATTCCGCCACATTCTATCCTTATGAAACCCAGGAGGAAAAATGGGCTCACTGGGCACGTCATGTCTATGTAAACAGATATTCTGTTGGAAAAACAAAATTATATGGACAATTGTTGGAATTGGTTAGGGATAAGGATTATTTTGTTCTGACAACAAATGTGGAGCACCAGTTCTGGATAAATGGATTTGAAGATGAGAGAATTTTTGCAACTCAGGGCGATTATGGGCTTATGCAATGTGAAAAGGCATGTCATGATAAGCTGTATTCAAATGAGGAATTGGTTTTTGAAGCTATTGAAAAGACTGAAGACTGTAAGATTCCAACTGAACTGGTTCCGGTCTGTCCGGTGTGCGGCGGAAATATGGAAATCAATGTCAGAAAGGACAATTTCTTTGTTGAGGATGAAAATTGGCATCAGATGAGCAGAAGATATTCTGAATTTTTAGAACATGTTGATGAAACCAAAAACATAGTATTTTTGGAGTTGGGTGTTGGATTCAACACTCCGGTCATTATCAGATATCCGTTTGAGCAGATGACATTTGACAATCCCAACACTACATTAATAAGGCTGAACAGGGATTATCCTCAACCGATACCACAAAATAAGGATAAGACAATAAGTTTTGATGAAGAGATTTCAGAAATTTTTGACTATTGGCTTTCAAGAGTTTAAATTCTCTATTTCCCTTTTTAAGAATGCGTATATTGATTCTGCACCGACCAAATCGCCGGGATCGGCCCACTCTGAAGGGAATAGAATAAACGGTTTTGTCTGGTCTCCGCCCAAACCGCCATGAGACCCGATAAGCTCTTCAAATGCACACACTTCATCGAATTTTGCATCATAAAAGCTGTTCACTAAAATATCGGGCATATTCTTGAAGGAATTTTGTCTTTTCAGGTGTCTGGCAGCATTAACGCCAAAGTCTTTAAGTGGATTTTCACCGACAATCCTATCGCTGTCCAAATAGTAAATTCCATTCTGACCGATGACCATTCCTCCATTGGTTATTGAATTGACTAAAATGAAACCGATTCCTGAATGTTTTACAAGGCCTGGAATTAAATCCGGAAATAGCATCACAATTTCTTCGTAGCTTAATCTCTCGCTCCATTGGGTTAAATATATCAGCCCCATATTTCCTGAACCTAAAACAATCAGTTCGGAGTCTTTTGCTTTTTTAGTACTTTGCGGTGTACTTTCATAGCCTTTAATGTAGTCCAAGCTATTAGAGTATCTGTCTTTTAGATTTTTGTATTTGTCATTTTCAAAAATCAGTGCTGGTTTTCTTTTTTCAACTTGATCTTTTATGTCCTGAAGCGATTTTAAATCTTCAAACAGGTCATCATGAATGTCTCCAAACTTGTTTTTAAGGCGTCTGATCTGCAGGTTTTCAGGAATTACCGCATCTCTGAAGTGGTCAATATTGTATTCTGTCTTAAACACCATCAAATCATCCGGAAGCAATTTCCTAACATAATTTCCCAATGTTATTCCATATCTCTGCTTGAAGGTTGCTCCTTTTGACTGCCCATGGTCTGATAAGACCACTATTTTATAGTCTCTGTCGCTCATTTCAATTGCTGAAGTTATTTTTGCGAATTGTGCGTCAATCCTTTTCAAGGCTCCCCAAACATCATTGTCCTCAACTCCGGAGTGGTGTGCGATTTCATCATAGCCCATGTATGTTGCATAGGCGGTATCAATATTTCCTGCAAGTATTTCACTTGTCAGGACGTCTGTTGTCACCTCTCTTAAAACCACATTAGCTCCTGCCCTGACGGCGGCATAAACTATTGTTCTTCTAAGTCTTGGCCGTATATTTTTCAGATAATGAACGGTCTGTGAGGAAAGCTCCAGAATGATGTCCCATAAAAACAGTATGAACAGTCTTTGAAAATTGTAGGCATCTAAAAATGCCGCATTCAATGTCTTGTTGTATATTTTTGATAATCCTCCAAGCTTTGATGATGTCAATGTTGGAATTTTACTGTCTCCTGAAAACATGTTTGCAATGCTTATTCCGTTTACAAGCAATCCTTTGCCGTTGCTTATTCTTTTTTCAACTAATGGGGCATCACTCAATTTTCCGGAAACCACAAGCTGATTGTTATTTTCCTTTTCAATCCATCTGTATGCGACAATGTCCTGATTGTTTCCATGAAGAATTCCTGCCTGGCTCGCACCTGTCTGTGAGGACAGGTCTGTTTCCCAGCATTTCATGGTATGGGTTCCCTCATCCAGCCATTTTTTAATATTCGGCATCACGCCTTTATCGATGGCTTTTTTGAGTATGTTTATTGAAAGGCCGTCAATTTCAAGCATTATCACTCCTGAATATATTTTTTTGTAGGGGGTCTTCTGTTCCAATGCATACTTTAGGATGTTTTTGATGTAATTGTCGTAGTAGTTGGTGTTTGTAATGTTTGCCATTAGGGTTGTCGCTATTGCCATTACAATCGGGACCTGAAGGACTCCATAGATTCCTGCTGAAACTCCAGGAATGAAATATGATGCGATATAAAAGATAATCGAGTTTATAAAAAGAGATCCGATTCCAAAGGTAAATATGATGATTTTCATTAAGAAACGTCTGAATATCGGCCATAAAAGAGCATTTGCAATTGCAACGGCTATTACAATAATTACTGCATTATACCATGGGCCAACGGTAAAGTCGGTACTGATATAGTCCACCAAATATACTGCCAAAATGTTGGCTAATACAAAAAGTAATGTTGTAATTATTGTCCTTAAAGAGGAAATCAATCTGTTTTTTATCATTCTATCATGATTTTTCTTCTTTTAGTGGTTTTCAATGTTATTATTGTAATTTCTGGTTTACAATTGATTCTAATCCTAAATGAATTTGTTCCAAGGCCCTTGCTGGTATATTGAAGCATATCTCCAACTTTATAAAGTCCGACAGGATATTTTGTTGAGTTCGGTCCCCTGAATGGTGTTGTTTCAACTCCTGGAATTATAAATTGCCCTCCATGGGAATGGCCTGAAATCTGAAGGTCAAATAATCCTGTTTGTGATGATTCTTGTGCAAAATCGGGTTCATGGGCAAGCAAAATACTTGGAATGTTTTTAGGCATTTTGGTTATGACCTTATCCAAATTGTCGGCACAGACTGTATAGCTGTCAACGCCGCAAAGGTTTATGCAGTCCCCATTTTTTTTAAGGGTAACAACATCATTGCTTAAGTCAATGATATCTGCGTTTTTAAAGATTTCTCTAACTCTATCAGCATTCATCCAATGGTCATGATTTCCTAAAACTCCGTATTTTCCATCTCTTGCCTTCAATTTTTTAAGGGATTTTTCCAGGGATTTGTCATAGTCATCGAGATTATATGAAAAGTAATCTCCTGTCAATGTGATTAAATCAAAATTCAATGTATTTACATAGTCTATAAGTTCATCCAAATACTCCGGATTAATCCACTGGCCTAAATGAATGTCAGTTAAATTCAAAATCTTATAATTGCTGAAGTTCCAGCCTAAATTGTTAAGTGCAATGTCTATGTCAACCAAATCAATATGGTTTTCACTAAAATGTTTTTCAGGCAGTGAATATGTCATCGCATCCTGGATTCCCTGGCGAACTTTCATAGCTGGGGGTCGTTCAATGTCTTCATCCTTCATCAAATATACATTATTTCTGAAACTATTTATAATTTTAATAACATACATTAAGATGTTATTAGATGAAAAGTGATTATTATGCTTCAAATTGCAGTTTGTGGAAAACCGAATGTTGGAAAATCATCTTTTTTCAATTCAGCAACAGCATCTACCGTAGAAATGGCAAATTATCCATTCACAACAATAGATGCGAATAAGGCAGTTGCTCATGTAATTAAGGATTGTCCATGTAAAGAATTGGGTGTTACATGCAATCCTCACAATTCAATCTGTATTGATGGAAAAAGATTGCTTCCAATTGAATTGATAGATGTTGCAGGATTGGTTCCTGGAGCACATGAAGGAAAAGGATTAGGTAATAAGTTTTTAGATGATTTAATGCAGGCTAAAGTATTCATTAATGTTATTGATGCTTCCGGATCAACTGACCTTGAAGGAAACCCTGTTGATGCTGGCAGTCATGATCCTCTTGAAGACTTGGATTTTCTTGAAAATGAAATCGTAATGTGGATGTATGGAATATTGTCAAAAAATTGGGTGAGGCTTGTAAGAAAGATAGGTGCGGAACACCTGGACATTGCAAAAGTATTGTTTGACCAATTGTCAGGTACCGGAATAGCTATTGAAGATATTATAGAAGCAAAAAGAACTATAGAACCTGATTTCAATAAATGGGAAGAGGAAGATTTGATTGAACTTACCCGCAATATCCTGCATATTGCAAAGCCTATGATGATTATTGCAAACAAGGCAGACCTGCCTACCTCAGAAGAAAACATTAAAAGAATAAAGGAAAAGTATCCGAATGTTATCCCAACTTCTGCAGGCTCTGAGCTGGCGCTTGTAAATGCTGCCAAAAGCGGTTTAATCAGCTATATGCCTGGTGATGATCATTTTGAAATATTGAAGCCTGAAGAGCTGTCTGAAGCACAGAAAAAAGGTTTGGAATATATTCAAACCAATATTTTGGACAGGTATGGAAGTACAGGAATTCAGGACGTATTGAATTACGGCGTTTTTGACCTGCTCGACCAGATTGTCGTGTATCCTGTTCAGGATGAAAACAAATACACAGACCAAAAGGGAAATGTTCTTCCTGATGGAATACTGCTTAAAAGAGGTTCAAATCCACGTCAGTTAGCTTATCTTGTCCACACTGATATTGGAGATAATTTTATGCATGCTGTTGACGCAAGATCAAAAATGCGCATAGCCAGTGACTATGAGCTTAAAGACGGTGACATCATAAGCATCATTACAAGAGGATAACTCCTCTACTTTTTTTTATTTTTTTAGATTTTTATGCCTAAGTTAACTCGAGATTTAAGCCCAGAAGAATTTAAGGAATACTATTTTTTAAAGGAGGAATTGAAGGATTTCTGCAGAGCTGAAGGTTTAAGAATAGGAGGTTCCAAAGAGGATTTGGAAAATAGGATTGTTCATTATCTTGCTACTGGTGAAGAGTTAAAGCAAAGCGGTGTTAAAAGGATTCAGACGGTTTCTTCATCTGAAATCAGTTTGGATTCAAAATTGGGTGAAAACTTCAAATGCAGTGAAGATAAAAGAGCATTTTTTGAGGAAAAAATTGGTAAAGGCTTTAAATTTAAAGTTAAATTTCAAAAGTGGCTGAAAGCAAATCCCGATAAAACATATGGGGATGCAATTGATGCATATTTTAAAATTCAAGGTTCCGGTGAGAAAACCAAAATAGGCAAGCAATTTCAATACAATCAGTACATAAGGGATTTCTTTGAAAACAATAATGATAAGTCATTGGATGATGCAATTAAATGTTGGAAATACAAAAAAAGCCTTAAAGGCCATAATAAATATGAAGAAAGCGATTTGGAGGTGTTAATGTGAAAAAAGTTAAAATTACTGTCATGAGAAAAGTCAGACATGATGATTTGATTGAAAAATATGAAAATCCGTTGGAACATGAATGTGATGTCGAAGAGGGACAGGTATTCATTGCAAACGGCTGGGAAAAACCGGAAGGATTCTGTGACAGTGCCTGGGAAAGTTTATCTGCTTTCGTAATGGGATTGGCTAATGGGGCGGAAGATTTCTATGGCGGTTGGATGAAAAATAAAAAATCTGCGATGATATCCTGCAATGATGGTTTCAGGCCTGTAAGCTTTCTTTTGGAAACAATGGAAGAAGATGCAGAATAACTTTAAAAATTTACTTAAACAGATAGTATGGTTCAATTAATGGATAAAATTATTAATTTTTTTAAAAAAGAAATTATATTTTCAATATCATTAATATTTGCAATCATTTCTTGTTTTTTTATCCAACCAACTACTAATTATTTGAATTATATTAATTGGGATACGATCTTATTGCTTTTAGTGATAATGATTGTTGTGGAGATTTTAAAGAACCTATCAGTTTTTGAGATGTTGGTTCGCAAGCTATTAACCAAGATTTCCAATGCCCGTCAGTTAGTTATGGTTCTGGTATTTACTTGCTTTTTAAGTTCAATATTCATAACAAATGATGTTTCGTTAATTATATTCGTACCGTTTTCAATTTTGGCTTTAAAGAAAGTTAACCGTTCTGATTTAATAATATTAACCGTTTGTCTGCAGACAATTGCGGCTAATGTTGGTTGCATGGTTCTTCCAATTGGGGCTCCGCATAATATCGTGATGTTTACAGTGTCTCATATTCCATTTGAATCATTTTTCCTAATACTTTTACCCTATATTCTTGTTTCAATGATATTTTTGGTTATTTTGTTATTTTTCATTCCGAGAGATGCAATTACTTTGCCTGAGATGTCAAAAATCAGTGTCAGTATGGAAAATTTCCTTAAAAGGGTTTTTTCAGGTGTTGATTATTTTTTACTTTTAACTTTCATTGCTCTTTTTATTCTAATAGGCAACCTTGAAAACATTCCTTTTTTCAATTCATTATTCAGGCAGTTTATCACAGGAAATGAGGTTTTATGGGGAATTGTAGCATCTCAGGTGATTTCAAATGTTCCTGCGGCAATTCTTCTCAGCGGTTTCAGCACAAATTACGAAGCAATTATTGTCGGAATTAACATTGGAGGTTTCGGTACTCTCATTGCGTCAATGGCCAATTTAATCTCATATAAAATTCTTGTTCGAGAATGCGATGAATTCAAGGTAAGGTATTTGGTCATATTCACTGTTTTGAATGTTATTTTGCTTGTTGTCCTTGTGGGTGTCAATGTATTGATTTAGAAAATTTAATTATGTTTTTTGATATATACTTAATTGAGGGTATTATGAAAGCTACAGAATTATTGGGAGAAATTAGAGAAAATTTAAAAGATTATCCTATTGATTATCTTAGAAATAAGGTTACTGATGATAGGTATAAGGATGTTACTGTTAAAAAATTGGCTAAATACAATTCGGATACTTGGGATGAAATATTTTCACTGGATATTGATGAAGATTATGACATTAAGGACGGTGTTGTTAACAATATCAAGGAGGATATTGACTTTTATTTTGACAATTATGCCGGAGGAGATATTGAAACAAGGGAATTCACTAAATACATTTCTCTTTATTTGGCATTAATTGGCAAAAAGCCATTGCATCCATTTGGAGACAATCCGTCAAAAGATGATGTGTTTTTGGAAAATGGTGAATATAAGTGCAGAGGCAGGATAGTTTACATTAAGGATGAAAAGTCATTATGCAGATACTGTGTCTGCAAAAATGCAGGTTATTCTTTCGGATTTCACTGAATTCAACATTAACGGTTGGGATTTCAGAAAACCTGTTAATTTCATTTGAGGATATATATCCCTGACCTATTCTTATTTTAATTTTTCAATACTTTGTCGTTATTGTAAATCTTGGATAATAATTTGTACAAGCGATTATCTAAAATCAAGTTAAATCAGTCGAAAATTCTTTAAATGTCAATGTTGAAAATATAGTTTAGATGGTTATTATGAATGATGCATTAGGCATGTATGATGATTTTTCAAATGTCGTTTCAAATGAGCAGAGCATATCAACCGAATCTGTTCTGGATATTTTAAAGGAGTATTCAGGCAATATTTCAGTATTTGATTTGATGGCTGTAAATGCGGAAATGATAGAGGAAAGCAAGTATGTGCAGGAAAATTATAAGGACAAAAGCCATGCGGTCTATGTCAAATATTTCCTTGCTCGCATTAAGGATGTTCACAGTGACAATAACACTTATGAACATGACATTGACAAGGAAGAGTTCATCGATGCAGTTGCTACATTGAAATCCTATCATATTAACGAATCTGTTACTTCCAAAACAAAATTTCCATTAATCTATGGAATCATTTCGATTTACACCACTTTTATTTTAGAAGAGCCGATACATCCTGTGGGCACTCCGTTTCCGGGATCTTTATATGTGGAAGAAAAGGACGGAAAATTTTACTGTCCTGTTAAAGACGCCAATCTGGAGTCTCCTAATGCCGTTTGTAAAATGTGCATTGCCGAGCAGCTGGAATTTTAAGCAATTCATTCTATTGTCAGATTGGGTGTGTTTTTGCTTTGATAGGAATACCATGTACTGTTTTCAATTAAAAATTCTCTTGCTAATGTGATTATCAGTTCCTCAGTTTCACCATTTTGCAAAATTTCGTTTTCAACTTTTTCATAAAGCATTGCCATTCTTCTGTGGTCTTCGATGATGTTAGATAATGACATTTTTCCATAGTAACTTCCAGTAAACAATGTTGCGGCAGACATTGTTCCGATTACAATTTTCATGATTGAACGGATCATGTCGGTTGGTGTAAATCCGACCATTATTCCCCAATCCTGCAGACTTTTTAGAAAAGAACTGAGCATGTCTGATGTTATCTCTCCGGAAGGAATTGTAAGAATATAAATCTCAAATATTACTGCAATAATATAGGTTGCAATTGTTACGGTCAGCACAATTTTTGTAATTCTATCGTTCCTTTCTTTTCTGTTGGTTGTCCTTACAAGTGCATTTTGATGATATTTTAACTGATCTCTGACCCAACAGTTAATGATGGAATTCTTATTGTCCATTTTTTTCAGTGGAAGTTCCAAAAGAATTTCATTAATCCAGGGGAGGCCATTTTTAATAAACCATGGCAATAGGTCTGTGACTTGCTTTTTTACGCCTGCTTTGGAAAGAAAATATTGGACTCGAAGCGTTTCGGCAAGCACTCGATATTGTATATATTTTCTATGACAGTTATTCCGTTCAGCTAGTTTATACAATTGATATATTCCAACTATGATAATTAGGCATCCGAAAATAAGCAAATGCAGTTCCGCTTCATCATAAAGAAGAAACAGTATAGTAATTATTGTTCCAAAAGCAGATAACAACCAAAGATTCCTTTCATGTTTTTTTGCATTTTCAATGCTTAAAATATCTGCCACACCATATATTTCATCAATTTTTTTCAGTGTAGGGTCAGTAATTTTCTCTTCTATGTGATAAACTGGAAGGGTACAGTTTTTCCAGTCTTTGTAAAAGGTTTCTTTCGGATTCATGTTTTCACAGGGTTATTATGTTTTTTAGGTATTAACTGTCTTGAAGGAAATGGATTTCTTCATCAACATATTTCACGTTTTCAACCAGTAAGACATCTTTTGGATATTTGACATTGCCCAGAGAATGGTTTTCCACAATATTGCATTCAAAATTTTGGGTAATATATGCGTCACATGCATATTCGGAGCGAAGTTTGCCCGCATCATAATCGCTCATCACTACAATCATGCCGTTTCCCATAAATGCCTGCTTGTTTCCTAAGGATTCCATCCATGCAAGAGTTTTGTTGTCATGCCCTTTGTAGTATTGTCCGGTTTTAACGTCATCAATAATTTTTGACAACTCTATGGGGCCTTCGGTCGATACGGTCAGTTCAGTTCTGTTTTCTGAAAGCAGATTGTTGTCTACCGAATAAACAAAAACTAATGATAATGCGGCTAGAAGTAAAATAATAATGAAGATAATACTTTTATTCATTTTAAACAGCTTAATGTATCTTTAATAATTTAAAGAATGGAATGTTAACCATGGAATTATCTTATTTGTCCAATAAATCTGCTACTTTATTTGCAATGAACACGCAGCAGTCAACGCATGGGGATTTGTCTTCGCCGTTGTTGGTTATTGTACCGCAGCATACGCTTCCATATTCTTCCTTAAATGTGTTGAATATTTCTTTGGCATTTGCTTTAATTGTGGCAGGATCATCAACGACAAGGCCGTTTGCAATTATTGCACCGGTTACGGCACCGCAGGTTCCTTCATCAAATGTACCTCCGATTCCGCCTGCAAATCCACATCCTAATTTTACCATTTCATCTTGAGAGATGGGATATTCGGCTGTTTCACAAAGGCCCATTAATGTGGATTCGGAACAGCTTTTGGATTTTCTGTATTCCCTGATTTTTTCCTCTAAAATTTGTTTGTCAAGTTTCATAATGCAATCTCCCGAATTTGTTTAATTAATTATATTAATTAAGAATTTTATATAATTATTTATTAAAAATTGTGAGTTGATAAAAATTATACATCCGAGACCAAGCCCGATTGCGGCTACTCTTTACACATTAAGGGACATGAATGTTGATGTTATTGTTATGCACGGCCCTACAGGCTGCTGCTTTAGGACAGCCAGGCTTCTGGAAGGCGACGGAGTTCGTGTTGTAACTACTGGAATGTCTGAAAATGATTTTATTTTAGGGGCTGGCGAAAAGTTAGTCGAGACATTAACCGAAGCTTATGAAACATTTAAACCGGAACTGATGGGTATTGCCGGTACATGCGCCAGTATGATTATCGGTGAGGATTTAAAGGAGGCAATAGTCAATGCTGATTTGCCGTGTACAGTTATTCCTGTTGAATCTCATGGGGGTTCAGGTGAAGGTGACAATACCGTTGGTGCCATCATGGTTTTAGAGGCTGCAGTTGAATGTGGCGTAATACCTCAAAGCGAAGCGGACAGACAGATTGAAATGCTTGAAAAGGCAACTGAAGTTGAAAAGACCCGTGGAATGGCACAGGGCAAATACATCAAGCCAAACTTCGGAGATTCAAAGGAAAAAGTGGCAAAAATAGTTGTTAATGCTTTAAAGGATAATAAGAAAGTTGCTTTTGTATTGAATGTTAAAAAGGAAACATCATATTTATTTGCAGATATTATAAATTTTGACTACACAAAAATCAATCCGGAAAACAGGCCAATTTTTGTAGCCAATCTGGATGAAAACATCGGTCTTCCAAGAATAAGGCAGCATGCGGTAAACATTAAAAACCAGCTTGATATTGAGCCGGATTTCATTACAGGTGGCCTTGATGAATATCCTATAACCGCAAATGTTGCTGCAGATTACTTAAAAGACAAGGACTTGGATTTGATTGTCGTGTTTGGTGTTCCACATGCATTTCCAATAGAAGACTTTGATGTGGAATCTGTCGCAGTAACTGACGGGCCACGTTTGGTTGAACCTTTAAAAGAATTGGGCTATACTCATGTTGTTGCAGAGCTTGATGCGCATTCAAAAACTCTCGGAACAGATGAAATTGTCTTTTCAGACTTTGGTGGAATGATTAGATCAGCTATTGGGTGGTTAGACGAATGATAACAATAATCGATTATAAAAGTGGAAATTTAAAAAGCATCTCCAACGGATTTAAAAAGATTGGATGCGAATATCAAATCACAGACGATAAGGAAATTATAGCAAATAGCGATTATCTGGTTCTGCCGGGTGTCGGGGCTTTTGGAAGTGCTATGGAAAATCTAAAACCATTTGAGGATGTTATCAACGAGCATGTCAATGATGATAAGCCCTTTTTGGGAATATGCCTTGGCCAGCAGGTGCTGATGAGCGAAAGTGAGGAGTCACCTGGAGTTAAAGGTCTGGGTCTGTTTAAAGGCAATGTGGAAATGCTTCCTGAAGGTGTTAAAATACCTCATATGGGTTGGAATAAGCTAAATGTTTTGAATGATTCTCCAATTTTGGAAGGCATTGATGGGGAATATTTCTATTTTGTCCACTCATATCACGTGGTTCCTGACGATGACGGCATTGTTGCAGGAGTTTGCGAGTATGGTGGGGATGTTGTAGCAAGCTTATCTCAGAATAATTTATTTTCAACACAGTTCCACCCTGAAAAAAGCGGTGTGGCTGGACTTAAGATTTTAAAAAATTTCACTAATTTGGAGATTTAAAAATGGATATTGAAGGTTTTGTAAGAGCTAGAATTGATGATTATGATTATGATGACTTGGCAGAAATTTTAGCTGTAAGAATACGCGAATACAAAAATATCACTGAAGAAAATTCAGTAGAAATGGCAAAAGCAGTAATTGATGAAGTATCAACAACTTTAAAACTAAATGAAAGTGATGATGAATTCTTAAAAGAAATAGCTAGTGTTAACAAAGCTGATGTTCTCATGGGAGAAATGGGAGTCGGTTCACGCGGTGCAGGAGACTTTTTTGTACACAGAAAAATCGCAGAAATCGTATCATCAACTGACACCGCTTCACTGGTAAACCCGTCCGAGCAGGATGATGGTGGAGTTGTAAAAGCTCCGGTGAAAAATGATGAGGTCTACATTACCACAGCTGTTGATGGAATCCACTCACGCCTAAGCGAATATCCATTTTTAGGCGGTTTTCATGTAACTCGTGCTACTTTAAGGGATGTTTGTGTAATGGGAGCCGACCCGGTTGCAATTTTAAGTGACGTTCACCTTGCAGATGACGGTGACGTTGCAAAGATATTTGACTTTACAGCTGGGGTTGCAGCAGTATCAGAACTTGTGGATGTTCCAATCGTCGCTGGAAGTACCTTGCGTGTCGGAGGGGACATGGTTTTAGGTGACAGATTCGTATCCGCAGTTGGAAGTGTTGGTGTATCTGCATATCCTCCAACTGCAAGAAAAGGAGCTACCGAAGGAGATATAATTTTATTGACTGAAGGATCAGGCGGAGGAACAATAACAACAACCGCATTATACAACGGTTTCTTTGATGTCGTATGGGATACAATGAACGTTAACTTCGTTCAGGCATCACATGCACTGTTTGAAGCAGACCTTGTAAAGGACATCCATGCAATGACCGATGTAACAAATGGTGGTCTTAGAGGCGACGCTCATGAAATATCCAACACAACAGGTGTGGGATTGGAATTCTATGAAAAGGAAATAAGACAGATGGTTGCTCCAAACGTATTGAATATGCTTGAAACATTGAATATTGATCCTTTGGGAGTATCAACAGATTCATTAATGTTGATAGCACCTCCTGAAATAGTTGGTGACATCAAAAAGGCAGTTTCCAAATACGATGTTGCAATATCAGAAATAGGTGAAGTCAACAACTCAGGCGAACCTATCTTGATTAAAGAGGATTCAACTGAAGAAAAACTAGTTCCGCTATTCAGGGAAGCGGCATACACCAAAATCAAAAAGTTGGTTGGCGAAACAACTCCTGAAGACTTTGAGGAAATGAAAGAAAAAGTTCAAAAAGCTTCAGATGCAGCTATTGCTAAAAAAGATAAAGTAATAGAACATATTCGTGGAAATTAAATATTTGAGAAATTATTTTATTTCCATTCACTATTTTTTTTTTAAAGTGCAGCTATGCACAAAATCATAAAGTCGCACTTTGCATTTTTTTATTTGTTTGGCATTATAATCCTAATGTATGAAAGACAAGAAAGGAAATTTATTTATAATTGAGGCAATTCTGGCCATAACAATTCTTTTAATGGCAGTTTTTGTTGTAAACACTGTGATTTCAATACCTTCTCCGGATTATTCTTATGAAACTCATGATTTGAAATCCGCTCAGGACATAATGGAGATTTTATCCGGAAAAATTAACTTTACCGACCAGACATTTCTGGGTGAAATATCAACGATTTTAAAGGAGAATAAAAATTCAAAAAAATCCATACGTGAAGTTTCAGACATTTGTAAAAATAAGTTTGACAGTTTTAAACTTACAAACTATAAGTTCTGCGAGAATAACAAATTAAAAGGAAAGGTATTGGCTTCCAAAGGGAATTATGACAATGCAGAAAAAGTCACTGTTGCAACAAGGACTTATCGGGATTATTCATATACATTGTATGTATGGTAATAATTTAAATACTATTAATTGAATATATTAATATGTTATCTTATTTTGTTGCCCTGGTGGTGTAGTTTGGATAACACATGGGACTGCGGATCCCATTCCCCGGGTTCAAATCCCGGCCAGGGCATGATTATTTTCCGTGATTATTATGTTAAATGCTAATACTTATGTTACATCTCAAAAGGGTATTGGTGGAACAATTAGAAACCAATATGAAGATTTTTATGTTGAAGAAATTCCCGAAATCATTCCTGAAGGTGAGGGACCTAACGTTTATGTGTGGATTGAAAAGTTGGGAAGGACCACATTGGATGTTGTTCTTGACATTGCCAGGGATTTGCATGTCTCAAGAAAAAGAATGGGCTTTGCAGGAATGAAGGATAAAAAAGCCATAACTCGCCAATGGATTTGCATAGCCAATATGGACTCAGAAGAGCAGTTTAGGCAAGTTGAGAATTTGGACATTTACAAAACTGATTTTTTAAAGATTGTGCGAGGACGCAAAAAGCTTAGGATGGGCCAGCTTAAAGGAAACAAGTTTAAGATTCTTATTAAAGACCTGGACGATATCGAAGAAAGTGCAGATATTGCAAATGAGGTATTGGCACAATTGGAAACAACAGGAGTTCCAAACTATTTCGGATGGCAGAGATTTGGAAAACCAAGAACAATAACCCATTTGGTTGGAAAGGCACTGGTTGAAAATGACCTTGAAAAGGCAGTAAACACCTACATTGGAAATCCTCAGGATGATGAAAGTGAAGATAATCAAAAGGCCAGACAGGCATATGATGACGGAAACCTTGAGGAATCCCTTGAATTGATGGGCAAGGGAATGAGATATGAAAAAATGATGATTAAGGAGCTTATCAGAGATTCCAAAAAAGGCGAACTTACAGACAAATCATATATGAATGCATTGCATGCCCTTCCAAAACCACTTCAAAGAATGTTTGTTCACGCTTATCAGTCTTATCTGTTCAACGAAGCAGTAAGCAATAGGGTGGCAATGGGAATTGATAAATATGTAGAAGGAGACATTGTCATTGACCCTGAAGAGAACATTGTTCGCGATAAAACTCCACAGGAATATCAGGAATTGATTGAGAACTTTGAAGCTAATCCGACATGTCCTCTGTTCGGTACCAAAGTTCCGTTTGCAGGCGGCGAAGTTGGTGAGATGGAAGAGGACATCCTAAAAAAATACGGCATCACAAAAGAGGATTTTGAAGTTCCTAAAATGCCTAGATTAGGAAGTCATGGACTTAGACGTCAAATGAGATTCAAGGTATGGGATTGCAGTGCAACTCCAATGGATGAAGGTGTTTTATGCGAATTTTCAATCGATAAGGGTTCCTATGCAACTGCCGTTTTAAGGGAGATAATGAAAAAAGATATTATTTAAATGGGTTATAGTAAAACATGGTGTTAATATGGTGACATGTCCTGATTGTGGTAAAGAAGTAACAGACGCAAAATTCTGTTCAAACTGTGGAGCAACTTTAAAACCTCCTGTTGAAGAAACCGTTGATGCAGTTGAAGATAATGCTCCTGTTGAAGAAGTTATTGAAGATAATATTGATATTGAGGTAATAGAAGAACCTCAAAATGAAGAGATTGAAGCCAATATAGTTAAAAAATCCAAATTCTGTTCAAACTGCGGAAGGGAAGTGGAAGAAGATATAGCATTCTGCCCTCAATGTGGTTACAGATTTGATGAAGATAAAGCAGAGCCACAAACTAAGTTCTGCCAATCTTGCGGTGAAAAAATCAACATTAACGCAGAGATTTGCCCTAATTGTGGTGTTAGAGTGGCTAATGTCAGACAATATGAAGAGAAAAATGTGGTATTGTCTGCAATTTTAAGCTTTTTATTCCCTGGCTTAGGTCATCTGTATCTGGGCTTAAGCAAAAAAGGTGTTTCATTTATTATTGCTTATATTGTATCTGCAGCACTTGTATTTTTCCTCATTGGTTTTGTATTGATATTTGTAGTCTGGATTTGGGCTTTAATTGATTCAATTAAATGCACTGAAGCCATTAACAATGGGGAATTTGTTGAAGATAAATTATTCTAATTTCATAATTTGAGTGATTGTTATGATTGAATGTAGAAGTATTGCAAAAGGAAAAGGAAAAGGCGAATTGATTGTTTCAGGAGAACCTATCAGCTTTTTGGGAGGTGTCAATCCTGAAAATGGTAAAGTCATTGATCCCAATCATGAATTGAAAGGCCAAAGTATCAAGGATAAGGTCCTGTTTATTCCTGGCGGAAAAGGATCTACAGTAGGGTCTTATGTAATTTTCCAGATGATGAAAAACAATACTGCTCCTAAAGCTATCATCTGTTTAAATGCAGAACCGATTATAGCTACAGGCGCTATAATGTCCGATATTCCAATGGTCGACTCTCCTAGTGAAACCAAAGATTTAACAAACGGAACTATGGTTGAAGTTGACGGGGATAATGGAACAATAGAATTAATCTAGGGATAATATGCAAACTCTAATTGAAAACGTTAATGTAGTCAATCCGTTTGAAGAAATTAAAACCGGTCAAAAGGTATTGATTGAAAATAATTTGATAAAAGAGATTTCTCCGTCAATCAACACGAAGGACAACATTAATGTTATTGACGGTGAGGATAACTACTTGCTTTCAGGTTTTATCGATTGCCATACTCATATTTTTGCAAAGGGTTTTCACAAAGAGGAAAATATGGCAAATCCATTGGGAATTCATTTTTACAATGCCGTTCCTCATTCACTTCAAACAATAAATGCTGGCATTACATCAATTAGGGATTGCGGATCTGCCGATTTAAGTTTTAAATTGGCTCAGCAAAGAAAACTGTTTACTGCTCCTAAGGTTTATTTATCAATTACTCCATTGGTCATGACCGGCGGGCATTTTGACCTGCTCCTGCCATCCGGTTTTGATATGGAAATAATGTATCCCGGTTTTCCAAAGGGAAGATGCGACGGCATTGAGGAAGTTCTCAAAAAGACACGTGAAATTAAAAGGGCAGGTGCTGATTTTATAAAAGTAATGGCAAGCGGAGGAGTTTTGACTACAAACACTTCACCCGAATTTGCACAGTTCAATAAAAAAGAACTTAAAACCATTGTTAAGGAAGCAGATGCAAATAATATGAAGGTTTCAGCTCATTGTCACAGTTTAAAAGGAATGAACAATTGCATCGATGCAGGATTTTCATCAATAGAACATGGAACATTCATAGATAAGAAAACAGCCTGTAAAATGGTTAAAAAGAATGTCACTCTTGTTCCGACATTGCTGGTTCACCAATTTTTATATAAGGCAGGATTTCCGGCATGGGATAATTATGCAGCTGAAAAAACAGCGAAATTGAAAGAGATAGTCAAAGTCCACAAGGAAAACATATCTGTTGCTTACCAGCAGGGCGTCAATATTTTAATGGGAACCGACAGCGGTGTGATTCCTCATGGACATAACCTGGAGGAACTTGTTCACTTGACAGATATTGGAATGAGTGAAGATGAGGCAATAGCCAGTGGCACAGTTAAGGCGGCAGAATTTTTAGGCCAAGATAATCTGGGTTTGGTTAAGGAAAATTATGTTGCAGATTTGATTCTGGTTAATTCAAATCCTTTGGATGATGTTTCTGTTTTAAGCGACAATAACAATGTCTTAAAAGTAATTCAAGATGGTATTGAAGTTAAAAATTAATGAAAAGTTATCTGCTGTCTGTAAACTATATTGAAAAATGTGCATTTAAGACAATTATTTGTTGAGATAAACAATTCTATTGCAGTATTTCAAAGAGCTATTCTCATGTGGAAATTGTCATGAATTATTTTTAGTATAACCTAAATTTATATAACAATTAAAAACGATATATTTTTCTATAAGTCTAAAACGGTTGTGATTTCATGGTAAAGCATAAACATATGGATTTGCCTATTGAGGGAATGCATTGCGCTTCCTGTGTTTTAAGTGTCAATAAAACTTTTGGCAAAGTTGAAGGCGTAGAGGAAGTCGATGCGGACCTTGCAGCAAATAAATTACATATTACTGTAGATACCAAAAAAATTTCTTATGAAGAAATGGAAAGGCTGGTAAAAAATCTGGGTTTTGAACTCCACACAGATGAAATGACCTTAAGAATCCAGGGAATGCACTGCGCTTCATGTACCATGAACGTTGAGAATTTCCTAATCAGGCTGGATGGAATTTTTGATGTAAAGGCAGACTTAACCTCACAATCAGCAAGAATAAGGTATGATTCATCTAAAGTGACATTGGATGAAATTGAAAAGGTAATAGAATCATTGGGATTTGAACTTTTAGGTGTTGAAGGACAAACGGAAATTGATGAGGAAGCTATTTATCAACAGGATTTAGCCGAAAAACGTAACAGGATTATTGTAGGCCTAATAGCTTCAGTCATTTTAATGATTTTAATGTTTACAATGTGGGATCCTTTGGCAGGTATTGTAAACAGTTTAAATCAGGCAACAGGTCTTGACGTATCTTCTGTCGGTCTTTTGTCATTGATTGTAAGTATAGGTCCGTTTTTATATGTTTCCCTGCCAATTCTAAAAGCGGGATTCAACGGTCTGATGCATAAGAACTTGAATATGGATGTGATGTATTCTATGGGTATTGTGGTGGCTTATGTTTCAAGTATCCTCGGAACGTTCCACATTGTTTTGGACCATACATTCATGTTTTATGATTCTGCAGTAATGCTTCCTGCATTTTTAATGATTGGAAGATATCTTGAAGCAAGAGCCAAGAAAAGAACTTCAGACTCTATTCGTGAACTTATTGGCCTTCAGCCAACTGTTGCAACAGCCATAGAGCTTGATGAAAACGGTGAAATCAAATCACAAAAGGAAGTTTCCATAGCGGACATTGAAATTGGCAATTTGCTTTTGGTAAAGCCCGGCGAGAAAATTCCTGTTGACGGGGATGTTGTAGGTGGTGAATCCTATGTTGATGAATCAATGATTAACGGTGAACCGATTCCTAAAGTTAAAAAAGACGGTGAAGAAGTATTTGCCGGTACAATCAATCAGGATGGTGTTTTACACATCAGGGCTCAAAAGATCGGAAAGGAAACAGTGCTTTCAAACATTATTCGTTTGGTCGAGAAGGCACAATCCTCTAGGCCTCCGGTTCAGAAATTTGCAAACACCATTGTATCATACTTCATTCCTGTCATCCTGACAATAGCTATTGTGGTATTCCTGATTTGGTATTTTGTACTGGGAGCTACATTGCTGTTCTCTTTAACATGTCTGATTTCAATTCTGGTGGTTGCATGTCCATGTGCATTGGGATTGGCCACTCCAACTGCAGTTACCGTTGGTGTTGGAAGGGCAGCCGAATTCGGAATCCTTATTAAAAATGGAGATACTCTGGAAAATGCAGGCCAAATTGATGTTGCTGCATTTGATAAAACCGGAACAATAACTGAAGGAAAACCTGAAGTGGACGATATAATCTCATATGGCATTTCAGATGAGGAACTGATTAAGCTTGCAGCCAGCGTGGAGCAGAATTCAAACCATCCGATTGCAAAGGCTATTGTAAATAAGGCAAAAGAGTTGAATTTGGATTTGGACCAAACCACCGACTTTGAAAATGTAACAGGTAAGGGTTTGAAAGCCAAACTGGATGGAAGTGATGTTTTTGCAGGTAATCTCGCATTGATGAGGGCCAATGAAATTGACGTTTCCAAAGAGTTGGAGGATAAGTATCATGAACTTGAAAGCCAAAGCAAGACAATCATCTTTCTGGCATATGATAAATCCGTTAAAGGTATTTTAAGCTTATCTGATAAAATCAAAGCCAATTCCAAAAGAACCATTGATGAACTGCATAAAATGGATGTTGAAACATATATGCTTACAGGGGACAATGAATCCACCGCACTCAATGTGGCCCGTGAAGTTGGAATTGACAATGTCCGTGCAGGAGTCCTTCCGGAAAATAAGCTTGATATTGTAAAGGAAACTCAGGCGAACCATACCAAAAAAGTATTGTTTGTTGGGGACGGTATCAATGACGCTCCGGCACTGACACAGGCAGATATTGGTGTAGCTATGGGCAATGGAACAGATATTGCTATGGAAAGTGGTGATATTGTTGTTATGGAAGGTGATCTGGAAAATGTAGTTGCAGCAGTACAGTTTTCCAAAAAAGTAATGAGAAGAATCAAGGAAAACATCTTCTGGGCCTTTGCATATAACTCAATACTGATTCCTGTAGCGGCAGGGGTATTATATCCTGCATTCGGAATAACATTTAAACCTGCACTGGCAGGTCTTGCAATGGCAATGAGTTCCGTGACAGTCATATCCCTATCACTGATGCTTAAGAGATATGTTCCTGAAATAAAAAGAAAAAGTAAAAATTAATTGGTCTATTGATCAATTAATTCTAATTTTAATTTTCCGAGTTTTGGTGCAAGGAAGTTATAGAATATGGCCATAAGTACACCGTTTACAAATGCGCCAACGAATCCTACGATTACATTTATAATGAGAGTCATCACGTCTCCTCCGCTTATCAATGTAATGAGTGCAAGGATTAAATTTAAAACGCCTCCGACAACTGCAAAAACAATAGCTAATTTTAAAACATCAATTGAATCGATTGCAGTCATGTTGTCTTCGTTGGATAGGTTTACAATGGCTCCTCTTCCGGTACCTGCAAGAATATTGTAAATGTAACATCCAAGCAAGACAAATACAAATGTAATGACGAATGTACCAAAAATAATCATGGCAATTGTAACAGGTTGGCTTAAAAGCATCATGAATTGATAAATGCTGAATGCCATTAATTGCTGGCCGGAATACATTAATGTCTGAATCAATGAATTGAGCAATAACGGGAACAGGAATACTGAAACCAGGTATAATAGAATTACCTGAATTGTAGTAATCATTGAAATGACGATTGCAGTTTCAATGGTTGAGACCTTAACGATTTCCTTATCGTCCCTGAAAGCTATCTTTATTGAATTGAGCTTTTGTGTTAAAATGTTATAGAGATATCCTTGACAAAACGCATTGTATACTGTGTACATCAGTGTTCCTACAATAAGTGTGGAGATTATGAAGATTGCACCGCTCATGGCCTGAGGACTTGCAATTCCAATCGCTATAACTAAAACTATTGAAGATATTATTGAAAATAATACTGCAATGGCAGTTGAAATTATTGTGTAGGAAGCTAAATCCACTGATTTTAACTCTTTAAAACCACTCATTATTACACCTAGAACCAGTCTTTAGATTTTTCGAGTAATTCATCAATAATTATTGAAATGGAACCGACATAGGTGTGTGGATCCATTATTTTTTCAACATCCTCTTCAGTTAGGTATTTTTGAACTTCCTCATCTTCCAGGATTAATTCGCCCAGTAACAGTTTTTCTTTGTTGGCCTTAATTGCATTTTTCCTTACAATGCCGTATGCAGTCTGTTTTCCCATTCCTGCACGGGTAAGTTCTGCCATTAATCTTTCAGCCATAATCAAACCGTTGGTCAGGTTTAAATTTCTTTCGATATTTTCATCATAGAAAATAAGATTATTCATTAGTTTGATTGTTAGGTTGAGGATGTAATCTGTTAAGATGCAGCTTTCCGGAAACATGATTCTTTCACATGAGGAATTGGTTAAATCTCTTTCATGCCAAAGCGGATTGTTGTCTAAAGCAGCATTAACATAGGATTTAATGATTCTGGCAACACCACAAATTCTTTCTGCAGTAATAGGATTCATTTTGTGTGGCATTGTGCTACTTCCAACCTGTTTTTCAGGATCAAAGAATTCTCCAACTTCCATAAGTTCGGTTCTTTGAAGGCTTCTGATTTCCAATCCAATTTTATCCAAAGTACTTGCGATATTTGCCAAAACGCTAATGAATTCTACATGATTGTCCCTTTGGACAACCTGGTTGGTGATTGTTGCAGCAGGAAGGCCTAAAATTTCTGCAACGGTTTTGTGGATTTCCCATCCTTGTTCGCCTAATGCTGCGGTTGTACCAACGGCTCCGTCCATCATTCCAATACAAACGTTTGATTCTGCATTTTCCAATCTTACATATTGTCTGTGGAGCTCATCAGCCCAAATACCAAATTTCATACCGTATGTGGTTGGAAGAGCGTGTTGACCGTGAGTACGTCCAATGCACACTTTCATTTTATTTTCTTCAGTTAGCTTGAGCATTATTTTAGTTAATCTTTCCAATTTCTCTTTTAAAACTTCAATTGAATCTTTTATGAGCAATGAATTTGAACTGTCTACAATGTCGTTAGATGTAGCTCCAAAGTGCACATATTCTCCAGCACCATTTTCACATACTTCGGTTATTGATTTGGACAGTGCTGCAATATCGTGGTTTGTTTCAGCTTCGATTTCTTTCATTCTTTCTAATTTGACGTAATCAGTATTAGCTTTTGCTGCAATTTCATCAGCGACTTCCTGTGGGATGATGCCTAGTTTTCCTTCAGCTTGAGCCAATGCGGATTCCACATCTAACATTTTTTGCAGTTTATTTTCTTCTTCCCAGATTCTTTTCATTTCCGGGGTACCATACCTAAATTCAATCGGATGTATAGCCATTTTTTATCAACTCATTTTACTTCATTAAAATATAGTATATATTTAATATTTTCTTTTATATTATATTTTGTTTAGTTTACAAAACATTTATATATACTTCATTTAAAGAAATTATTACAACCACTTTAATCTCTTGATTAATTGGTGGGTGAGTATATGGAAACAAAAATTCGGCAATTACGCCAGGAAAAAGGCATTACTCAACAGGAATTAGCTGAATCTGTTGGAGTAACACGCCAAACAATCAACGCTTTAGAAAATGCTCGTTATAATCCGTCCTTACTGTTAGCTTATAAGATTGCTAAGATTTTGGGTGAAAATTCCATTGAAGATGTTTTTGTGTTTAATGAAGATGATTGAATGAGATTTTGGGATAGTATTTATTTGAATAGTTTGTTATGTTAATATATATGCTATTTAATTTTTGAACTCATTTAAATTTACTGATTTTTGATAATATGTCTTTATTCAACGATAATCTAAAGAAAATTAAGATTTATCACATTGCTATTCTTATAATTGTTTCATATTTTGTTTTATATGTTCTTGGTAAGGTTACGGGAGTTATTAATGAAAAATGGTTGTATGTGGTCATTATAGCCTATTTCATTATCAAATTAAAAGATTATTCTTCAGATTTTAGGGAGGATCTTTTCAATGTCTTTTCAAAAATCGAGTTAAAATATATTCTTGTAATCGTTTTTTCCAATATTTTCTTTTCCTATGGCATGCTGTATCTGGCAAATGAATGTGTTGTTCATTTTCCGGCTTTAAATTTTTTGGTTGGATTTTACGTACCCTCAATGTCATTGACTGGGTCATTGCCGATTTTGGGCATATTTGTCTCCACTGTATTAATTTCTCCAATATCGGAGGAGCTGATTTTCAGGGGAGTTTTGCTGAACAGGTTGAAATTATACACTCCTGCGATATTCGCTATTTTGATTTCTTCACTGCTGTTCGCTGCCCTTCATAGTTTTGGAAGCATAATCTCCGCTTTCGTATTTGCGGTTTGCATGGCCATATTATATTTGAAGACAGAAAACATCTGTGTTCCCATATTGGCTCACTTTCTAAACAATCTGTTTGCCGAACTAATACGGATTGCCGATTATGATAATCTATTGTTCACCAATGGTATTGTAATGTCTGTTGTCAGCATATTGGCAATAATTTCGGCCATAATTTTGTTAAAATCCATTACTAAAGAATTGAATAAAGTTAAATAATAATGAATATAGATATTTTAACATGGATTTAAGAAAAATTGGAATTCTTCTTATATTTGTAGGAATCTTTGTTACAGTAATGTTCATCGGCAATGATAAGATTTTTGTCCCGGCATTGACTGTCACCGTTTTGGGATTTTTCATAACAGTCGTCGGGTTTGTTACAGAAATCAGAAAACAGAAGATTGTCAATGATAAGCTGGATAAGGATATCGGAAGCATTCTTCAGCCTTTAATTACAAAATATTCTAATTTGAATCAACAATATAGAAAGGAATTTGAAGGCGAAGAATATGTTAAAAAAAGATTGCAGTTAAATAGAGATTTGGAAAAGGAAATAGCAGAAAAACTCCCTTATTTGAGCAGTAGGGAAATTAAAAAGATTGTTATTCAATTTTCAAAAGAGCAAGATAAATTATAACTATATTTTTTTTCACATTTTTTCCAATGTACAAATAATGACAACAAGGTTTTAAATAGTACATTGTATAGATTATTATTTGTGATAGAATGTTTTCCCCAAGTTTAGAAGAAGCAAAAAATATTTCAAAAAACAAAGAGTATAAGCGAATACCGGTATCCTTTGAATTGTTTTCGGATATAGCTACTCCAATAGAAGTTTTAAGAGTTTTAAAGGCAATAAGCAATCACTGTTACATGCTTGAAAGTATCGAGGATGCGGAAAAATGGGGAAGATACTCTTTTTTAGGATTTAATCCGCTTTTAGAATTCACATGCCAAGACGGTACTGTCAGGATTAGGGGCAGCGAAAACTTCGATGAGTTCAATGATGATGAAATCATTATTGAAACAGATAATCCAAGTGAAATAATTAGGGATTTGGTGAACAAGAATAAGTCTCCAAAGCTAGATTATTTGCCTCCGTTTACAGGAGGATTTGTCGGGTATTTTGCCTATGATTATATAAAGTATGCCGAGCCTTCCCTGAATCTAGATGCTGAAAATCAGGATCAGTTTAAGGACATTGACCTGATGCTGTTTGACAAGGTAATTGCATTCGATAACTTCAAACAGAAAATCATCTTAATTTCCAATATCAAAACCGATGATTTGGAAAACAACTATGAAAAGGCATGTGATGATTTGAGGAAATTGGCGGGCCTGATTAAAAACGGTAAAAAGGCCAAAATTGAACCGTTGAAATTAAAATCCGATTTCAAACCATGCTTTTCACGTGAAAAATATTGTGATATGGTATTGAAAGCCAAACATTACATTAAGGAAGGCGACATTTTTCAGGTTGTCCTTTCAAATAAGATAGAGGCGGAAATATCCGGAAGCCTATTTGATACTTATAGGGTACTTAGAACAACAAATCCCTCACCGTACATGTTTTATTTCTCAAGCAATGACATAGAGATTGCAGGTGCATCTCCCGAAACCCTTGTAAAATTAACAGACAGGCAGCTTTACACATTCCCATTGGCCGGAACAAGACCTCGCGGAAAAACTGAAGAAGAGGATTTGGAACTTGAAAGAGAATTGCTGAGTGATGAAAAGGAATTGGCCGAACACAACATGCTCGTTGATTTGGGAAGAAACGACATAGGAAGAATTTCAGAAATCGGCTCCGTCCATGTCGACAAATATCTCTCAGTTGAAAGGTTCTCACATGTGATGCATATAGGATCAACTGTAAGCGGAACATTAAGAAGCGACTTGGATTCTCTTGTGGCGATAGATTCAATTTTACCTGCAGGAACATTGTCCGGAGCTCCAAAAATAAGGGCCTGTGAAATAATCAATGAATTGGAAGACAATAAAAGAGGGATTTACGGTGGGGCTATCGGTTATGTTGACTTGAGCGGAAACATAGATACATGCATTTCAATTAGGATAGCATTTGCAAGAAACAATAAGGTATACATCCGTTCAGGTGCGGGAATAGTTGCTGACAGCGTACCTGAAATGGAATTTGAGGAATCATTGAACAAAGCGGCTGCGGTAATAAATGCATTAAAAATTGCAAATGGGGGAATTGAATGATATGATATTATTAATTGACAATTACGATAGTTTTTCATATAACCTATACCAGTTAATCGGAGAGGTCAATCCTGACATTAAGGTTGTAAGAAACGATAAAATAACTGTTGAGGAAATTCAGACTTTAAGTCCTGAATGCATTATTTTATCTCCCGGACCTGGAAAACCCAAGGATGCCGGAATTTGTATTGATGTGGTAAAAAACTTTTATGATAAAATCCCAATTTTAGGTGTCTGTCTGGGTCATCAGTCAATTTGTGAAGCTTTTGGCGGAACAGTTTCCCATGCGAAAAGACTGATGCACGGAAAATCCTCAGAAATATCACTTGATTATGATTTTATTTTCAAGGAATTGCCCTCCGAAATAACTGTAGGCAGATATCATTCCCTAAGCTTACTTGGTGATACTCTTCCAGACAGTTTACAAATAATATCAAAAGCAAAAGACGATGGTGAGATTATGGCTGTCAAACACAAGGATTTCAATGTTTATGGTCTTCAATTTCACCCGGAATCAATATTAACACCTGACGGTTTAACAATTATAAAGAATTTCATAGAAAAAGTTAACAGAGGAATTTTATGATTAAAGAAGCTATTTTAAAAGTATATAAACATGAAGATTTAACTTATGATGAAGCTTACCAAACCATGGATGAAATCATGAGCGGTGAAGCCAGTGAAGTGCAGATGAGTGCATATTTGACTGCAATGTCTATGAAAGGGGAAACCATAGATGAAATCACTGCTTCTGCTGAAGCCATGAGGGCTCATTGTGTGAGATTGCTGAATGACGAGGAAGTATTGGAAATTGTAGGGACCGGAGGCGACGGTTCCAACACATTCAACATATCCACCACATCTGCAATTGTAATTTCAGCAGCAGGCGTTCCTGTGGCCAAACACGGTAACAGGTCAGCATCCAGTAAATGTGGTGCAGCAGATGTTTTGGAAGAGTTGGGTGTTAATATTTACATCGAACCCGAAAAAAGTTTAAAATGCCTTAAAGAAATTAATTTATGTTTCCTGTTTGCTCAAAACTACCATTTGGCAATGAAATATGTTGCAGGCGTTAGAAAGGAATTGTCTATAAGAACAATATTTAATATTTTAGGGCCCCTAACCAGTCCTGCAGGTGCTTCAATGGAAGTTTTGGGGGTTTATGAAGAATATCTTGTGGAACCGCTAACACAGGTTTTAAAGAATTTGGGAGTTAAGTCCGCACTGACAGTTTATGGAGTTGACGGAATGGATGAAATATCAGTAAGTGATAAAACATCAGTCTGCGAGCTTAAAGACGGAAATATAATGTCTTACGAAATCACTCCGGAATATTTTGGAATGGAAAAGGCATCCAAAGAAGATCTGGTTGGTGGGGATGCAAAAGAAAATGCTCAAATCACATTATCAATTCTAAATGGCGAAAAGGGACCTAAAAGAAATGCTGTCTTATTGAATTCAGGAGCAGGACTGTATGTTGCAGGCAAGGTTGATTCCCTTCGTGATGGTGTAAAATTGGCAGAAGAGATTATTGATTCAGGAAAAGCACTAACTCAGCTTGAAAGATTTATTGAATGTACTAATAGATGATTAAAATGTTAGAAGAGATTGTTGAAAAAACCAAAGAAAGATTAACAGAATCAAAGGAAAGCAAATCATTGGACCAGCTTAAAGAGGAAGTCCAGAAATTGGAGATTAATCAGGATTTCCCGTTTAAAAAAGCCTTAAGCGAAGATGAAATTTCAATCATTGCTGAAGTCAAAAGGGCATCTCCTTCAAAAGGTTTAATCGCTGAAGATTTTGATTATCTGGCTATTGCAAAAGAGTATGAGGAAGCTGGAGCATCAGCCATTTCTGTTTTAACAGAACCTTACTTTTTTAAAGGATCCAATGATTATCTAAAGGAAATTTCACAATGTGTCAGCATACCAACTTTAAGAAAGGATTTTATCATTGATGAGTATATGATTTGGGAGGCTAAGGCTCTTGGTGCATCAGCGGTGTTGCTTATAGTTTCCATTTTATCAATTGTCGAGCTAAAGAAATTTTTGGATTTGGCACATGATTTGGGCCTTTCTGCAATCGTTGAAACTCATGACGGTGATGAAATAAGAACAGCTCTCAATGTTGGCGCTGAAATTATTGGTGTAAACAACAGGGACCTGACAGATTTTACAGTAAACATTGAAAATAGTATCAGCTTACGTAGATGTGTTAGTGGAGATGTAATATTTATTTCTGAAAGTGGCATTAAAACACCTGAAGATGTAAGGAAATTAAAGGAAAATGATGTTGATGCTGTTTTAATTGGTGAAACTTTAATGAAAAGTGATGATAAAAAGTCTATGATTTTGGAGTTGAAAAATGGTTAAAATCAAAATCTGTGGACTCAGGCGTTTGGAAGATATTGAAATTGTAAATATGTATGAGCCTGATTATATAGGTTTTGTATTTGCCGATTCAAAAAGACAGGTCTCTCATGAGCTTGCATCACAGTTAAAAGCTAATTTAAGTCCGGATATAGTTTCAGTCGGTGTTTTTGTTGATGCAGATTGCAGTGAAATCTTAAGTTTATATGAAGATGGAGTAATAGAAATTGCTCAGCTTCACGGTTTGGAAAGTGAAGATTATATTAATTATTTAAAAGAAAATACTAATGATGAACTAAAAATCATCAAAGCCATTGAAATGTCTGAAAATGAAGATTTATCAGAATATGATGATTCTGCTGCGGATTATTTACTTCTTGATAGTGGAAAAGGCAGTGGAAAAACATTTGACTGGCGTTTAATAAGAAATGATTTAAAAAAAGAATTTTTCCTGGCGGGGGGAATTAATTCAGACAATGTCATTGAGGCTATTGAACAGTTCAACCCCTATGCCATTGATTTAAGCTCAAGTTTAGAAACAGACGGTTATAAAGATGAAAACAAGATTAAAGAAATTATGGAGGTTATACGTTGAATAACGGAAGATATGGTGAATACGGTGGCCAATACATATCTGAGACATTAATGAATGAATTGCTGTATCTGGAAGAGCAATATCATCATTATATGAATGATCCTGATTTTGTAGAAGAGTTAAACACATTATTGAAGGAATATGCTGGAAGGCCTTCTTTATTGTATTATGCAAAAAGAATGACAGAAGACCTTGGCGGGGCAAAAATTTATTTGAAACGTGAAGATTTGAATCATACAGGAGCCCATAAGATAAATAATGTTTTAGGACAGGTTTTGCTTGCTAAAAAAATGGGAAAGACAAGAGTAATTGCCGAAACCGGCGCAGGTCAACATGGAGTTGCAACCGCTACTGCCGCAGCACTTCTGGATATGGAATGTGAAGTATTTATGGGTGAAGTAGACACTAAAAGACAGGCTCTAAATGTTTATAGGATGGAATTGCTTGGTGCAAAGGTACATTCAGTCAAATCCGGAACAAAAACACTTAAGGACGCTGTAAATGATGCATTTAGAGATTGGATTGCTCGTGTTCATGATACTAACTATGTAATCGGTTCTACTATGGGGCCACATCCATTTCCAATGATTGTTCGTGATTTTCAGGCGGTAATAAGTGCTGAAGCTCGCCAGCAATTTTTAGAAATTGAAGGAAGACTTCCTACAGCAGTTGTTGCCTGTGTTGGTGGTGGAAGTAATGCAATGGGGGCATTTTATAATTTCATTGAGGATGAGGAAGTTAAGCTAATAGGCTGTGAAGCTGGGGGGAAAGGTGTTGACACCCCATACAATGCGGCCGCATTGACTAATGGAAAGATAGGAATATTTCATGGAATGAAATCAATTTTCAATCAGGGAGATTACGGCCAGATTGCTCCGGTTTATTCTGTCTCAGCAGGTCTTGACTATCCTGGTGTGGGTCCGGAACATGCATATTTAAGAGACACAGGCAGGGCAGAATATGTTCCAATCAACGATGAGGAAGCGGTAGAAGCTTTTGAATATCTTTCAAGAATGGAAGGTATTATTCCGGCTATTGAAAGTGCTCATGCCGTTGCACATGCCATGAAAATAGCTCCAACAATGGATAATGATGATATAATTATGATTTGTCTTTCAGGAAGAGGGGATAAGGATGTCAGGTCAATTGCAGAATACAGAGGAGTTGAGTTAAATGAGTAAGATAGCTAATGCATTTAAAAACGGAAAAGCATTCATACCTTTTTTCACTGCAGGAGATCCAAATATTGAAAAAACTGTAGAATATGCACTTGCAATGGAAGAGGCAGGCTGTGATTTAATAGAAATAGGTATTCCATTTTCAGATCCTATGGCTGAAGGTGTTGTAATTCAGGAGGCTAATGTAAGAGCGCTTAAACAAAACACAACTACTGACGATGTATTTGATGCAATAAAAGCCATTCGCGAAAAATCAGATATTCCGATAGTGTTTTTAACTTATATCAATCCTGTTTTCTTTTACGGTTATGAAAGATTCTTTAAAAAATGCAATGAACTTGGTATCGATGGGATAATATCTCCAGACCTTCCTTATGAGGAAAAGGGGGAAATTGCAGATATTGCTCGCAAATATGATGTGGACATCATTTCTTTGATTGCACCAACATCAAAGGAGAGAATTCAAAAGATAGCAAGTGAAGCAACCGGTTATATTTATGTAGTTTCATCATTGGGAGTCACAGGAATGCGTTCAGAGATTAAAACAGATTTGAATGCCATAATAGATGACATTCGTGATGTCACCGATTTGCCGCTGGCTGTAGGTTTTGGAATAAACACTCCTAAGCAGGCATCTGAAATTGGAGGGATTGCAGATGGTGTCATTGTTGGTAGTGCAATCGTAAAAATCATCGAAGAGCATGGTGAAGATGCTGCAGAACCATTAAAGGAATATGTTTCCAGCATGAAAAAGGCTTGTAATGAATAGATTATCTAAAAAGTAAAACTTATAATATATAAAAAATAAATATAAACATATTACTATTTAGAGGATTATCTATGTTTAAAGCAGAATTAAGTGATTCTAGTATATTAAAAACCAGTTTTGATGCTATTTCATCAATTGTAGATGAAGTACAGATTCAAACTGATAGTGAAGGCATGAGATTAGATGCCTTAGACCGTAGTCACATAACTTTCGTACATTTGGAACTCAAATCTAGTTTATTTGATGAATATATTTGTGATGTTCCTGAAAAAATCAATATTGATACTGATGAATTCATGAGAGTACTTAAACGTGCAAAATCTCAAGACAGAGTTTTAATGTCAGTTGATGAAGGAAATTTCATCATTACTTTTGAAGGGGATGCAACAAGGACTTTCAAAATAAGATTAATCGATATGGAATATGATAACCCTGTTCCTCCTCAAATCGAACACCCAACATCATTTAAAGTTCGTTTCTCTATCTTAAAAGATTGTATCAACGATATTGATATATTTTCAGACAAAATCGCTTTCCAAGTTGATGAAGATTACTTTATAGCATCTGCTGATGGTGAATTCGGTGATGCAAGCATTAAATATCTCCACGGAGAAAACATTAACGAACATGCAAAATCATTATTCTCATTGGATAAGATTAGAGAAATGCTTAAAGCAGATAAATTTTCAGAGGAAGCTGAAATTGGCTTAGGTACTGACATGCCATTGAGTTTAACCCTTAATATGGTTACCGGCGATGGTAAACTAAGCTTTTTACTCGCTCCTAGATTAGAATCAGATGAATAATTTCATTTGATTTAACTTTTTTTTATTTTCAATAGATTATATTAGAGATGGTATTAAGTGGATCAATTTTATCAGGAATTGCGTCAAATTCAAAAAAAAGAACGAAATAACGGCACATTGGCTCGTGTAGAGGAAACTTTTTACACTGATTTACATGAGTATTTGGATGGCTTAAGAAAACAGGCTATTGAAGATCCATTCTCTAATGTCCACGGCATTCTTAAAAATGCCCAGATGATTGCTACAGATATTTGTGAAAGGCGAGAAAAGAAAATCACAGAATCTGCAGTAGTTAACATTCACAGGTCTTACCATCTTTTTACAGGCAAACCCCAATTCGATCTGGTCGATACCACCCCATTGAATCTGACACCTGAAGAGGAAAGGTTTTACTACTCATTGATTGAGACATTAAAAAATCACAGAGGAAATATTTCATTGGAAAAAATATCCGAGGAAGACGATGAAATAAACCAGGAGGAAACTCAAAATACAACTTTAACTCCTCCAAGTGAAAGTCCTGAAAAGGACGAGGTTCTCAACAGACTGGATGAGATTAGCAGGGCAAAACCAATTGTTGATGAAAAGCCAAAACCAGTCGAAAAGCAGACTGAAGATTCAAAAAAACCTTCAGTTGCTGATGCCAAACCAAAGGATACTGCTCCGAAACCAAGCATTGAAGATAATCCGAATGTAGCTGATGAAGTTGAAGAATTTTATGATTTGGAATCTCAAAAATTAGCTAAAGACATGGAATTGGTAACAATGCTTGTTTTTGATGATGTTGATTCCATTGTGGGTGTTGATGAAAAAGTTTATGGTCCGTTCCGACCCCAAGATCTGGTAACCCTTCCCATGATTAATGCAAAAATATTTTTTAAAAATCGAAAGGGTCGTCTAGTTAAAATTTAGCTAGTTTTCCATTAAGTTTATATAACTTGTATTATATAAATAAAGAACATATCTATTTGTGATAATAAAAAATTATATTTTTATAATTTGGATTTTTGCTGTTTGTAGACTTGATGCGTTACACTGCAGTTTTAATCTCTAACGTTTTTTGATAAAACCCTGTGTTAGATAAATTTATGAATAGATTTACAATGATTAATTGATTAAACACTTTAAAGTGTATAAGACGGTGAAAAAATGAAAATACCAAAAGAAAAAAGAACATACTGTCCTCACTGTAAAAAACACACAGTACATGAAGTACACACTGCTAAAAGAAGAAAAGCTAGTGAGTTAACTTGGGGACAAAGACAATTCAGACGTGTAACTGCTGGTTACAGAGGTTATCCAAGGCCTTTACCTGCTGGAAACAAACCAGTTAAAAAATTAGACTTAAGACTTAAATGTAAAGAATGTGGTAAATCTCACATCAAACAATCTTTCAGAACAGGAAAACCTGAATTTGTAGCTAAATAGGTGATTAACATGGTTAGTAAAGGTAGAGGAAACTTTTTAAAAGTTAAATGTTTAGATTGTGACAATGAACAAGTAATATTCGATCGTGCTGCATCTGATGTAAAATGTATTATTTGTGGTAAAACCCTTGTCAAATCTCGCGGTGCTAAAGCTAAAATCACCGCACACATTGAAAAAGTTTTAAACTAGATATCTAGTTTTTAACTTATTTTTTACTATTTTTTATAATTTTTATATAATGTTGGTGAGAGTATGGTAAGAAAAAGTCAAGAATGGCCTGATGAAGGAGAACTTATTGTAGGTACTGTTTATAAAGTTCTTAATTATGGGGCTTTTGCTAAATTGGAAGAATATCAGGGCAAAGAAGCTTTTATTCATATTTCTGAAGTATCTTCCGGTTGGGTT
>NZ_CACXXB010000018.1 GCF_902771435.1 uncultured Methanobrevibacter sp. | reverse complement strand
GTCAAGGAAAATCCACATATTATTATGAATGGAAATGCTTTGACGAAAAAATAGGCATGGCCTAAGAATCTCCGGCTTCTACAAGCCGGAGAGGTTCAAGTAAAGCAAAACATTTCAATGGTGTTTTTAAAACATTAAAAAAAAGAAAAATTGATAGTAAAGATACTATCAATTAGGTCTGTCAGTATTGAACTTGTCGCTTGATTTAATTCCAACAAGTGATGCGAATACTGAAAGAATGCATGCTATTGTACATATCAGACAGATTATTTGAGATGCCTGTACAATCATGCCTGCATATTGCGGAGCCAGTTCCAGGCTGCCCATTACCCAGGCAAAGACAAGTGTTAGAAGTCCTAAGCTCATGGTCTGGCCTATTGTCCTCATTGTTGCTTGTGAAGCTGATGCGGTTGGAGCATCTTTCGGAGGAACTGAACTCATGATTGCATTCATGTTTGGACTTGAGAACAGTCCCATTCCAATACCCTGTAGAATCATTGCCAATACAACAACATAAAGCGGTGTGTCACCGGTCAGGAATGTTAGAATTGCCAGTGCAACTGCAGCAATTCCGATACCAATGGCTGCAAGCTTTTGAGGATGTATTCTGTCTGAAAGTTTTCCTGCATTAGGCGCCATTATTGCCATGATGATCGGTGTGATGATAAGTATCATTCCGGACATCTGAGCATTCCAGCCCCTTACATATTGGAAATGATAGTTCAGGATTGTTGTAACCACCATTATTGCAAGGTAACTGCATAATGCTGCAATATTGGATGATGTGAACTTCTTGTTTTTAAACAGATTCATGTTGAATACCGGAGAAGTCTGTCTTAATTCATACCATCCGAATATTATGAGTAAAATTACACCCACAACGGTCAGTATTTTTCCGTTTGTTGTAATCAGTGTTGTAAATCCGTAGATGAATGCAAGAATTCCTATGGCATATAGGACAGACCCCACCTTATCAATCTTATCTTTTTCATAGGTTTTCCACTCTTGAGGTATTTTCAAAATCATTAAGATGATACACAATACCAAAAATGGGATTACGAAGTAAAACATTGCTCTCCATCCGAGATTATGTACCAGAAATCCGCAGATTACCGGTGAAAGTGATGTTGCAAGATACACTCCGGTCACTGTAAATCCAAGTGCTTTTCCTCTGTTTTGAGGTTTGACTGCCTGAACCACCATTGCCATTGCGGAAACGTTCAGAAATGCAACTCCTGCACCCTGTATAATCCTGAATACTAAAAATGATTCTGTTGAAAATGCAAGGCATGCACCGATTGATCCTAATAAAAAGACGACAATCCCTGCCATCAGTGATTTTTTAACTCCGAATTTTCCTGAAATTTGTCCTGCGGGAACTGTAAATACTGCCACCACCAGGAAAAATATTGTCGGCACCCAGTTTTGAATAACATTATTCATTGCAAAGTCCTGTGCAATAGCCGGAACGCCGATTATTATACCATTTGATAAAAACACCGCAAAAAATGATGTTATAAATGATACGAATACTACATATGTTTCGAATTCTATTTTCATTGTTATCCCTCTTTAAACTTTATTATCTATATTGAAAGCATCTTTAGAGTGAACACCCACTAAAGAAGCGAAAATTGCTATTATGCATAAAATTGTACAAATAAAACAGATCAGTTGTGAACATTGAACTATCAGATTGGCATATTGTGAAGACAGAACCAAATCACCCATTATCCATGCAAAAACGAGTGTCAAAAGACCCATGCTGATGGTTTGCCCCATTGTTCTCATGGCGGATTGTGCTGCAGATGCGTTTGGGGTTTCATTAGGAGGGACTGAACTCATGATTGCATTGGTATTAGGTGTTGTAAACAATCCCATTCCGATACCCTGCAGAATCATAGCTATGACTATAAGGTATAATGGGGTGTTTGCATCTAAAAATATCAATATTGTCAATGTTATTGTGGCAATTCCCATTCCGATTGCTGCCAGTTTTTGCGGATGAATCCTATCGGACAGCTTGCCGGCATTTGGCGCTATTATTGCCATTATTATTGGTGTGATGATTAGTATCATTCCGGACATCTGTGCATTCCAGCCCCTAACGTACTGGAAGTGATAGTTCAGGATGGTTGTAATTGAAGCTATCGCAAGGTAGCTGCACAAGGCCGCAACGTTGGATGATGTGAACTTCATGTTTTTAAACAGGTTCATATTAAATGCAGGGCTATCGACTTTAAGTTCGTAGTATCCAAAAACAATTAACAGAACAGTTCCGACGATAATGGATATTGCTCCGAATTCATTCATCAGATTGGTAAATCCGTAAATGAATAATGTAATACCTATTCCATAAATGACATAACCTAAAGAATCTATCTTGCTGTCCTCGTAGGTTTTCCATTCCTGCGGTATTTTCAATATCATAAGCACAATGCAGAGCATCAGGAATGGTATGACAAAGTAAAACATTGTCCTCCAGCCGAAGTTGTGCACCAGAAATCCGCATAATACCGGTGACAGTGATCCTGCCAGATACACACCGGTCACTGTAAATCCAAGTGCTTTTCCTCTGTTTTGAGGTTTGACTGCCTGTACGACCATTGCCATTGCAGAGACATTTGAAAATGCTATTCCGATGCCCTGAAATACTCTGAATATTAAGAATGATTCAGTTGAAAAGGAAAGGCAGGCACCGATTGATGCAAGCAGATATATTGAAACTCCTGCAATCAGTGATTTTTTAACGCCATATTTTCCTGAAATCTGACCTGCAGGGAGTGTGAATATTGCAATGACAAGTGCATTCAGGGTAATGATCCAGTTTTGAAAGACATTGTTCATACCAAATTCAGCTGCGATGGCGGGAACTCCTAAAACTATGCCTGCTGAGAGGAACACTGCAAAAAATGAGGTTATGAATGCTACAAATATTACATATGTTTCGAATTCTATCTTCATTGTTTTACCTCTTATAAGCCTTCGGTCAGCTTCATTCCGTTGATTGCTATTTCCTTTATTCTTTTTTTGAGTTCGTAATCTTCATCTGTAATGCCGACTTCCTTCTCCCAATCCTTTGATATTTTTCTGATTTTAGGAACGAGTTCATCAGCCTTGGATGTGGTATTCAGCATGTATTTTCTTCGGTTTTCGGGATTCACTTCCCTTTTTATGTACCCGTCATCTTCCAGTTTTTTAAGTGATTTTGCAACTGTTGCCTTGCTCTGGCCGAACATGTTGACCAAATCGTCCTGGGAGATGCCAGGATTGTCAAAGATTGCCATTATATATCTCATCTCATGGCCAAGATTCATGTCCTTGATGTGTGAATTCAAATATTTCATCTGATTTTTTGAGATATTGTTAATCCAGGCAACAAAGGGGGAGTTGTCCCATATTCCCTGAAAATTGTCTTTACTATTCATGATTAAAAATAAGTTTAAAAGAATATATAAATGTTTCTTTTGAAACAGTTAAAAAGTAAACAATTATAAAATTTCAAAATAATATAAGTTTAAACAGTTTATCTAAATCTTTTTTTTCATCCTCTTTCCATCTCTCAGGCATCATCATGAGCAGTTCGGAATAATCTTGTTCTGTCAGATAATGCACCAAAACCTTCTGAGCTTTTTGTTAAATATCATTTACTTAATGGTGCTGGGAAAATAATTTAAAGTACAGGATATATATAGTATATCAATGAAATAATTGAGGAATATATATGGTTAAAATGGAAATCGAATTTACTGATGAACAGTTTGAAAAGGTAAAGCACTTAGAATCACATAACGTTAGTGTCGGCGAAGCCATTGACATGCTTTTTGAAGCTAAAGAAAAAACCTTTTCTGAATTGGAATCCATCGATAAAGAAATGACTATGCTTGGGAAAGTTAAGGACTCTACTTTGGATATTGATTCAAAAGCAGAAAATCTGGAAGAAAATTATGGGGAAGCAGAAAAGACTTTTGACCAGGAAGTTCTGGAATATAAACCACGCCTAAGCTGGGCTAAAGATGTCTTCAAATTCTAATTTCTCTTCTTTCTTTTTTCATGTATTAATTGAAAATACCGACGAGCATTTTAATATTTAAATGAAAATTCTATTAAATTATTAGAGCTAACATTAATATAATGAATGCTTTGTTTTTAAAATTAAATTTGTAATGCGTTCATCTATCTGTTTAACTGAAAATATTTCACAAAAAAATCTATTGTAGATTTTTTTCGGCAAAATTGAGATGGTGATGAAATCCATTTAATGAACTCTAAAGAAAAATCAAACTCATACAGACTTTTATATATCACAAACACAATCAATTGCCCTGCAGTGAAATTCCTGTCGGTAAAATGGTTTGTATAAATGGAATAAAAGGACATTGTCTTTAAAAAATATGATCTTTTAATTTTTTCTGAAAGCATAAAGGGTTGAGAAAGATTTGCAAAAAACTTAATAGATTTCAAGCATAGATATATGGTTGGTGAACATATGTCTTTTAGTTTGGAAAGCATCGGAATGGAACAAGGAGCTAGGTATGAAGCTATTTTCACTACCATGGATAGTGCAGGTGAGGTAAATGCAGCTCCAATGGGAGTAAAATGCATAAATGATTATGACATTGCCGCACGAATTTTTGAAGGAAGCAAAACCCTTGAAAACATCAGGCAAACAAAGATGTTTGTTGTAAACATCACTCTCAGTCCCCAAATATATGCCGATGCATTGTATGGAAATATGGATAATCTTGATTTTGTAATTGATGATGACATTACATATCTAAAGAATGCGGATGCATACTTCATTTGTCTGGTAAAGTCAATTGAAGATCTTCCAGCCGAAAAGGATCATGTCAATGATGGTGCAAAAAGCTATATGGTAGTGGCTGAAAACATCAAAATCACAATAAACAAAAAGGGTGCACGGGCACTTAACAGAGGATTATGCTCATTTTTGGAATCATTGATTGACTACAACCGTTTGGATATTGTTGATGATGCAAAAAGGGAAGAATACAAAAATCGCTTTTTGGAAAATGAACGGGTTGTCCAAAGAGTAGCCGAAAAGGACGTCAAGCAGTCCATGGCTATTCTAAGGCAAAAGATGACTGAAAAGGGATTGGATATATAGGTGATATCATGAGTGATAAGGAAAAAGTAATCGAAGCATTTAAAAATTCAGAAGAACCTTTAAACGCCAAAAAAGTCAGTGAACTATCTGGCGTTGAGAAAAAGGAAGTGGACAAAATCATGAATGAATTGAAAAAGGATGAAACAATTGTTTCTCCAAAAAGATGTTATTGGACTCTAGCAGACAAATAATATCTTTATTTTCTTTTTTTTGATTATACTCATTTTTTATATTTTTTTAAATTTTCAGCTATCCATTATAATTTTATATTTTGAAATCTAATTATATACTAATAGAGGTTAAAATATGGATTATGATGTTATTTATATTGGAAGTGGAAATGCCGCCTGGCAAGGCGGACGATTTTTAAGAAAAGCAGGCCTTAAAGTACTCATTATTGAGGAAAGCCTATACGGAGGAGCATGTGCAAATAGAGGATGCAATTCCAAGGCGCTCCTGGACGCTCCATATGAAATCAAGGCATTGGCGGATAATTTTGAAGGCGTCGGTAAATCAGGCGACTTTGACGTCAACTGGTCTGATTTGATGAAATACAAAAGAAAAAGAATCGCAGGAATGTCAATATTTCTGGACGGCAAATTCGATGAATACGACCTTGATGTGGCACATGGAAAGGGTGTTATCCTTGATGAGCACACAGTCCAGGTGGCTGACAGGAAATTCACTACAGATAAAATCGTAATATGCACAGGTCTCAAGCCGGTCATCCCAGACATCAAGGGAAAGGAATATCTTCATGACAGCACAGACTTTTTGGACATTGAAGAGCTTCCGAAACATGCAGTCATCATAGGTGCAGGATTTGTGGGAATGGAATTCGCATCAATACTTGCAGAGGCAGGTCACGAAGCCGATGTCATTATCCGTGGAAACATGGCCTTGAAATACTTCCACCAACCATATGTACAGAATGTCATTGAAATTCTAAAAGAGAAAGGGATACGTTTCCATTTTAACCGAACAGTAAAAGAAGTCATAAGCAACGTAGAAATAGATAATCCTGAAGACAGGGTTTCAAATGTCACATCAGCCCAAAATTCAGATGAATTTTTAAGAGATCCTGAAGCGAAAATAGATAACAGAGCATATGAAAACGGATTTACAGTCAACCTTGATGATGGACAAAGCATTACAGGGGATTATGTAATAGCTGCAATGGGAAGAACCGCCAATGTGGAGGACATAGGCCTTGAAAATGTCGGTCTGACATACACAAACAAGGGAATCAAGGTCAACGGACACCTGCAAACCGAAGTGCCTAACATATATGCTTCAGGCGATGTAGCAGACACAGGCATTGCAAAGCTTGTAACCGTAGCAATACACCACTCAAAATATCTTGCAAAAGAGCTTTTGGGAGAAGCCGACGAGATAACCTATCCTGTGGTTCCTGCAGTTGCATATACCATTCCAAGAATTGCGACAGTGGGAGTGCCTGCATATATAGGTGATGAAAGCGATGAATATGATGTTCACACCATAAGATACGGTCAGGCATATTCACTTGAGCTTAAAAACGACAGGACAGCTGAGGCAAAAGTGATTGTGGATAAGGATCTCCAGATTGTAGGCGCTGAGATATATGCTGCAGATGCCGAAAACGTTGCAAATATGTTCGCATTCATCATCAACAAGAAAATAACCCTTGAAGAATTGGATGAAATGATATACGCATTCCCGTCAAGCAGCTCAGTCTGTCTGTACAAATTGCACAATATCCATTATAAATTCTAATCAAAAATCTTAAACATTTCTCACTATTGCATAAACAATTGGAGAGTTGCTGATTAGAAAAACTTTATATATTAAAATGTCTAATAATACATGTAACATTGATTGTTAATTTGAAATATTTTCAGTATTTCATTTAATTCATGTTTATAAATTATTCAGAGGTGAAAAAATGAAATTTAACAAAAAGTTAATTGCATTATTAGCAATATTTTGTGTTGTTATTTCAGCAGGTCTCGTATGTGCTGAAGATGCTGCGCCTAGTGATAATGGCGATGCCGGTGCTGAAACCACTGTAAACGGCGATACTGGCGCAGACACCGCCGACACAGGTAATGATGCAGGCAATGCTGGCACTACAGATGCTCCAGTTCAGGATGCAACTTCAAATGAAACAGCAAATGCTACAATTGCCACTTCCAATGAAACTGATACCAATACTACTGGAAATGCAACCGGAAATACAACAAATAACGCTACTGGAAATGCAACCAATTCAACTTCACTTCCAAAAGCGATTCAAAATTTTGTAACCGGTAACCCAATCTTAGTATTAGCATTTGTAATTATAGTAGGTGCTGGAACATATTTCTATAAAAGAGAATAGGCTTTGATTTTTAGCCTTACTTTTTTATTTTTTTTTATCTTTTTTTAAATTATTTATCAAAATTTATATCTTATTAAATTCAATAGTTCAAACAATGATTAAACGAGACTATCTGATAATTCTAATTCTACTGATTGTTATTCTTGCATGCTGCATAGCCATTTTTAATTCAACTTCAATAAATGGCAACAACGCAGAAGGTATCTCATATGAGGTACTGGCCAATGATACAGTTAATGATAAGGGCAGCGTCAGGGTGATTAGAAATATTGGAAATCCCGATTCCCAGAAAATAGCTTATGTGGTCGGAGTTCATCCGCTAGAAAACGAAACCCACAAAACACTGCTCAAGTTACTTCCGTCATTAACTGACCTCAACCACTGCTATGACATATACATCATCAATGTGACTGAGGATATAGGTCATTATGGTGATGGATCATCTGACAACAGTCCCGGAAGGCAAAACGGGCAGAATCTGGCATTGAAATATGTATATCCTGAAATAGCTGACGGAGACTATGAAATGGCAATTGACGTTCATTCAAATGTCGGCGCATATCCATATAAGACATTCGTCTTCAGCCCAGTTAAGGAATCAACGGGCAGTGAGTATGCAAGGGATATAGCCGGTGAATGTGAAAACATTTCATATTATGTGCCGGATTCCACAACAAGCGGACCTTACCTTACAATACCGTTGAATAAAAATGGCGTGCCTGCATTCTACTTTGAGGAATACAGCTTCGCATCTCAAAGCGAAAAGGACATGCACATGATGGAACTGATAAATGCAGTGGACAACTTGGACTTTTAAGGAGTGATATTATCAAATCGTATTATGAATGTGGACCCTGCATCTTAAGGCAGGTAAAGGAAGTCATTGATTTGTCGACAAACGACGAGAATTTGAAATTTGAACTGATGCAGAACTGCATGATTCACATGGCTGAAAACTTCAACAAAAACTCACAGCCGAATAAGATTGCAACCGAGGTCAACCAATACATCAAACAAAAAACACAATGTGTGAATCCATATTCAAAACAGAAAGAAATGAGCAATGAAATTGCACTCTCCATGATAGATAATGTACAGGAGATTTTAAAAACCAACGATAGCCTGGAAACTTATGTTAAAGTTGCAATTGTAGGTAATATTCTTGATTTTGGACCATATAGCATCAGCACAGATTTCAAAACCCTGATAAAAGATAACCTGAATAGAGAATTGAGCATCAACGACACTGATGAGTTTGAAAGGGCTTTGGATTTTCATGATGATGTCCTGTATCTGGCAGACAATTCCGGTGAAATAGTATTCGACAGATTACTGATAGAAAAGATTCTTGACTATGACGTTAATGTCACTGTGGCAGTTAAAAGCTCTCCAATTGTTAATGATGCATGTACAAAAGAAGCTGTTGAGGCAGGTTTGCATGAATTTGGCGAAATCATTACCGTCGGAAGCGATTCAGGAGGAATTGTAGAAGAAATGTTTTCCCCTGAGTTTAGAAAAGTATTTGATGAAAGCAGTTTAATAGTTTCTAAAGGATTGGCAAATTATGAGGGGCTGACTGAAATGGATTTGGCTGGAAAGGATGTATTTGCGCTTCTCTGCACCAAATGCAATCTGATTTCCAAAAATCTGTCGGTGGATATAAATTCATTAATTTTAAAAAAAATATAAGTATGGATTCAAATAATTAAATTACTTCAAATCCAAGTAGATTTATTTTGTTTGAAATCAGTTTAGGGTCATCATCTATTTCTTCGGACAGTTTTGTTGTAATGTATTTTTTGTTGTCATCTGCAAATACAGTAGCTATAGTCAAATCGTCATTGTCCATTAAAACAGCCGCAAGGAAGTTTGCTCCACTGGAAATGCCAATTCCCAAACCGAATTCCTTAGCTATTCTTTTTGACATGTTTATTGCATCACAGTCATGAATCAAGACAATGTCATCAATCAGATCCTTATCAACGATTCCCGGAATAAAGTCATCTCCGATACCTTCAATCATATGGCTTCCCTCTTCCATGCCCATTTTAAGGATTGATAATGTTGATGGTTCAAGTGCAAATATTTTGGAATCAGGATTGTTGTCTTTTAATCTTTTTCCGATTCCCATCAATGTTCCTCCGGTACCGATTCCGGATACAAATGCGTTTACGTCAGGAACTGCATCTATGATTTCCTGGCCGGTTGTTTTATATTGTGCTTCAACGTTTAATGGATTGTCAAATTGGAGTGGTCTGAATGCATTGGTTTTGAGTGCAAATTCTTCTGCAAGTTTTAAAGCACCTTTGAATCCTCCTTCTTCCTTGGATACGAGATGAACGTGCGCTCCGTACATCTGAAGGATTTTTCTTCTCTCAAGGGATACCCAGTCCGGCATGAATATATGGACCTCATGGCCTAAAAGAGCTCCAAAAGCGCTGAAGGCAATGCCTGTGTTTCCGCTTGTAACTTCCACAATGGACTGGCCGTCAGCCAAATTGCCGTTTTCTTTTTCCTTTAGGAGAATATATAGGGCTATCCTATCTTTAATACTTCCTGAATAATTGTAATATTCAAGTTTGGTATATATGCTGCCTTGCTTTCCTTCATACTCATAATCGATTTTAATCATTGGGGTATTCCCAACTAAATTTTCCACATTCATAACATTCAATCCAAAAAATCTAACATTGTTATTTATGTTCGTCTTTTATAAAATATTTTTTTATATTCCAAGATTGCAAATAGAAATTTTTTCTAAATTCAGTTCATTGTTTCGACCATTGGTAAGCTATTCTTGGCGAACCGTCTCTGACATATACTGTTCCGCATTTTTCAAAGCCGTTCTTTTCAATCTGCCTTTGCATAACCGTGTTGCTTTTGTGTGTGTCTATCCTGATGTTGTCTGAAATACTTTTGCAGTATGCTATTGCGCATTTGAATATTCCATGACACTTCCCGTCACTTGCAATCCTATGCACGGTAACATAAGGACATTCGTTAAGCCATTTGCCGTCTTCTATGTACTGGTATGTTGGTTCATCACCGCTGAACAGTGCAAAAACTCCATGGGGTTTATTGTCTTTACATATTACATGACAAATTTCATTTTCAATATCATCTATGATTAGTTCTTTTGATGGATAGGAACGGCCCCACTGATTGGGATTTCCGGACTCTATCATGAAATCCTGAGCCATTGAATATATTTTCATGATGTCATCCAAATCTTTTGGCTTTGCTTTTCTTACATGCATTATGTATTCTCCGGAGATATTTACAGTTATATTTTTTTAGCTATATTATTAAATATTTGCTTTAACAGAAATATCTATTGTAAATATGATTTAAAAGGAAAAAGACTTGTTTAATGGGCAATGGTGAAAAAATGGAGGATAAACAGTTTGAATTGATTGAAGAGCCGGAATTGTTTAAAAATGCAAGAAATCCTCAGGGTGAACTGGGTGATGAACTTCTGGATTGGATGGCGAAAAACCATGAAAACCTTGCAAAATGGGGTGTGAGCCACCTGAATGTCACTGAAGATGATTTCATTCTTGATATTGGTTGCGGCGGCGGTGTCAATGTTGAAAGATTTCTCAAAATGAGCTGCGCTAAAGTTTGCGGCCTTGATTATTCTGCCCTTGCAGTCAAAAGATCTGTTCAGCTGAATCAAAAAGCTATTGATGAAGGGAGATGTGAAATCCTCCAGGGGTCAGTAAGTGACTTGCCATATGAAGATAATAGTTTTGATATTGTCACTGCTTTTGAAACCATCTATTTCTGGCCCGATATTGCAGACGACTTAAAAGAGGTCAGTAGGGTTTTGGATGATGACGGCATTTTCTTTATATGCAATGAGGCAGTTCCGAAAAAGGATGATGAACGTCAAAGGGAACTCATTGAATTGTTGGATATGAATATATATTCTGGCGATGAATTGGAGGAATATTTGCGCCAAGCAGGTTTTAGTGATGTTTTGTGCATCTTAAAAGAGGGTCCTGACAGTGTTACCGGAAAGATTATCACTTGGCTGTGTGTTATAGCTCAAAAATAGAAATTTTTCATATTAATTCTCATTAAGGTTATATGCATCATATGCTGAAAAAATTCTTAATATAATTCCGACTACGGTTTGTAAAAATGGTATTTGTGTAAACAGGAGTGCAAACCATATGACAATAAAACCTATTAAAAATTTCAAACCTCTTCCAAAATCTCCTTTAATCATCTGTCCAAGGCCGGGTACAAGAAATGAACATGCTGCTTTAATTAAATTGTCTGAATCCATATTAGTCCTCCATTAAGATAACTTTATATTGATTATATTTTTGTTTAGATTACTATTTATATATTCCTTGTTCATATTTTCTAATTGACAAACTAGAGATTTCTAACCTGTCTGAATAGGCACGTTTATATATCATGAATTGAATAATATACCTAACGAACGGTAGGTTGGATTATGAGCACCAAAGAAAAAATTTTTGATGTATCTCTGGATTTGTTTTCAAGGAAAGGATATGATTCAGTTTCACTAAGAGAAATTGCAGAAGAGGTTGGAATTAAAAAAAGTTCAATATATAGCCATTATCCATCAAAAGAAGCGATACTGATGGACATATTTGAGTATTTTCAAGACCTTTTTGAATATGACGAATTATTGAATAGTGAAGAGCTGCTATTGGAATCAGACAATAATATATTGCTTGAAAATCCTGAGATGTTCTATCACATGGGTTCTGAAGCCATAAAGGGCATGTTTTCAGAAGAGAGAAACCTGAAAATCTGGAAACTGATATTTATTCAAATGAATTATAACGAATACATTAGGGCGTTTTTCCAAAATGAAATACTTGTTAAACCATTGCTTTTCTGGAATGGCTTTTTCACTATTTTAAAGGAAAATGGAATAATACGTCCTGACTGCAATCCAAAACTGCTGGCCAAGGAATATTACAGCTTTCCGATATACCTGCTTTTGGAAATGTGTGCAAAATATGACGATATTCCAAAAAGCTATCTGGACAATTTCTTTAATGAAGCCGAAGAGCATGCAAAATTTCTGCTCGATTGCGTAAAGGTGAGATAAATGGATGACACATTCAATATTCAGGAATATCTTGCAAATGGTGTGGAATTGATCATAAAGGATGCGCTGAAAGCCACATTTAAAAATCCAAAGGAAAGTTTATTTCTCCTTAAATTCTCAAAAAATGCCAAAAAAGCAACCGAAATCAGGAAAAGATATGAAAAAAACGGCCAAAACATTCCTGTATTTTTAATAGCAAGCATTACAAGCAGCTGTAATCTGCATTGCACAGGCTGCTATTCACGGGCAAATAACTCATGCAGTGATGAAATCCCCTCAAACCAGCTTTCGGCAGATGAATGGGAAAACATTTTCACACAGGCAAAGGACATTGGAATAAGTTTCATTGTTCTTGCAGGAGGAGAGCCGATGATTAGGGATGATGTCATAGCCAAGGCAAGTGAATTCAGCGAAATTTTATTCCCCCTATTTACAAATGGAACTATGCTGAATGATGAATATGTGAAATTATTTGATGAAAACAGAAATCTGGTACCGATCTTTTCCATTGAAGGTGATGAGGAAATTACGGATTCAAGACGTGGCAAGGGAGTTTACCGGCAGTTGGTAAATTCAATGGAGATAATGAAGAAAAAGAATATTATCTTTGGAGCTTCACTAACCTTCACAAAAGGAAATATGTCTCTACTGGTTTCAGATGAATACATAAACAAACTGCATGATTTAGGCTGTAAGGTGGTGTTTTTCATTGAATATGTTCCTCTCAACAAACAGACAGCCGACATGGCGCCAACTGACAGGGAAAGGGATATGTTATTCAGTGAAATCGACCGTCTGCGCAGTGAATATGATGACATGCTGTTCATGTCATTTCCGGGTGATGAAAAGACCTCTGGAGGATGTCTGGCAGCGGGAAGAGGATTTTTCCATATCAACTCACATGGCGGTGCCGAACCGTGCCCGGCTTCACCTTTCTCTGATGTCAATGTAAAGGACACTTCCCTTCTTGAAGCGTTGGATTCAAACCTCTTCAAATCACTGAGGGATGAAGGAATCCTGATGGATGACCATGAAGGAGGATGCGTTTTGTTTGAACATGAGGAGGATGTGGCAAGAATACTCAATAGAGTTGACTAAAGGCCATTGGCTGATGGTGTTTCTATTGGATGGGTTCAAGTTAAAAATTTCATATTAAATAATGAATAATTGGATGAAAATGTAACATATTTGATAATAATATACATTTTTGTTCTACAAAGTTTTATATAATACATTTGATAGACTATTAATGCGGTTCTTTATCTGATAAAATAAATAAGTTTAGGTAGAAAAAAATGAATGATGCAACAAAAATATTAACAATTCAGGATATATCATGCTTCGGTCAGTGTTCCATAACAGTTGCACTGCCTGTGGTTTCAGCATTTGGAATAGAAACTGCAATTCTTCCTTCAGCAGTTCTCTCAACTCATACTTCCGGGTTCACTGATTTTACTGTTAGGGACTTAACAGAGGACCTTCCTGAAATCAGAAAACACTGGGAAAGAGAAGGAATAGATTTTGATGCAATATATACTGGATTTATAGCTTCAATAGAGCAATTGGATTATATTAAGGATATTATAGATTCAAGATTAAAACCTGAAGGGCTTGTGTTTGTCGACCCTGCTATGGCAGATCATGGTGAATTCTACAATGGATTTGACCAGGAATTTGCAGATAAAATGGGAGAACTTTGCAAATTGGGCGATTATATACTTCCAAACACAACAGAAGCCTGCTATATATTACACAAACCTTGGAAAGAGGAATTCACAAAAGAGGAAATGCTCGAAATGGCAAGGGAACTTTCCGATTTTACCAAAAGATATGTAATCCTGAAAGGCGATACACACAAGGAAAACAAGCTTGGAATGATTGTTTTGGACAAACAGGAAAATATCTGTGAAATCGTATATAACGAAAGAATAAATTATGTATCTCACGGAACCGGAGATGTATTCGCTTCAGCTTTTGTCGGATCAATTATGGTTGGCAAAACACCTACAGCAGCTGCAAAGGTTGCCGGTGAATTTACCAAAAAGGCAATTGAAAAGACAATCGGTGATGAAAATCACTGGTATGGAGTCAAATTCGAACAGGCAATTCCCGAGTTATACGACCTGCTTGACTCAATCTAGTTTGTACCTCTTAATGTGGTACAAATACCACTCTTTTTTTATTTAATTTAATTAATTTTAGGGTCAATTTAAATCAATGTCTTCGCATTGCAATGCATTATTTTAATCGACTTTTACATTAACATTAACGATGCCCTTTTTCAATTTCTATTTGATTTGGTAATGTATATCAGACAGTTCACTTTAACTTTTTTTCACTGATTATGCCGGCAATGTCAATAATATTATAGATTTGATTTCATGGTTTCGATCTGTTCGTCACGGCTTTTCAGTTTGAGGGTAAACAAGAAAGCTACAAATGCAACAAGCGCAGCTAAAAACAGGCTGACCTTATAACCCATAATTCCGATAAATGATGCAATAATTCCTCCGATGAGAGCTCCGCCAATAAGCTGACCTGCACTTGACAGCATATTTACAATGGCCTGCCCGGCTCCCCTTTCATTAGGTTTTGCTTCACATAATACAATATATCTTAAAGGAGCACCTATGATTGTTACAAGACCTACACCGACCATACATCCGGCAATAATGAACAATATGAAATTGTTCGGAAATATTGCAATGGCAATCAGGCCGACTGTCAGTATCAATGTTCCTGCAGCCATAATCTTACGTGAACCGACGGAATCGAGAATTTTACCAAGTACTGGTGCTGCAACTGCATTGGCTCCCAAAATTGGAATAAGCATCAGGCTTGCATACTTGTCATTCAAACCCATTGAAAGGATTACTAAAGATGGAATGAATATTGCTGATGAATAGATTATTCCGTAGCATAATGTTTCAACACATGCAATGCTGATTTCTGTGTTTTTAAGCATATGTATGGGTACGATGGACTCTTCTGCCCTTTTTTCTATTTTATAAAATATAGGAATTAAAATGATGAACATTATCAGGAAGGGAGCTACATTGACGGACATGAGGCTTTTAATGAAATTGCTTGAATCAATCTGATTGAGACCGTATGCCAGCAATATTGCAAGCAGACTCAATATTATGATTCCAGGATAATCAATTTTCATCTTTCTTTTGTTTTCAAAATCAGGAAGAATGTAGAATGCAAACAGGATTATGAAAATGCTTATAGGTATATTGATTGTAAAACACCAGTTCCAGCCATATGGAATTAATGCCGCACCAACCAATGGCCCGCCAATAGCTGAAATTCCAAATACGCTTCCAAGAATACCCAGTGCCTTTCCACGCTCTTCAATAGGAAATGCATCTCCAATGAATGCTCCTCCTACCGGAAATATTCCTCCACAGCCGAAGCCCTGAACAATCCTTCCAAGAAATATCAGGGAGATATTTGCTGAAAATGCAATAAGGCATGATCCTATTCCGAATAAAACCACATCCATAATAAAAATCTTTTTTCTGCCGTAAAAGTCTGAAAATTTGGCCATTACAGGTGATCCGATCATGAACGCAATTACAAATAGGGTAAATATCCAGCTTGATTCCCTGCTTGTCAGATTAAATGTCTGTTCGATTGACGGCAGCACGGGGCCTATTATTCCTGTATCCAGGGAGCCCATGAACACTCCTATTAAAAAAAGCACAAGTATCAAATTTCTGGTTTTCGTATCTAAAGTTCTTTCCTGCATGCTATTACCATATATTCTTGAAAATATTCAATTCAAAATTAGAATATCTTTACAATTATCATGTTTAAATATAATTTGTGTATTATATAATACTTTTGTAGAAATAGATTGTATTATATTCAGGTAATGTGATAATATTGGCGAACCGCTCATATGAAAACGGGAAAGAATTAACCTGAAAACCTTGATTTCAGTCTGTCTTTAAGGGAACATTTCACTACATGGAATTCATTGCCCTTAAAGGAGATATGGTGTGATTTATACATGATGCTTGGATTTTCCAGGGTAATGTTTGAGTGGCTTTTAAAGTCAACATCCGAAAACATCTCGATGAACTTGTCGTCTTCACTAAATTCAACAGACAGCCTGAAACTAAAATCATCACTGCTTAATGGAATTTTAATAGTGAAATTATACTTGAATTTCCAGTCTATGCCCAGATAGCTTTTAATGCCTCTGTCCTCATATTTGCTTTCAACACGTTGTCCGACAAAGGTCTTTTTGGAATCTGTAACGGCTTTTATGCTGATGGATTCGTATCTGGAATTGCTTGAGAAAAATCCGTCAACCACCAGATTATTCCTTTCTGTTTTAATGTAGTCAATATGAATGTTGTGCTTGTGCAGTCTGTTTATTGCCCTGTCATTGGATTTAAGCCATGCCTTGTTCTTTTTGGGATTTGTCTCTGAGTGGAAATCCCTGTTTTTCAAGTAAATGATAAACATTTTCTCGTCATGATTGTAGTATCTGTGGTTTAGGATGATGTTTTCATCAATATGGACTAATATGTCATCCAGGCATTGCCAGAACTCATCAACCTCTTCTGCAGTATCGAAAACATTATCAAGTTCAGGAGTTTTGATGATTCCGCCCATGTCCAAAAGAACCAGATATTGAATGTAGGGGGTTACTTCGCCTTTCTTTTCAATGCACTCGTCAATGAGAAGTTTATAGTACAGCTGCATTTTCTGTGTGAAGAATCTCTTGGAAAATTTGGCAGTATCCATAATGGATGATTCTTCCTGGCGTTTTCTGTAATTGTAATGGGTTTTATTGACAACGCCATATCTGTTTTCATCTATCAGAACCCTATTCAATAGCTGGGAATCTGATCCGTTGACTAGATGGGTGTTGAATTTATAATCCTTAATCGCATCGATGTCTACAAATGATGAGGCCATACTCATTTGGGGATAGTCAAATTTTTCATCCAAGTCAATGATTCCTTCTTCTTCAAACTTGTAGTTGAGGTAATGGTCTCCTTCACGCTTGTCGAAGAATTTCAATGGCATTGAAACAACATTAACATCGGGGTGCTGTGTTAAAAAACCGTCAATGACGCTTAATGTATTTGGGGAGAGCTTGTCATCGCTGTCAAAAAAGTTTACATATTTTCCACGAACATGCTTCAGACCCAGATTACGTGCGCTTGCAACTCCTCCGTTTTCTTTGGTTAGGGCCAGTATGTTGTCAGGATACTTTTCTTCATAACTCCTGGCGATATCCGGGGATTTGTCTGTGCTTCCATCATCTACAAGAATCAGCTGAACATTATCCTTAAATCCAATGTCCTGATTGATTACAGATTCAATAGATTCTTCAAGATATTTTTCATTGTTGAAAATTGCAGTTATGATAGAATATTTAAAGTCTGCCATCTGTTTAACACCAAAAAAATTATATCGTATTATTATTTATTAAAATTTATATTTATCTTTTGTTATAGAAATTAATGCATTTTAGGAGTTTAATTTCATATATTCAAGTTGTTATTTTGTCATTATTGATAGTCCATAAATTTAATTAAGTACGGAATTCATATTTATGAATATATAGATTTGGAAAGATTGGAGTTTTTATTCATGTTCAATAAGTTATTAGATAAGAGTGAAAAGATAGCCGTTGTGGGATTGGGCTATGTAGGCTTGCCGTTAGCCAACCTGTTTTCAAAAAAATATGACGTCATAGGCTTTGACGTCAATGCCGAAAAGATTGAATTATACAGGCAGGGAATTGACGTAACATGTGAATTGGATGAAAACGAACTTACCGATTCCAGCATACATTTCACTTCAGATGAAAATGAACTTAAAAACGCATCTTTCTTTGTAGTTGCTGTTCCCACACCAATCAATGAGGAGAAAAATCCCGATTTCAAATTCGTTGTTTCAGCTTCAGAAATCATTGCCCGCAACCTTAGAAAAGGATCAATAATCGTTTATGAGTCCACAGTTTATCCGGGCGTTACTGAAGAGCTGTGCATTCCGATTCTTGAAGATATTTCAGGCCTTAAATGCGGCGCTGATTTTAAGGTCGGATACTCTCCCGAACGCATCAATCCCGGCGATAAAAACAATCCTATTGAAAATATCACCAAGATTGTGTCAGGTATGGATGAGGAGTCACTTGAAACCATTTCCAAAGTATATGATACTGTTTTAAATAATGGTGTTCATGAAGCCCCTTCAATTAAGGTGGCCGAAGCCGCAAAGATTGTTGAAAACGTTACAAGGGATGTAAACATAGCCCTTGTCAATGAGCTTGCCATGATTTTCAATAACATGGGCATCAATACCCTTGACGTCATTGAGGCTGCAGGCACAAAATGGAACTTCCAAAAATATTATCCTGGCCTTGTGGGCGGACACTGCATTGGAATAGATCCGTATTACCTGATTTTTAAAAGCAAAAAGCTCCAGTTCAATCCCAAACTTATAGAAATCAGCCGTGAGATTAATGAAAATCTCAAGGAGTTCATAGTTAAAAACATCATCTATCTGCTGGTTGAAAATGATGTTCAAATCAAGGGGTCAAACGTTCTGGTGATGGGAATCACCTTTAAGGAAAACTGCAACGACATAAGAAACAGCAAAGTGGTTGACATTCTCGATGAGCTTAAAAAACTGGGGGTTGAATTGACAGTTTATGATCCTCATGCCGATGAAAATGAAGTAAAAATGGAATATGACATATCTTTAGCAGAAAATTATGACGGCAAATATGATGCAATGCTGTTTGCAGTGGCACATGACGAATTTAAAGGCATGTCACTGGATGAAATGAGGAAATTATCCAAAAACAAGCCTATAATCATAGACCTTAAATCCATCTTCAGATTCAAAAATGAAAGTCCCGATGAAATTTCATACTGGTCTTTGTAGTGAAATTATAAAAGTTATAATAGATAAAAGTTAATAGTGATTATGTTTTCCGATGAACTATCTCAAGAAAAGTTTTCCCTTGAATATACAGACGTTGTACCGAAGGATTATGACGTCTCTGAAATCCAGTATACATTTGATTTTATTTCTCTTGTTTTGAAGGAAGACTCAACCATCGAAGATGCCGTCAGGGAGGTTTGTGGAAAATACGATTTGTCCGAAACTGATTTTCGCAATTACCTTATTGAAAACAAGTATATTCTAGGTAACGCAAATGCCGATGACTTTTCAAAACTGCTTAAAAAGTACAATACAAAAAGCCTGAAAAAGATTCTTAAGAAAAACGGCTTGAAAACCTCTGGAAAAAGGGAGCATATAGAAAAGAGAATATTTGAAAACGGCCTTATTGGTGAGAGCTATCATTTGTCTTCAAAATCCAAGGTTTTCTATAAAAACAAAAAGAGAAGAATCACTATTTTCAATGCTTATTTAACCAATTATTATTTCAGGGAATTCAATGAGTTTTATATGGACAACTATAGAAAAAAAGAGGTCAATATACCAATTGAATTCATCAACAGTCATATAAATAAGGCTATTGAAGACAAAAGCCATAGAAACTATATCTTCAACACACAGATAATGGCAGAGCATTTCTATAAAAAGGAAAATTACAAGGAAATGCTGAGATATGCCTTAAGGAGCTATTGCATGAACCTTAATCCGATATGGAAGATTGATGAGCTGAAGAATCACAGCGGACTCTCACGTGAAACATATGACCAGATGCTATTCCTGCAAAAGAAATTAGGCAAAAACAGAGTCATCTCCACATATTACGTGATTTGGGATTCATTTGTCTTTGAAAATATTATTGTGTCAAAATATGACGGCTACAGGTGTTTGAAGGACATGCTGAATTTGAAGGATTACGAAAGGATTGTAGCGGATTTGGAAAACCGCTTTTATGAAAATGACGATTTGAAGATTAAGAAAATTACACAAAAAACATTATTTGACTTTTAAGGGTTGATATTATGAATATTTTAATATCCAATGATGACGGTGTGTTTGCACCTGGAATACTTGCCGCAAAACAGGCGGTTGAAGACTTGGCCAATGTTACTGTTGTGGCGCCTGATGAAAATAACAGCAGCGTGGGGCGCAGAATATCATTGTTCAAACATTTGAAGCTGGAATCATGCAAACTTGAAGACGGAAGTCAGGCCTATAGTGTTTCAGGAAGTCCTGCGGATGCAGTTATTGTAGGTGCAAACTATGTAATGGACGAAAAACCCGACTTGGTAATAACAGGAATAAACCAGGGCGTCAACATTAGCTGTGACATTACATCATCAGGAACTGTCTGTGCCGCTTTTGAAGCCGTTAGCCTTGGCATCCCTGCAATTGCAGCCTCTCTTTTCATTGATCCCAAAACTGCATATAAACAGGATGAAAACGGCGAATGGTACATTGATTATGATTTCACATTGGCAAAGCAGGTTTTGCATGACCTTGTTTTTAAAATTAAAAATCAGGGATTTCCGAAGGATGTCGACCTGTTTAACCTGAACGTTCCCACCAACTATAAATCACCGGAGGTCAAAATCACCCGTTTGGCAGATAAGATGCTTTCAAAACGTGTCATTGATAATGCTAATGAGGAGAAAAAAGAGATATTTTTCTATCCTCTGGATGAAAATCAAAGCAGTGATGACCTGATTATGATAACATCAGACCTTGTAAAGGAATATGGAGAAGGCACTGACGGATATGCATTGCTTGTTGATAAATGTCCGAGTCTGACACCATTGAATGTCAATATGACCTACCCTGAATTGAAGGACTGGTAAAACTCATCAGAGGTTTAAATTAAAAACATATAGGTATTTTCAATGTCAAGAAGATTTGCAGTAATCGATACGGAAACGAATTGGAACAATGAGGTAATGTCAATTGGAGTTCTGATTGCAAAATGCAGAAATTTCGAAAAGACTGATTCCCGCTATTACATTCTGCCGCAGGAAGAAAAGGTAGGAGGAATGTATTCCAGAAGCATGAGGCAAACCACTCATGAGATTATCACAGGACGCAGAACAGAAGTGATTGATGATGTAAAAATCCTTCTCAATTCCAATGGTGTTGATGATCTGTTTGCTTACAATGCTTCCTTTGACAAGAATCATTTGCCTGAACTTTCAGATTTCTGTTGGCATGACATCATGAAGGTGGCTGCATATAAGCAGCACAATCCATCCATTCCTGACCATTTGCCATGCTGCAAAACAGGCAGGTTAAAAAGAGGATACGGCGTTGAGCCGATGCTTCAGATGTTGGGTGTCGAGGACTACTGCGAAACACACAATGCAATTGTCGATGCAAGGGATGAATTGCGGATAATGGTTAAATTGGGGTATGATATAGATTTCTATCCGGAAATCTAAATATTCAATCTGAACAGTTTTTTTGCATTTTCTGCAGTTGTCTTAATTACTTCTTCTTCTTTCAAGTCCAATTCTTCAGCTATTTTACTGATGACATAAATGATGTTAAGCGGTGTATTGGTCTCTCCCCTCTTTTCCTGAGGAGGCAAATATGGTGAATCGGTTTCTACAAGGATATGTCTTATATCAATGCTTTTTACGGTTTTTTTAGTTTTCTTGTTGTGTGTGTTTGTAACGGGTCCTCCTACACCAATATGGAATCCCAATTTGGTGAATTGAAGGGCCATTTCGGCTGAACCCTGATAGCAGTGAAGAGATCCGACAACGTCATGGTTTTTCAGCACATCAAATGTGTCCTGCATTGCCTTTCTTGAATGCACAATCACCGGCAGGTCATGATTTTCGGCCAAATCGAGCATTTTCTCAAACAGTTCAATCTGTCTTTCTTTGTTGTCATTTCCGTGATAATAGTCAAGGCCAATCTCGCCTACTGCAACCACATTATCATTGTACAGCTGTTCGTCCAGCAGGGAAATGTCTTCATCGGTTATTTTGTCTGCTAGGGTATAATAATATCCCAAAGCGGCATGGACATTATCATATTTGTCTGCAAGATTTAAGACTTCCCTATTGCTTTGCAAATCTGTGCCGTTCAATATCAGGTGAATGTCATTGTCTGCGGCTTGCATTATTATTTCCTCCGCATCTTCCATTTCACTTTTGTAAACATGACAATGTGTATCTATAATCATCAAAATCCCCACCCGGTTTTGCATTAAGTTTTTATTGCTTAGGCATCAATTATTATATAATAGCTTAAATTAAATTATACTTTTTGGTGAGGCGAATGGAAGATAAGTTTTCAAGAACAGAAATGTTGATTGGAAATGAAGGAATGGAAAAATTGAAAGCAGCAAAAGTCGCCGTTTTTGGCCTTGGCGGTGTCGGTTCATATGTCTGCGAAGGGCTTGCCAGATGCGGTGTGGGAAATTTCGTTCTGGTTGACTTCGACAAGATAGATGAAAGCAACATCAACAGACAGCTGATTGCAACGGAAAAAACAGTCGGCAGATACAAGGTCGATTTGATGAAGGAAAGAATCCTTGAAATCAATCCGGATGCAAATGTTGAAATATATAAGGAATTCTACATGGCCGATTCAGAAAATGATATCATTACAGAGGATTTGTCCTATGCCGTTGACTGCGTTGACACAATAATGGCAAAGATTGCAATAATATGCAAATGTGATGCCATAAATGTTCCTGTCATCTCTTCAATGGGAACCGGAAACAAGCTCGACCCTACAATGTTTGAGGTGGCAGATATTTACGAAACCTCCGTATGTCCTCTTGCAAGAATAATGAAAAAGGACCTCAGAAAAAGAAATATAGAAAAACTGAAGGTGGTCTATTCAAAGGAACATGCTATAAACACCAATGACTGTGAAATTAATAAGGACAGGAAATTTAAGGTAAAGGGCAGTGTTTCATTTGTGCCGTCCGTTGCGGGGCTTATACTTGCAGGCGAAGTGATAAAGGACATTGCAGGAGTTTAACTTTTTTTATTTAAAGTTTTATTTAAGAAATTTTAAGAAATATTTATAAAATTTTAAATATTTTAAAAAATATAGTACAATCAATGGATTATATTTTACTTTTTTTAACATTCATGTAAAATATAGTTTATATCAAAATATTGGTGATTTAAATGGATATCAAGAAAGTTGTAGTAGCCGGTGGAGGAGTTTTAGGTAGTCAAATTGCTTACCAATCTGCATACTGCGGATTTGATGTGACAGTCTGGTTAAGAAGCGAAGGTTCAATCGAAAGGGCAAAACCTAAATTCGAAAGACTTTTAAACATCTATCAAGCAACACTTGAACAAATGAAAACTGATAAGTCAGCTTATTGCAGAGGATTCAGCAAAACCCCTGACTTGACCGATGAAGAGATTGATGCCTTAAAAGAACAAGCTCAAAAAGCATTTGACAGCTTGACATTAACCACAAGTTATGAAGAAGCAGCAGAAGATGCAGACCTTGTAATTGAAGCAATTGCAGAAGACCCAGAACAAAAAATTCAATTCTATAAAGAATTGGCTAATTTCCTTCCGGAAAAAACAATTGTCGTTACAAACTCATCAACATTGCTTCCAAGCCAATTTGCGGAATATACAGGAAGACCTGAAAAATACCTTGCATTCCACTTCGCAAACAACATTTGGGCTCAAAACACCGCTGAAGTAATGCCACACCCTGGAACTGAACAACAATACTTTGACGCAATTGTCCAATTTGCAGAAGACATCAACATGGTACCTATTAAAGTATTGAAGGAACAACCTGGATATGTGCTCAATTCATTGCTTGTACCGTTCCTATCCGCTGGACAGGCATTATGGGCTGAAGAAGTTGCAGACCCTGAAACAATCGACTTGACTTGGAGACTCGCTACAGGTTCACCAAACGGACCGTTCCAAATTTTAGATATTGTAGGACTTGTAACTGCATATAATATTGTCATTATGGATCCTAGATCTCAAGACCCTGAAACAACTCAAGGTAAAATAGCTAAAAAGCTTAAGGAAAAAATTGATGCTGGTGAAACAGGTATCAATGCGGGCAAAGGATTCTACGAATATTAATGATTTTTATCATTTAATTTTTTTCTTTTTTTAAAGGGTGTCCTTGAAATGGTTGAATATGCGGTTTATTATTTCCTTGCTTGTGAAAATTCCGTGGATTAAAATAATATTTTGTCCTGTTCCTGCCTGTTTGACTGATGTTTTGATGTTGTTGATAGCTATTTTAGATTCTATGCATACAGTTGGTGATGGGCATATTTACTATTTTTTCAAATCGTTCCATATAGCAATATTATTATAATATTAACCATAAAGCTAACATCATGCATTTCGTTAAAGCTAAGGGCATATTCACTTCAGACTACGGCATAAACTTGTATAGGGGATGCACTCACGGTTGTATCTATTGTGACTCAAGAAGCGAAGTCTATCATTTAAACCATAAGTTTGAAGATATTGAAGTGAAGGAAAATGCGGTTGAATTGCTTAAAAAGGAATTGATTAAAAGAAAGCCATTCATGGTTGTAACCGGTGCAATGACTGACCCTTACGTTCCAATTGAAATGAGATTGAAGCATGTCCGCAAATGTCTGGAATTGATTTACAGGTATGGATATGGTTTTTCATGCCTTACAAAATCCGATTTGATTCTTCGCGATTTGGATTTGCTTAAAAAGATCAATGAAAAAACGAAAGTCGTTGTTCAGATAACATTAACAACTGCCGATGATGATTTATGCAGGGTAATTGAACCGAATGTCTGCCCAACATCAAAGCGGGTTGAAGTGCTAAAAAAATTAGATGAAAACAATATTCCTGCTGTCGTTTGGTTATCTCCAATATTGCCCCATATCAATGACAGTGAGGATAATATTAATTCTATTTTGGATTATTGTGTTGATACAAACGTAAAAGCGGTATTGAACCTGGATATGGGTTTTTCGTTAAGGCCAGGCAATCGTGATTATTTCTACAAAAAGTTGGATGAAAATTTCCCAGGTTTAAAAGAAAGATATATTGATGAATTTGGGGAGAAAAATTTCATTTACAGCAAAAATAATAGAAAATTAAAAGGACTCATAAATGATAGATGCCGGAAGCATGGAATGCTTTATAAACAGGAGGAAATAATTGATTATGTGCATGAATTTCCATCAAATTCTGTCCAATCCAAACTAATCTAGCTTAAACTCTTTTTTCATGCAAACGACAATATCATATTCTATGAATTGCCTGAAATTATTTATAACTGTTAATTTAACTTTTCATATAATTTAGGATATGAAATCAAAATAATTCATTTAAATCTTTTAACCGTAATAGTGACTAGTCAATTGAGGGTTGACATTACCGTTTTTGTATAATTCGTTCCACATTTCTATAGATTCATTATACATTCTTACAAATCCTCTCCAGCTCATATTTTCACCTCTTCAAATGTTTCAGTTCACTTTAAACTTACTTATTATTTTAAAAAAAAATTATATAAATAGTTTTTCGAATGTAAGTACTTACATGCATCTTTAAATATGAAATTAAAGGTAAAAATAGTTATTTTGAAGTATGCAATAGACATTAGTTTCTTTTTAAAAAAAACTTTTGTCCGAATTGCATATCATTTTTCGCTTAGAATTTTTTGCCTATTTCATATGCTTCAATAAGCTTGTTTGGCTGATTTCTGACATCGCCCAAATTTCCAACATCCAGAACATCCAGAATCTGATAGTGCATGTTCATTTGAAATGGCTGAATCTTTGTAAGCTCGATATATGAATCATAATATCCTTCCGGACCAAGGTGTGTGAAAATTAATGCAACTTTGCCCGATAGAGGAATTAGGGGGTTATGTGTGATTCCATACATCCTGTCAAGCAATACTTTAAGGGCCCCGGTCATCTGTCCGAAGTATATGGGTGTTGAAACAATCAGCCCTTCGGCTTCGGCAATCTCGTGGGTAACCTTAAATCCGTCATCCTTGAATACGCAATCCTTTCCCTGCATGCACACACCACATCCACGGCACGGATGAACTTCCAGATTGCTGATATAATGTTTAACTACGTTGTGACCGTTTTCCTCAGCCCCCTTGATCATTTCATCAAGCAGCATGTCAGTGTTGGCATGTTTTCTTGGAGAGCCCATTATAGCTACAATGTTCATATTACATTATCTCTAAAACATTGGATATATGTTTAATCATGGAAAGAATTGATTACATATGCAACATTTTTTATAATAACTGGATTAAAGATATTACTAGAGGGATTAAATGACACAAGCTACATTAGGTTTTGGGGCAATGAGACTTCCACAGACAGATGATAATGACCCCACATCAATCGATATGGAAGAATTTACACGAATGGTTGACTATTTTATGGAACAGGGATTCAATTACTTTGATACCTCCTATGCATATCATGACGAGGCCTCTGAAGGGGCTCTAAAAAAGGCACTGGTTGAAAGATACCCAGGGGAAGCCTATCAGATTGCAAATAAGATTCCAACATGGCTTCTTAGGGAAGAGAAAGACAATGACATGCTTGTTGACATAATGCTTGAAAGACTTGGAATAGAATACTTTGACGTGCTTTTAATACACAACATCAACAAGGCACTGATAAGCAAGGCTGAACATGCCAACAGCTTTGAATACATCAAAAGAGCAAAGGAAAATGGAAAGGCATTGAAGGTCGGAATAAGTTTCCATGAAAAGGAAGAACTTTTTGAAGATGTTTTGGAAAAATATGGTGATGTCATTGATGTTGCGCTGATTCAGCTTAACTTCATGGACTGGACAGACCAGAGGATTCAATCCAAAAAGATTCACGGCCTATGCGTTAAGTATGGGATTGAAGTTCAGGTAATGGAGCCTGTCAAAGGAGGAACACTATTAAATGTCTCTGATGATGTTAAAGGGAAATTCGCGGATTATTCGGATAAGTCTATTGTCGATTGGGCATTGAGATTTGCAGCATCTCAGGAAAATGTTACAGTAGTTTTAAGCGGAATGAGCAACCTCGAACAGATGAAGGAAAACTGCGAGACCTTCAAGAATCTTGAAAGTATCACGCAGCAAGACCATAAGTTTTTAATGAAAATGGCCCATGAAATCAAAAAGTCCTTAGCCATTGACTGCAGCTTCTGCAATTACTGTTTGAAGGACTGTGAGATGAATATTCCAATTCCGGATTTCTTTAACCTTTATAACAGTGAAAAACTATATCATTTGGAATCAAATGTAGATTTGTACAATACCACGGCAAAGGTCTATGCTCCGGCATCTGCCTGCAGCGAATGCGGAACCTGTGTTGATATATGCACACAGCAGCTGGACATTCCGGCATTGTTGAAGGATGTTGCAGATCTATTCGGAAAGTAGTCTGAAAGGATTCATGTTTCTGATTATTGATTCGATTAAAAAATTAGTAAATAGGCAGGGCATCAATAGACCTAAGCAAATTCCCTGCGGTCACTGTTTTATTGTAATATGTGTCATTTTGGGCTGTTTCAAATACGATTACGTTATGATTTTTTTGAGCGAGAGGTATTGATACCCATTCAGGTGAAGTTCCTGTCTTGATTGTATATGCAGGATAGCTTAAGTCTTTGCCTATCCTGTTGGCGTAATCCATTGTTGTAGTTGATTTGTTGTCGACAACGCCGACATATCTTTGCAGGTCCCAATAGTCTTCCATTTCATGAACATCAACAATAACGTAAGGATTATAGTTTTCAATATCTGGAACAACAAATTCATTTGCAAGCAGTTCACCCATATGTCGATTTGTATTATAATCGCTTATATTCATTCCGCTGTCCTTATAGTTAAGCTTGATGAAGTATACTATATACTTGTTGTTGAGGCCGTTTTCTTTGGTGAAATTCATTATTGTCTCATATGTTGCATTATGAATTCCGCCTTCAAGGCTGTGTACTCCCAAAATAAGTATTGCAGTGTTGCCGGAAAATTCATTGCCGCATGTTACTCTATAAACTGTACCGTTTGAGTTATTTCCAATCATTGTTGCATGCTTATCCAGATTTTCAACGCTTTGCTGCTCGCCGTGATATGTAAAAGTAGCAACTCCTGCAAAAACAATAAGTAAAATCAGTATAGCAAATAAAATCTTGACTATTCTTTTCATTGTAATATATATTTATCCTCGAGAGTATATAAAACTTTAAAATAGAACTCATTTCAGCTCTCTGAAAGATTTAATGATGTTTGTTTCTTATATATAAGTTAGAAATTTACTGATATTATCTGAACAATCTATCTGATTAAATTTAAAAAAATTCAAAAAAATTATATAATGAAACTAATACATATATATTATATATAAAAATGGGATTTTTTGGGTTAATAAAATGAATTTTTTCTGATTAATATTCAACAAGTTTAATAATTCAAAAATTCATTTGAATTGTTTTCTTAATTAATTTCATTTATTATTAATGAATAAAATTGAAATGAGGAAAAAATATGGCAGAAACAATGAAAGCTTGGAGAATTAATGAATTGGGAAAACCTCCTGTATTAGAGGATGTACCAATACCAGAACCTGGATTTGGCGAAATCTTAATTAAAATGGTCGGTGCAGGAATGTGCAGAACAGACCTTGAAGTCATTGATGAAGGTTTCATTACAGTTCCGTTTGAAGGACCATTCACATTTGGTCACGAAAACGCAGGAACCGTTGCAAAACTTGGTCCTGGAGTAGACACTGTCGAAGTCGGACAGAATGTTATTGTAGACACATTGCATGCATGCGGAAAATGTCAATACTGTCTTTCAGGCCGTGACAACTTCTGTGAAGTCGCAAGTGCACGTGGTCTTAAGGAAGATGGAGGAATGGCAGAATATATGATTGCCGATGCAAGGGAAGTTGCACCATTAGGTGACCTTGATCCTACAGAATATGTGGCATTGGCTGATGCAGGTCTATCCCCATACGGTGCTGTACAAACCGCAAAACCGTTCATTCCAAACAACGGTACTGCAGTTGTTATCGGTGTAGGAGGACTTGGATTCTACTGTTGCCAATACTTGGCTTTAACAACCTCCGCCCGCATTATTGTTGTAAACAGATCCGCTGATAAAATGGCTAAAATGACTGATTTTGGTGCTGACGAATTGGTTGTATTGGATGATAATGCATATGACAAAATCATGGAACTGACTGACGGCAAAGGTGTAGATGCAGTATTTGACTTTGTAGGAAGAGACAACAGTTTACAACTTGCTGCACAAATAACCAAAGGATTAGGACTTATATCCATTTTAGGTCTTGGTGGAGGAACACTCCCTGTAAGCTGGACTACAGTTAAACCTGGTGTAATGGTAAGGTTAACCCAAGGTGGAACAATTACAGACCTTTACGAAATTATGGATCTTGCAAAAGCTGGAAAAATCACAGTTCAGGCTCAAAAATATCCATTCAGTAAAGTTCTGGAAGCTCTTGATGACTTAAGAAACGGAAGAGTTGAAGGTAGAGCAGTCATCACCTTCGAAGAGTTTGACGAATAGATTTTTAAAAGGACTTTACATGTCCTTTCCTTTACTTTTTTTCATATTTTTGATATCTGCATTTCAAAGAATGCATAAAATATATTTTTTAAGAGACATATTATTAATCATGAACAGTGAAAACTCTCCAAAAGTCGAAATTCATGATAACTATAAGATTGATGGTGAAATTCAAAACACTCAAAATAAGTATTATTTCATATTCCATCAAAGAAAACTGCTGCTAGTAAACAATCAGGTACCGCTAATCTCAAATCTTGAAGAAATCCATATTAAAGATGATGACATTAAAAATAAATTATTTATCGGATTATTTTATGATAATGACTGTTTTGCAGTTGAATTAAATGAAAACTTCAATGAAGAAGATTTTATTTTAAAGAATAAAAGCAATGATATTTTTGAAAATGCTGATTTAAATCAGATTAGAAACATCAAGATTGAAGACTTTTATGATGAGGCGGAACATAACTTAACCATTAAAAATATCGAATCAGGAAAGATTAAAAATCTTAAGATTGATGAAATGAATCAGAGCGGAGAGGAATATATCAGAATTAAGGATTTGAAGCCAAAGTCAAATGAAAATGAAATCATTTTTCACAACCTGTTCATTGTTTTTGAAATTAATGAGGAAATCTATCTAATCAGCGGCAGAGCCATACAGATTATTGATTGGGAAAACAACCATCAATTCTGCGGAAGATGCGGAGCTAAAACAGCTACCATCCCTGGAAGGAGAGTGAAAATTTGTCCGGAATGCGGATTCAAAAGCTTTACAAGAATATCACCTTCCATCATTACTACAATTACTAAAGAGGAAGAAAATGAGAATGGGGAGGTTATAAATAAGCTTCTGATGGCAAACCATTCATATCACAAAGGAATGGGATATACATTGGTTGCAGGATTTTTGGAAGCAGGAGAAACAATAGAGGATGCCGTTAAAAGGGAAGTTCGGGAAGAGGTTGGCATTGAAGTCGAAGACATCAAATACTTTGCAAGCCAATCCTGGCCATTTCCAAATTCCTTGATGATTGGGTGTACATGCAAATACAAATCCGGTGAGATAAAGGTGGATGGAAGTGAAATTGTTGATGCAAAATGGTTCAGTAAAGAAGAAATAGATAATCCTCCGTTAGATATCTCCATATTCTCAAAACTGGTTGAAGATTTTAAGGAGAACTATTGAAAAGTCATAGATCCATTTTTAAAATGGAAATTAGTGATTTTTTTTGAATGATCAGATTGGATTAATCGACCCCAGGAATACGGAAGAATGCCCCAAAGGACATTCTAACATCGAGATTTAGTTTGATATTAATCATTTTTGCTTTTTGAGCATTTTTCAGCATCTATTGCAATAACGAACATTAAAACATGTAATGCATGCTGAGGACTGACAATATCCATAACGTATGTATCTGTCAGGTTCAATAGCTGTTTATCGATTGTGGCAACCAGATTTCTATTTGAATCATGAATGCTGTAGCTCCAATCTGTGAAATTTCCTTGTGCAATCCAACCTAATGATTCTATGTTGTATGCTGAACCGAATAAGTTAAATCGTTTCTTTTTAATGCTGCCTATTTTTTTGCCTTTTTCATACAAATCAAATGTAGGTCTTAGAGATATGATTTTTTCTTTGACCTCTCCGAGTTCTTCACCCTGTGGAGAAACTATCTTTAGTTTATGCCCTAATGATAATTCCCCATGTACTTTGTATTCAATATTCCCGTCTTCGCCATAAATATTGTAGGAATCAAACCATGAGAACATTTTTTGTTTTAATAAAAGTTTCATAATTAACTCTCCTGTTCAATTGATAGTAGATATGTTATCTTTAGTTTAAAAAGTATATGTATTCCTTAAGTTATTTATAGTTCATTCTTTAGTTTTTTTCATAGACTCTTAGATGAGATTTAAATATGAAAAATACATAAATAATTAATGGTAATGACAAAGTTTAATCAAAACTTTTCAATTTTTGTTGAAAAGGAGGAGATTTTCTAAGAGTAAACTAAAACAATCACTGGAGGGGGTAAAAATATGTTTATGAATATGTTTATGAATATTATAAGGATATTAATAATTCTTTTAATAATCTATGCTGTATTTAAAGGCTTAAAAACATTATTAAAAATAGCAGTAATTATATTAGTTATTTTCATAGTGTTAGGATTCATAGGATTCTAATTCTTACCTATTAAACTTATATTTGGAGGTTAAATATGAATAAAAAGATATTTTTTGCACTAACTGTTACTGTTGTAGCCATCTTTGCTATCGGAACTGCATCTGCATTTGATTTTTCAGATTTAGGGTCAATATTTGGAACCCCACCGGATCAGAATGTAACTCTTGATGGAGAAACTTTCCACATTCCTGGAACATTCAAAGAAAATCTAAATGTTAGTAAAAATTCAACTGAAAGAGATTATTATATTTTCAAAACAACCGAATATGCAAAAGGATACAGGAATGACACCAATTACATTAACATTTTAATCACAGATTACAATGGCACCCTACCGGATAATGATTTAATTAACTATAATAACGGGACAGCTAAAAACATTTCTGGAGTAAAAGGTTTCCTGTATAATGATGGCATTGGTTATACTTACTCCTATGGTAAAGGCAGTAAAGTGATTTCAATACAATCAGACGATGTATCCCTTATCGGTCCTGTAATAGCTTAACCATTAAGCTATTATTTTATTTTTTTTTAAACAAATTATTTCTGTGATTGATACTGCAAATGCTTAATTATAAATGCACCTTGATTTTGAAAATATTCATTTCAAACCAAATAAGGTTTTGTTAATGCAGACTAATTTAAAAATTATTGGCTGTTGTTGAATTGAGTTTATTCATTTTTTTCATTATTTTTTTTAAAGATTGTTGCATTATATTTAAATATCACTAAAATAAAAATATTATTAGCACTTAACTGTGGTGTTTTTTTAAAATAAAATATTTTAAGGTGAAAAAATGGGTTTAGGAGATATTTTATCAAAGTCAATATCCTATCCGTTCTCAGATTTAACAAAATTTTTGATGGTAGGTATTGGCGTACTTATTGTGGATTTCGATACAATTTTCGGCGATATATTTGGAACAGAGTCATTCATGGTTATCATTGGATTACTAATAGCTTTTTTATTCTCAATAGTTATGAGCGGTTATTCAATTAGTGTAATTAAAAAAGGGATTGACAATTTAAATGAAATTCCGAGTTTTGATTTTGCAAATAATTTTGTGGATGGTATCAAACTAATTATTATAGGAATTGTTTACTTCATCATTCCACTAATTATAACTCTTGTTCTCTTATTCGTATTTGGAGCAATTGGATCAGGAATTAATCAGGTTGCGGGATCTTTAGGAATTTGGGGACTGCTTGCAGTAATTGTATTTATAATATTTGGAATATTTGCAATAGTTGCTCAGGCAAGATTTGCCATATCTCACAGCATCAGTGATGCATTAAGCATTGGCGAAGTATTTGAAGACGTAAAAAGAATTGGAATATTGAAAATTATCTTATTCTTAATAATCGCATTCATCCTTATATTTGTTCTGACTTTAATCTTATCAGTAATGACAGTTATTCCAGTCATTGGTGCAGCGATAATTGATATCCTTCTTGGTGGATTTATTTTCTTATTCGTCAATTATGGTATAGGTTTATTATATGCAGAATAGATAACATTTCTATTCTTCTTTTTTTATTTTTTAAATTAATTTTGGCTTAATTATTTTTAGATTTCAGTCATTTGCCGAATCATCAGATGGTGTTAGCTTCTTTTTTAATTTCATAAGTGTCGATTTTGGAATTTAGGAATCTTTTAAGTACAAAAATCATTGCAATAGCTTCAGTGACATTGCTTAATATGATGGATAAATATATTCCAAGGCTGCTTAGGCCTAAAATATGGGTGAACACTGTCATAGAAACTATTAGGAGTATCAAATTGAATATAAGAAACATAAATGTATAAGAACTCTTTTCAAGACCGAAAAATACATAACTGCAGCCCATAATTATTGGGAATGTTATTATGTATATTATAATGAAAATTAGCATGTTTCTCACTTCGTTCATGACAACATATTCAGTAGAAAAGATGCTTATGATTGGATTGTGGAATAGGGCAAGTGTTAGGGCAATTAGTATGGCCATGGCAAGTCCCAGTGATAATATTTTTCGTACTGTCCTTTTAATTTCTCTGAATCTTTTTGCCCCTGCCAAATGTCCAGTTACAATACTTAAACTCTTTAATATTCCCTGAATTGGAGTAAATACTGTTGTTTCAATATTAAGTATTATTATGTATGTAAAAGCGGCAATAGGTGAGGCATAAATGTGAAGTGAATATGTAATTATGGTTCCGATAATGGTTAAAATAAAGCCGGTTAAAATAATTGGTATGGCCAGTACAATAATTTCCTTTAAGACTTTAATATCTAATTTAAATCCTTTTAGGTGAATTTTCACTAAGGTATCTTTTTTTATTGAATACAGATAGATGAATAAAATGACTGAAAAGATACTTCCCATTATTGTTGCAATGGCTGCTCCCATCATCCCCATCTTAAAATTAAAAATCAATATGGGATCTAAGACAATATTTAATATATTTCCTGCCACAACAATAAGTGTTGCTCTTGTCGTATCCCCTTCACTTCCTAAAATGGCAGAAAAGAAGTTATTTATCATAATTATCATGATAAAACCCAAACAGGGAGCGATATAAGCAAATATCATGTTGGTGTATTCAGGAATACCTGCCATTAGGCAGATCGGTTTGATAAGTGGTATGCCTATAATCGGAATAATGACCGATAGGACCAAAATCAAAAGCAGGCTGTGTTCGGCATATTGTTCTGTTTTTTCTATTTCATTAGCTCCAAAGGCATTTGAAATCAGGATAGTGGTTGACCTGCCAATTCCATCTCCCATATTATCAAAAACGTATATAAAATTTGAAATATAACCCATACAGATGATGGCGGATGTGCCCAGGCCGTCAATCCAGTAAATGTCGATAATGGAGTATAGTGAATTCAAAAAATAGAGTATTATGATTGGTATGCCTAGCATTATTGTTGATTTCACGGGATTCAATTGGATTTCTTTTACATGTTCGCTCATAATCTCTAAATTAAATTATGTATTCACATGTTAAATAACTTATTGGAATTTCATGTATAAAATATATAAAAAAAGTTTTTTAAGATATTTAAGTGAAAAAATTGTAGAAATCATTGAATTTAAATGGCAACTGTATTTTCACTGCACTAAATAGTTTTTAAAAATAGAAGTTTTGCAATGATTTAAAAATAGAATTTGAATTGTTTAAAAAAAATAGAAAATTACTAGAATTAAAAAATTCTAGTTAAAAAATTTGATATTCTCTACTTGGGTTACTCTACCATCTTATAAGCATCATAAGCAGCGTAAATTGCAAAGATCAATGATAAAATGGATAGTAAGAATCCTGTAAAGAATGATATTATAGCTATAACAATTGCAATTACAAAGAAAATTACACCTTTTTTAATGTCTCCAGCATAAGCTTGACCTAATCCAGGAATTAAAAAAGATAAAATTGCTGCAAGAATAGCATTTGCCATTTGATTTTCCTCCCTTAGATTAATTATTTAAAATTTTGTTTTTTCTATGTTATAAAGTTAATTATTGTTATAATGTTAAATTAGGAAAAGTTATTCATTTAGTTAAACAAATAAACATATAATTTCAAAAAATGATTGAATAAAATTTATTCTAGGTTATTTTCATTTTTTAAATACAATCCATGTATATGTAAATGCAGCAGATACGATGACTGCAATGAGAGTAGGGCCTAAAAATATTGAATCAAAGCCTGCTGTTATCTGATAAACTGCAAAACCGACAAACCATGCGAATATGTTCCAATACCAGTCCTTTGCTTCATTATTTCCATTTCCGAAGTAGAATGAAACCACAAGTACTGAAGCCATTGGAGCAAAAACAGAACTGATGAGATAAAGAAAAGAAATGTAATGGTCCATAATCCCTGAAATTGCTAAAATCGCACTTAAAAAACTGACTATGACACCTGCAATTTTAGGATCCAGTCTGTTGAATATTGCTTTTGAGGATTCTCCGGCAGAATTTGTTGCAAGGAAATTGGTTGTGACTGTAGACAGCACCAGAATGAATACTCCCTGTACGCCAAGGCCTGAAATCAGAATCGCCTGTGAAATGTCGACAGTTCCAATGCACACGATTTCAATACCAATGAAATACATCCAGAGGCTTGCAACAGTATACGCGAGTGCTGATAATGCTGTCGCTTTTTTAGGATTTTCAACGTCTTTTGTATAATCGGAAATCACTGGCAGCCATGAAATAGGCATTGCAATTGAGATTTCAAAGATGTTCCAGAATGTCAGTGCAGCTGAATTTGCAACAGGAATTAAATGATTTCCATTTATTCCGAATAGCTTAACGGATAGTATGACAAGCAGCACTGTGAGGATTATCATGATTACGCTTGTTATTCTTGAAGTGCGCCTGAGGCCTACATAAACCCATATTGCTATAAGAATGGCCAGAATTATGCATGTAAGAGCAAAGGATATCGGTATGTTCAAGCCCATCAGTGCCAATGCGCCCTGTGCATTCAATACCGCCACCCATGCAATGAGCTGAAGCACATTAAGTGTGGCAAAAAACTTTGAACCGAAATTACCGAAAGTTGATTTGATTGATTCCATTGCATTTACTCTAAGCCGGGCACCTATAAGACCAACGAAATAAAGCAATACTCCTCCAATTACATGTCCTAGTATCAACGGGACCCAAATTGAATTAAGGGGTGCTGCAGATCCGATTTGTATGCCTGCCTGAATTTCAGAAACTGAAATTGCAACGCCGAACCATATTATCATGTTGGTAAAAAGTCCCGTACGATTCTCCATGTTTGTCCTCAAAAATTGATTTTTTTAAATAAGCTATATATAAATAGGTTTATATGACATATAAAAATTTTCAGTACAAAAATGTACATTGAATTAATCTAATTGAAATTTTTTAGAATATAATTTAAAAAAATAGTTTTAAAAATAAAAACCCTAAATCAAATCAGAACAGTTCCCATTGCAGCAATCGCTATAACTGCAATGGAACCTATTTTGAATTAAAGCTAAAAGGATAAATTGACTTTATCCAAAGCTTTAATATATTTGTCTGCATAAGTCTGTTTAGCGGTTATTGAGTAATTACTCTCTGTTTCATAGATATAAGAAACCAAACCCATATTTGCAATAGGTACAGTAATATAGGCAGGACTTGAACCTAACTGCGGATCATATCTTTTAATGTGTGGTGTCAATTTCAGCAGCCTTTTTAAATAAAGGGAAGATTTCTTATGAATCTTTTTACTTATTTTGACTGTTTTGATGTTTTTATTAGAAATCATATGGATGAATCGAGGATATTTGTATCCGCTAGCTATATAGCTTGTTTCATGGATATCTGTTGTTATTTTAGGTTTTTCATTAGCTATGTCCTTAATTATGTATTTGTTTCCTAATATCTGGCCGTTCATTCTGCTTTGTGAATAGCTGTTCTGGTCTTTGGTCACATGAATGTAATATAACACATACTTTCTTTTTAATTGTTTGCTTTTCTTAATCAGGCTTTTATATATCTGCTTGTGCATTTCGCATTCCTGTACATGAACTCCAACAATCAGGGCAATGGTTTTTGTAGAAGACATATTGCCGAAGTAGAGCTTTTCTACATATCCTTTTGAAGTTCTACCTAAAATTCTTTTATATATATGAACTTTTGATTTGATTCCATCTTTTGAAACAGCAAAAAACTTTAAAACTTTATTTGATGCTAAATGTATAGGGCTTGTATATTTTTTGCTGTGAACGGTTGGTTTTTTACCGTCTGTGGAATAATAGATTGTTCCTTTCTTATCTGATTTAAGTTTTATAACTAATTTCTTGTCAGATTTAACAATCATCTTATTGATCCATACCTTAGGGGCTTTTTTAATGACTGCACTTGAATCTTTGGATTTCTCAGCAGTATTTTGATTAGCTGCTGAAGCGTTATCATTCATATCAGAAGAGTCATTGACATTTTGATTGGCATCCTCCTCAAAAGAAATAGAAGGCTGTAGACTGGTGTCATTTGTAATGGTGTCATTCGAATCGTCAGTTAAAACACTATTTTCAGCACTGACTGATGCAATCGAACACAATAAAGCCAGGAATATTAAAAGTAATATGAAATATTTTTTGTTAAACATGATTTAACCTCCCTCCAATTATTATAATAATTATTTTATTTAAGTTTGTATAAATAGTTATTAGATTATTTTAGAGTTACTGTTAAAACTGACATTGAATCAGTAATTGAATAGTGAAAACAGTCAACAGATAATATTTTTGAAATCATAATTAGTAAATTAGCAGAATAATATTTTTTAGAATATTCATATATACTATATAAAAGTTAACGTTAACTACTGTACAAATCTGTGTTTTGAATATTTCATAATCAAACATACACTTCAAACAGCAAAAAAATTCCTAAAAGACTATAACAATGCCTAAAATAATCTTGAGTGGTTAATCGCGAATTTTATTAATATTCGTAAATATGTAGCTGACAATCAAGATAAGACCTGTGATTAAGATGTAAATTGTTATTTCGAAATTATTGGAATTAACTGCTAAAGGTAATATGTATTTGAGTATAAATACCCATGTTTTTCCAACTTTCAACCTGTTGTTCTCATTCAATATAGGAATTACATTTTCAATATCATAGAACCATGTAAATATTATGCACTGAAGTATGATTAATAGGATAATCCAGAATTCGGTTAGAAATCCATCTACAACATTGATTAAATAACTGCTGATGGCTGTTGTGAACAATAATGACAACATGCATCCGAATATAGATAGCAGGGTTACTGTTTTTTTACGTGACCAGCCTATTTTGTGGCATAGTGAATTAATCAAAGGTTCAAGTTCAGCCATTGAAGAAGTTATTCCTGCAAATAGTATTGATATAAAGAGCATTGGCGCAAGTATATGTCCTATTGGTCCCATGACATCGAAAATCCTTGGAAGCACTACAAATACCAGCCCTGTCCCTTCGCTGACGAGTTGAGTCAATGGTGTTCCTGAGGTATAGGTCATGTATCCTAGAATGGAAAATATTCCAAATGCAGTAAACAGTTCAAATGCACAATTTGCGAAAACAACAACCAGAACGTTATCGGCCAATTTGGATCCTTCAGGCAGGTAACTGGCATATGTTAGTGAAATTGACTCTCCCATGCTTAGGGAGAAAACAATCTGTGAAAATGCTGCAAGCCAAATGTTTGCATTAAAAAGCAGGCTCCATTCAGGAGTCAGCAGGGCATTTATTCCAATATATGCTCCAGGAAGTGTCAGTGCATAGATGATGATAAATGCCATTAAAACAAAAAGTAATGGTATTAAAATCTTTGAGGCTTTACCTATTCCTTCATTCAGCTCCTTGTGTGTAATGAACCATACTAAAAACCATATTATAACCATGGATATTGCTGTTGGGATTAAAATTTGAGTCATATTTGATAGGTTTGAACTTCCGCCAACGTTTTTTATAAAATAAAGTGCGGTATCGCTTCCCCAGTTAAAGTTAAAACTGGATCCGATATAAACCAAATCCCATGCCACGATTACCAGGTAATATATTACAACAGAATAAACTATAAAGACTGTTATCCAGGAAAGATACTCTAATTTTGGATGAATTCCCTTTAATATATTGGAATATGAGTCTTTGTGTCTGAAACCAACGCCATACTCCATTATGAGAAACGGAATACCCATTATTAAAATTGCAATCAAATAGGGGATAAGAAATGTTCCTCCACCGTTGGTGTAAACTACATAGCTGTAACGCCAAATGTTGCCCAGTCCAACAGCAGCGCCTATCATGGATAGAAGAAAGGCAGTTCTCGAATTCCATTGACTTTGATTTTCCATATTTCTTTAGCCCCTGTAAATTATCTTTTTTTACAAAAAATTAAAAATTTCATTAAAAATTAATTCATCACAAATATAATTTAAAATTTTGAATATATATAAATATTTTTGAATGTAAGAATTTGCCCATGTGAATTTATTTTTTTCCAGAATGTTTCATTGATATTTTCTTTTCAAATCCTACAAATATAATGGCCTTGAATCTTTCGATGCGTATAATGCTGAAGGACATTTTTAATATTTTTCCTGTTTGTCTGGAACATCCAGTTAAGACTCACTGTCATGTACATGAGTTAACTTATATTTTACAATGTTAAAATTGTTTCATTTATTTGACAGTTAACAATAAATACTATGTTTCAGTGAAATCCATTTTACAGAGTTGAAACAATTTAACAGAGTGATTACAATTCGATTAAGTTTAAATATCAGAAGTATAATAGTTAAAAATGAATTAATTTTAAATTAATCAAAAGGAATTGGAGACAATAATATGATGGGCATTTATCCTATTGCATTCTTAAAAATTCAGTTGTTGCAAAATTTACAACAATTGCACATATGGAAACCATATAGAAAGTATGAATAGTTAACTATTACTATTAAAAGTAATAGTATTTATATATAACTAGTATGATTAAAAATAGTAGTCTTTATAAATAACTAATAATATATATACTAATAGTTATGGAGGGTAAACAATGAAAGATTTACAAAAGATATACATTAGAAATCAAATCTTAACAATGCCAATGAAAGTAAATCAAGAGTTAACATACAAAAACAGAAAATTTAATAAACGTTCAGACTATGATAACATTATTAAATATGTTGATAATTTCATTGCAGGAGAAAATTTAAATAGATTTCTTGTTTTACCGGGATTGAGGGATGTTGGAAAAACAACCATCTTATATCAAGTATATGAATATCTTTTGGTAGAAAAAAAAATAAACCCTCAGAATATTTTGTATTTTTCATGTGATCGGTTAAAAAGAACTGGAAATGCGGATATTTTTGATGTAGTTAATTATTACTGCGAATCATTTCATAATTCACTCATTGAAACATTATCTTCACCAGTGTTTATATTGATTGATGAAGCGCAATACGATAAAGAATGGGCATTGAATGGAAAATTAATATTTGATGGCACTAAAAATATTTTCATGATTCTTAGCGGGTCATCTGCATTAAAACTTTCCAGTAATCCTGATGCTGCAAGAAGGTTATTGAATATTCCAATTTATCCGTTAAGCTATTCCGAACATTTAAAGTTAAAATATGAAAATTTTAAAAATGATATTTCACTTTCAATAATTCAAATGATTTTCAATGGTGAAACACAAGACAGTGCAGAAATAGAAAGAAGAATGATTAATATTTATTCGAATTTCCAAAACTTTAATGTATCTGAATGGAAGAATTACTTACTATTTGGAGGTTTTCCTTCATCATTTTATCAAAATACCAATGAAATAACTAAAAAAATTGTAGATATGGTTGAAAAGGTTGTAACAACAGATATGAACAATATTGAAGGCATTGCTAATGGCACACAAGATTTAGCTTTCCAAATTTTGAATTATTTTGCTTTTCAAAATCCAGGTGAAGTGTCTATTGGTTCTCTTTCAAATCAGTTTGATGCCAAAAAACCATTAGTCACTAAAGTATTAGATATTCTTGAAAAAACACAATTGATATTTCATATTGAAGCTTTTACTTCTTCAGTTAAAAGAACAACAAAACCTCATGAATATTTTTTTGCAACACCAAGTTTAAAGCATAATCTCGCTTTAGATGTAGGTAATGCAATACTTGAAGATGAAACAGCATATTTTGGAAAACTTCTTGAAAGTTATGTCGCTTCCAGTTTTCATGATTTAGATAATAAAAGCACCATATCCTATAAAACATATTATGATGACAGTAAGAAGAAAAGCAGCGATAAAAATGTTGATTTCATTGTTCAAAGAGGATTGGAAAAACCTATTCCAATTGAAGTAAGCTGTGGCGATAAAGATAAAAGTCAAATTAAACGCGCTATCCGTAAATATCATTCCACCCATGGAATCATTATTTCAAATACTCATCCAAATATTGTTAAAGAGGACAATATTATTTCTATTCCCCCGGAAATATTTGCTTTCATGTAGATTTTGAATAATTTGGCATATGGATGGATTTGAAGAAAGGCAATACTATATAATCTAATCATTAAAATTTATAAATGTATTATTGTTTTTCGTTTTGAATATTTGCTTAGAAAACATTCACTTTAAACGTTTTAAGAGACAATGGATTTACAGCAATATTTATTTAGTAAAAATTTCAAATTAGATATTATGAGAAATAGTGATTTGGATGGCGAAGAAGGATATGGGAGTTTAGAAAATATTCTTCATGTCAAACATATGCGAAAATTAGATAATAATAGTCAAAAAGCATATGTTAAAAAATTATGGGTGGAAAACCCTAAGGTATATTCTCAATGGAAACAATGGTGTATTGAGTTAGATCAATTACCTGATTTCTTTGGTACTGATGATAATCCTATTCCTATTGATGAATCTAAATTATAAAATCTTTTTTTGTATTATTTTTTCATATTGTAGTTTTGAATATTTGCTTAGAAAACATTCACTTTAAACGAAAATGTTGCTCCATTTAGGAGAAAAGATTATGGAACTGATGAAATGGCAATGGTGCATAATCATCAGGATGGTACTTTTTTAAGCCCAAGTGATTTTACTTCTGCATTCTTTAATAACAACAATATTAAATATATTGTAGTACATACAGATAATTATATATTTATAACTAAATTTATTGGAGTTCCGTCTAATGAGGAGGAACTTAATCAATTCCTTGATGAATATAATAATATTCGAGCAAGTTCTAGTCCAGATAGTTGTTGGAATAAATTTAATAGTAATCCAATTACTAAGAAATATGTTTCGGTAGATATGGTCGTGAAATTATGACTTGGTATAATCAAAAGAAAGTTAATGAGATGGGATTTGATAGCCCGGAATGGGTTAAAACATGCAAGGTTCTTGATGATCCTAATGTTTCTCAAGAAGATAAAGATAAAGCTTGGGAAAAATATAAACGAAATTTATTTGAAAGTATGGGGATTAGAAAAAAAAGTGTTTAATTATTTT
>NZ_CACXXB010000017.1 GCF_902771435.1 uncultured Methanobrevibacter sp. | reverse complement strand
CCTTGCCATACCCATGTTATAAGCGAGCCAATTCGCCCAGGCCGACCCGATGCCGACCGAAGGGAGGCATCTGTGGGAGGCCTGGGTGAATAGAATTGGCGAGCATATACTATAAGGAGGAACCGACCCTTGCCGGTTGGTTCCGTAAGTCATCAATGAAGAAAACTAATTTTATTTAACCAGCGGCACCATTATATGCAGTCCGACCTTCAGGTCGGACTGGATGCCTTGAGCGTAAGCGAAAGGCCAATACTATAGACCTAACAAAAATAGCTTTATCGGTTCCGAGGAATAGGGGCTTGTCCCCTATTCCGAGTTTATGGATTTGAAATTAATGATTTTATCAAATTTAAGAACCGACCATTTATCGGTCGGTTCGGGGTTAAGTTTTGTAAACTTGATTATAATTGCATTGGCTTTCTTGGGTAATTAAATGGGGGCTTGCCCCCATTAATTAGGCATTAAGGGTTTCAATGCAATATTTTAGGGGAAATGAAAACACTTAAAACATTTCCCCACTAAATAAACAACGAGCAAATCAATGAATAATTCTAGCTCCGGTGGAAAAGTAAGAAAACACCATCATAGCTATATTCTAGTTCTATTGAATCCCATGTCCTTTAATATCTTATTATATTCTTCACGAGTTGTAAAAGAAGGTGAATCTTCATCTCCAGTGCTGCCAGTTGATCCTGTTTCACCAGTATCGCCGGAGTTTTCAGGATTTCTTCCTCCAGGAGTGGAACCGTCATTACTAGCTTCAATTTTAATTCTTCTCTCAGCCAGTTTTTCCATTAGCTCCATATCAACATCACCAGATAATAGTTTATCAATTATTTCTTTATCCTGAGCGTTTTCATTATAGTTAAAGTTATATTTGGCTTCGTACTCTTTTATTTTCCTTTCATTTTCAGCTTTTCTAAGCTCAGACAATTCTTTTAGGATTTCTTCTTTATTATCAATATACTCTTTATTTTCTTCAATAGCTTTTTTTATCTCATCATACTTTTTGGATTCTTCTTTTAGATTATTTATTTCATCCTGAAGCTTTCCAATTTCAGCATCCTTTCCCTGCAGCTTCTCCAACAATAAACTTGTTGCTACATTATTGTCTTTTGCAGGTGGCTGTGGTGCTGGTTCAGGATTTCCGGTTTCTCCTGTTATTTCAGAATTCAGAAGTCTTATTTTTCTTGGGTGTTTAGTAACGCCTACGTCTATTAAGCTCATAGTATCAATTCCAAATGAATCTCCTTTATCTTTTAATAAGACATCAACTTTAGGAGACAGTCCTTTTCCTTCCATATCCAGTTCATCGGGCACTTCAATGAATAGCTTACCATCTTCATATTCAATATTATTTCCAATGCCAACATAGATCTTATCATGCTCTGAAGTTAAAGGAATTCCGCCACGATAATTTTCAGCTATTAGCTTTAGATCATCTTCAGTCCATTCAACTGGTTTAGTTAGTCTGTCATCCAAATCGGAGTAGTCATAGGATCCGACTTCAAAAAGTTCATGCCTCATTATTATCACTTTTTATTATATTATTTATTATATATTTTATTACTTATTTTATATAAATATTTATATTGTATCTTAACACAAAAAAATTAATTAATGATGAAAAATAGATTATTAGTGTTATTAAAATAATTATAATCAGGTTTTAAATATGTCTTATATTTATATTGATGAAAGCGGAGATTTGGGAACCAAACAAGGCAGTTCCAAGTATTTTATCATAGCTGCCATTAAAGTTAAGGATTCAAAAAAGCTGGATAAGGCAATTAAGAAATCCTGAAGGTCATTCAAAAAGAAAATGTTAAGCTCTGCTGAAATCAAAGGCGGAAACTTACCTCCTGATTTAAAAATAAAAATCCTTAAAAAATTAGACAACATCGACTATGAGACTTTCATAATCGTTTTTGATAAGATAAACAGATATAAAATAGGTTATGAATATGACAACAAGGAAGTGTATGACATTTTAGCTTCAAAACTGGCTGAATTAATCAATATCGATAAACCCACTTTCATATTCATTGACAAATCAAAAAAACAAACAAAAAGAAATTGACAATTTCAATGAACTCTTTTTAAACAGTTTAACTAATATTCAAAAGCAACCTATCACTATAGAACATGCGGATTCAATGCACTATAAAGGTTTACAGATGGCAGATTTAATTTCATGGTCAGCATTCCAGAATTTTGAAAATGAAAATCATGAATTTCTTGATTTGATAAAAAACAAAGTAATTAAATTTGTATATGAAAATTAAAATTAGTTTAATGAATGATAGAAGAACCCGTATACCACCTAATTCGCCCCTCGTCGAGACAAGGATATACAGGCTGAACTTCAAAAGAAATTTTTACCTCCTATAAAATTCAATTTATATTATGTATCAACTTACATATAAATATTTTGCAAGAAAAATTATACTTCAACACCTGCATCAGATACTATCCTCTCACCGACAGGCTGTTCCTCCTCAAAGTTGCTTAGATAATTCTTATAGATTCCATCACCTTCAGCTGAAAGTTCCATAATGTATTTTATAACGTCATCCCTTGAATAGATGAAATAGATATCCAAACTTTCACTGATACCCATCAGCTCCAGTTGCATGTTCAACAGCTGGTTGCAGTATTTCAAAACCCATTTCTGGTCGTTGGCCACATTAACGATAAACCCTGTAATAGCTGAATCGTTAATGTATTCCGCAACATTCTGGTTTGATTTCTCATTACCTGCCTGAGACTGCGGCGTCACGAAAGTCCTTAGGATATTATTTCTAAAGATTTCAGTTTGTCTGGTATAGTCTGACTGGTAGTTGTTACCACCTAAGATTTTTGATTCAATTCCCAGAGGTACAATAGCCACATTTGAATTTGCAGTGGTTCCATAATCTGCATAAAGGTTTTCCTTGGCGGTTGAAGAAAACTCCATGATTATTGGCTGTCCGTTAGCGTCAAGTGAAGGCTTGACTTCAATGATATTGTCCTTGTTGATTCTTTCAACCTGGTTTCTTTCAAGATTGCATTTGTGATAAATGTCATCAAGGCAGTTTAAGATACTGCTTTGTGCTTCCGAGTAGATTTCATTGTACATGAAGTTAATGACCTCATCAGGTTCGTATTTAACAGTCAATGTTCCCTCCTCAACACTGACGTAGTTATCAAACTCTTCAGGTGATCCGTTGACAATGTCCTTTGGCATTTCATGTAGGTACAGCTGAACTTCATTGTCATCATTGAATTCCTTTTTCAAACCGTAGCCGTGAGCACCGATTTCAAGAGATATCGGTTTGATATATTTTCCTATGGATTTGTCCCATCTCTGCAGAGGTTTGATTAAGCCTTCACCATCGATCATTCCGCCTTGTAATATCTCCTTAGCCACTTGAGGGATGTATATTTTTCTTGCTTAAAGAATTAATGTGAGTTTCTGCTCTTTAGATAGCTTGTTTTCCTTATCAAGCAACATCACATTAATAATTATCCTAATGAGATATTTTAAGATTTACTTTACAATCATCCCCCTAACATTTAGTCTCAAACTCTTTAAATCGAAATTTGCCTCCATTATATGAATTCATCATCAAATATTTTTTTTAAGTGTAAAATCATATCCATCAATTTCAACAACTTCAATTGAAATATTAAATAGAGAATATGTTAAAAGAATATTTGAATATTTTATTCAAAAATCAATTAAACATATCCATATGAACTTATGATTTAACTTTAATTCTATAATTTAATTTATAATTCTTATTCATAGCACTAAATGAAATTGTATCCCATCCTTTTTTAAGTTTTAGAATTATAATTCCTTTTTTATTAGTTTTTATCACATAGTGTTTAGTTGAAATTTTTAAATTAATCTTAAACGATTTTAAAGGTTTTTTAGTGTTATTGTTTAAAAGAGTTATTGTTATTTTTTTGTTTTTTATTTTCTTTTTAACCAGCACTGGAATCTTTTTAATTGTTAATTTTTGTTTATAAAAATTAGATGTTCCGTTTTTAATTGCTTTAATTTTAAAATCATAATTCCCCATATTTATTTTTGGAATTTTAAATTTAGCAATACCGTTACTATTTGAAACAGCATAATATGTCTTACCCCTAAACTCGAATAATAATTTAACATTAGATAAAGGTAACTTAGAATTTGTATTTACAACTTTAACTTGCAAATAATTCTTATTATCATAATAAAAATTATTTTTAATAAGTGAAAGTTTAACAGGGATTGGGGATATTCTAATAGTTGAAATTGAAGTTACTGCATATTTTGCATAACTATATTCAACATAACCTGAAAATACATCATGACATTCTGATTTAACAATATAATTACCATTTGAGATATTATTAGGTAATTTTAAAATACACTCCCCATTTGCATCTGTTTTTAAATTAAATTCCATATTGGAAACTTTAAATACTATATTTTCATTAGCCCAAGGAAACTCTTTAGAAAACAATTTAAATTTAATAACTGGTTCTTCACCATAAAAACAACTTACATTAGATACTTTTAAAGTAGGGAGAAAATTAACTGTAGCCAAACCAATATAATAACCTTTATCATCATAAATAAAAGAGGTTGATAAAAATAATTTATCACAAGAAAATCCAATAAGTTTCCATTTATTAAGATCAACCATCATAAAATATGAATAATCATGTTTAAAAGTTGAATTGATGATTATTCCTTCAGTGCCTGTCCAAATAATCGAATCAGATTCATTATAATATCCAGTATTGTTGTAGAATACTGAATTAATTAAAGTACCATTATTTCCAACCCATTGGATAGCAGCCCCATGGTCTTCCAAATTTCCATTAATGAACTTTAAATTTTTTATTACAACATTAGTTGATTGAATGTTGAAAATTCCAGATAATCCTCTAGCATCCAATGTAGCATTATTAATTCCTTCAATTATTACACTTTTATTAACATTAATCTGACTGCCATTTCCATAATAATTTCCATTAAGGATGATTGTATCATTATCGTCTGCTTCATTAATAAGTGATTGAATGTCCTTAAAAGAATTATTATTCGCAAATGATTCATTGAAATCAGTGACATTTTCATCAGCACAAACAAAAGATAAATTAATATATATAAGAATAATTACTGAAACTATTAACATTTTTCTTATTAACATAATAACTACCTATTTTTTAATGGTTATTGAACTTGTACCAGAAATAGCATAATTTTTATTTCCAGAATTAATTACAACTTTATGTGTTCCAACGCTTAATGAATTAGTCTTAAATGACGCCACACCATTACTCCCCGTTTTAATTGTAAATGATTTATAGGAAGATCCAGTATATATTTTAAGAACGATTTGAACTCCTGATAATAATTTATTAGTGTTTTTATGTTTTAATGTAACTTTAAAATAACTATTCGATTTAAGTTTATTTGAAACTTTTGGAGCAGAAAGTATTGTTGATGCTTTTGAGACTTTAACAGTAGTTTTAACTTTTTTATATGCAACATATTTATCTTGAGAAGCAACATATGCATTATAACTACCAATACCAATTTTAGAAACACTAAATTTAGCAACACCATTTGAATCAGATTTTACATTATATGTTTTAGATTTTTTATTATTATAAACTTTTAAACTAAACATTACATTTTTCATTGCTTTATTGTTCTTTTTGTTAGTTACTTTTACGGTTAGTTGTTTTCCAGAATTAAAAGGTGAGCTATAACTACTTAAAGAAAATTTTGCAGTGGGTTTCATTACTGTGAATTTAAGTGATTTTTTAGTTGATGAATAATTAGCATCACCATTAAATTTAATTTGAAAAGTATATTTCTTATTTGCTAAAAATATTGGTAAGTCAATTTTTCCATTTTTATCAGTTGTTTTAAGATAATCTTTACCATTGATTGTTATTGTTATTTTTTTATTTGAAAGAAGTTTATTTGAATGTTTTAAAGTTAAAATTAATGATTCCGAATAATAACATTTGGAATTCGAAGAAATTGATGTTGTTGCTTTTACAATATTAAAATCAATGGCTTTACTGCAACTATAATAATTATGATCGCCTTTAAAGTTTAGAACTGCACGACAATTAATTGGAAGTATATTACTAGGTAAATATATTCCCCCGTTATTGTCTGTTTGTATATTATAAGATGCTAAAACTTTTGAATTATTATTTCTATCAATTAATATCATTTGAATAGGAACATTTGCAATCGGGTTTCCTTTACTTTTTAAATAACCTGCAAAACATTTATCTCCATATTCTGAATTAATATCCTTACAATCAAAATATGCTACTTTCACATTGGAATTTAAGCAAGTATAAGCTTTAATACAAAAAGTATAATTATATAAACTGCGCTGATTATCTTTATAATAATAAGAATGGTGTTTAGATGGAATTAATCTATCCGCAGCAATTCGGCAATTTGAATCGAATGTGAGTTTAACTTCAAAAGCATCTCCTTGTTTAATATTTACAAGCTCATTTAATCTAATTGTATTGTACCCAAAAATAAGACTAGTAAAATATTTAGCATATTTTATGTTATCATTTACAAATATTTCAACTTTAACATTCAGATTAGTCCCTAAATTATAAAATCCGATTGATTGAATTTCATCATCGGAAGATGCAGTAAAAATATTTGAAACTGAAGAATACTTTTCTTCATCATAATTAAATACAGTATCATATTGATAAATAGATTTATAATTAGTTACATTCTCAACATTAACAAAGGCCATTGATGCAATATGATTATTAACATACAACCTCGCAAAATATAAATCATCATATGAAACATAGTAATAATAATTAAAATTACTATCTTTCACAATGAATGCTCCATTGTGCTGAGCATTAAACATGTTTTTATCACAATTATCATCCCATCCTATAATAGTGACAGAATGCGCTCCTTGAGATAAAAGCGCATTATTTGTAATTCTATCAGAAGCATAATAATAAAATTTAGATATTTTTCCATTTTCAATCAAATACTGGCGAATATATGAGTTGTTAAAATACATATTAGTTGCTACTGCACCATAGTTAATTATTGCTTCTTTTATTTTAGTATTGTCATTATAATATGATCTAGCAGAAATGAATAAAATGTCTTGAACATGTTTTAATGGATTAAAATATTCATAGGAATAATTTGTAACTCCATATTTATCACTATTTTCATCAATTGGTCCACTCCATCTAAGGAAATAAGAAGCGGCTCCAGATAAATAACCTCCTTCAAAAATTTCAGATCCATTGATTCCTCTTGAACTAATGAGATTTTTCAGATGGTTTTCTGAAAAATCAGTTAAATCAACATCAAAATTATATTCTTTATTTTCTGTTTTTAATAAATGTGATTCAAGAGAAGCAATTGATGCAAATGCCCAACAATCCCCATATATCTGTTTTTTAAATGTTGAAACTAAATTATTATCTGCTAAATTATAATAATCTGGCAAATTATTAGTTGACATGTATTTTGCAGGGGCATGTTTGATATTTTTAGAATTATTTATAATTTCTTCAATATTTATGGAATTACATTTAAATTGTTTTTCCCATGCTAACCATCCTAAAAAATCTTCATCCAAATATTTATTACCATTATATAAATAAATAATGTCCGGATAATATATTCCGGAGATATATGTTCCTTCACGCCCATTCATTACTGCTAGATATGAATCACCAGGATTTAAATTATATATTTCTCCTGAATATAGTTTGAAAGAATAATTATAATGAGCGATTAGACAATATCCATCGTTTTCAAAATCACTATTGTTCAAATCAAGTGTAAAGTTACATTCTTTAGTTAAATGTTTTATAAAAGAGCAATACATATCTGAATCATTAGATTGAATTTCTTCATAAAAGTATTTTTCTTCATCTAATTCATAGTCATCATCTTGTAAATCATCAACATCATCCGTAAATTGATCTTCATCACCATCATCACAAATCAAATCATAATCACTAATACTAAGTTCATTAATTGTATCATTTAAACAATCTTGAGCACAAACATTGTTCATAGACAATATCAATACCAATAATATTAAAATTAAATATTTACCATATTTCATTATATCACGTATAAGACAAAAATATTTTACATATTTATTTAAAAATTTAAAACATATAAAGTTATTGATTATTTCCAATTTGTCACAGTACCAGTTCCATCAAATACATGAACTCCATCAAACCTAGCAGAGTTTTCAGCAAAATTACAAAATATGTGCTAACAATTAGTTAGTTCATGAGTTGTCTTTAGAATAGTACGTAATCCACATTACTTTTAAATTTTTTTATATTCTCAATAACAATTTGGGACAAAATTGAAGATTAATTTAAGTATAAATTAATAATAAATTATTAATCAGGTTTATTCATTAAATTTAAATGTTAAAAGAGATTTTTAAGAAAGTAACGAGGGATTAAGATATAAATTAATAACAGGAAAAACATATTAAATAATTACAAATAATTTTGAGTTTTAAATAATTATATTTCAACTCCACTATCATTTATAATTCTCTCACCGACAGGCTGTTCTTCCTCAAAGTTGCTTAGATAGTTTTTATAGATTTCATCGCCTTCAGAAGAAAGTTCCATAATATATCTTAAGACATCATCTCTTGAATAGCTGAAGTAAATATCTAAAGTTTCACTAATTCCCATTAGCTCCAGTTGCATATTCAATAGCTGATTGCAATACTTTAACACCCATTTCTGGTCGTTGGCCACATTAACGATAAACCCTGTAATAGCTGAATCGTTAATGTATTCTGCAACGTTCTGGTTGGATTTTTCATTACCTGCCTGTGACTGCGGTGTCACGAAAGTCCTTAGGATATTATTTCTAAAGATTTCAGTTTGTCTGGTATAGTCTGACTGGTAGTTGTTACCACCAAGTATTTTGGATTCGATTCCCGGAGGTACAATAGCTACATTACTTCCGGCAGTTGTACCATAATCTGCATAAAGATTTTCCTTAGCTGTGCTTGAAAGTTCTGTAATGTAAGGCTGGCCGTTTGCATCCATTGCAGGCTTTACTTCAATAATATTATCCTTATTAATTCTTTCTACCTGGTTTCTCTCCAAATTACATTTGTGATATATATCATCAAGGCAATTCAGGATAATACTTTGAGCTTCACAATAAATCTCATTATAGATGAAGTTAATGACTTCTTCAGGTTCATATTTGACCGTTAATGTTCCCTCTTCAACACTAACATAATTAGCGAACTCTTCTGGAGATCCAGCAACAATATCCTTAGGCATCTCATGAAGGTATAGCTGCACTTCATTATCATCATTAAATTCTTTTTTCAATCCGTAACCGTGTGCGCCGATTTCTAAAAAGATAGGTTTAATATATTTTCCAATACTTTTATCCCAGCGTTGCACAGGTTTAATAAGACCTTCCCCATCAACCATCCCACCTTGCAGAATATTTTTAGCAACCTGGCTGATGTCAATTTTCCTAGCCCATAAAATTAAAGTCAATTTCTGCTCTTGAGATAATTTATTTTCCTTATCTACAAGAACAATATTAACATTAGCTTTATCAATTCTATTTTTCAATATTCCTGAAGTATAACCGTCAAGCTTTACAGCATAACGTGCATTAGCTATTGTCTTATTAATTACAGGTGGAAGTGCATCAGGCAAGTCAAGGCCAGTGTTGATTCCGTCAGTTCTTGGCTGCCTTTCATCTTCACCCCAATAGCTGCGTTTGGTGTTGTACTGCTCTACCCTATTGTTTAGCAATCTTGTTTTGATATAATCAGTAAGTCCCATGATAATCATTTCATATTTTTTATTATATTATTTATTATATTTTTTATATAAACTACATAATAAAGTTTTGATAAATTGAACCGATAAAATAATACCAAAAAGAAGAGATTCATATGTATAAACTCCCCATAATCAACCAAATTTTTCAATAATTAGTTTTTTATGGTTACTATATGATTTTAAGTGGCCTTAGTTTTTTTTGGTTACTATATGAAATTCCAATTTGTTCGGATATGGACGAACATAAAAAGGTTTATTATAGATGAAAAAAATAGTTTATTTTACAAATTGTCCACGGAAAAGTAGTAAGTACACGAAAATCAAACCACCTACTTTTAGTTACTAAATGTAATTTTAATTTTATAGTATATAAACTTAGCCATTATTGCAAGTTCCCACTATAAAGAATATATCTAAAAATTGTTTTAAGTTCGCAATATTGTATTTAAAAGTTAAAATTATCCTCAAATCAAATAAAAATTATTTATATTAATAAAAATTAAAAAAAATTCAATGAAATTAACCTGATTGGTTTAGATTATTTATAGACTCTCCTTTTTCATATATTTAATGCCATAGTTAGTTGATGCACTACAAAAATTTAAATTGAATGTAAAAAATATAATATATTTGAATGTAAAAAATATATTATATCAGATAAATGAACAGGTTTAAAAAATGAAGACATTGATAAAAGTTAATAGTGTTTCAAAAGAATATAAAATGGGACAGGGAGAGCTTGTAGTGATTCTCGGACCGTCAGGAAGTGGTAAATCAACACTGCTTAACCTTTTAGGAGGTCTTGACAAGCCTACAAGCGGTGAAATAATTATTGATGATGAAAACATCACCGCCTTTTCAGATAAGGAACTTACACGCTACCGTGCAAAGGAAATAGGTTTCATCTTCCAATTCTATAACCTGATTCCAAACCTGACCGCATGCGAAAACATTGAGGTTCTCAATGACATTGTCGATGAAAACATAGACGGACAGGAGATTTTAAGTCAGGTGGGGCTGTCACAGCATGTCAACAAGTTTCCGTCAGAACTGTCCGGAGGAGAACAGCAAAGGGTATCCATTGCTCGGGCAATAGCTAAAAAGCCAAAAATGCTCTTATGTGACGAGCCTACAGGTGCACTGGATTCTCATACCGGTAAAATCATTATTGAACTGCTGATAAGCCTATGTGAAAGTGAAAATACAACAGTCATTATAGTAACACACAATAACGAATTTGCAAAAGTCGCAAACAAGGTCATTCACATAAAAAACGGTGAAGTTGAATACATTGAGACAAATGAGAATCCTCAATCTGTAGATGCTATAAACTGGTGATTGGATGCTATTCAAAAAGATGTTACGCGACATGAAGGAACACAAAATGCAATTCGTTGCCATTTTCCTAATGTCATTTATTACATTGCTGGCCTTTGCGGGAATAGGATCCGAAGTCCAGGGCCTTCAGGACAACCTCAACAACTATTATAACGAAACAAACATGGCAGATGCATACGTGATTGGAAATAATTTCAATGAAAGTGTCGTTAATGATTACAAGAATCTGAGTTCGACAACAGGTATTGAAACCCAATTCGTTGTAAAGTCAATCGCCGATTTGGAAGATGAACCGGCAGTAACGCTGCATTTTTTAGAGAAGAACAACATCTCCAGATACTATCCTGTTGAAGGAAAAAACATTAATTTCAGTGATGCGGACGGCATATGGCTGGATGCAAGATTTGCTGAAGCGAAGAACTTGACCGTTGGGGACAATATCTCCGTAAAATTTAATGGAATCACATTAAACAAAACAATCCGTGGACTTGGATATTCTCCTGATTACGTCTATGAGCAACCGGAAAACGGCCTGGTTTCAGATTTCAAATATCAGGGATTCGGATATCTGTCAGATAAGGCATACCCTGGCCAGGACATGCCACACAACAAGCTGCTAATGACCTCCAATGTCAATACTCAAGACTATTACAATCAAACACGTGGAATGCTTGAGGACAAGGGATATGACGACATAATCGACGGCGCATCCTTTATGCCTAGGGAAGACAGCAGCAGCGACAACCAAATACAGGACGAAATCAAGCAGCATATCGTTTTGGCAGTGATGTTTCCAATCATCTTCGTTGTTGTTGCGCTCCTGATTCTGCTGACTACAATGACACGTATCGTTAACCAGCAAAGAACACAGATTGGAACTTTAAAGGCAATAGGATTTGAAGATAGGCCATTAATATTGCATTATTTATCATACGGATTCTATTTGACACTGATCGGTAGCGTGCTGGGAATAATAGTCGGTCACAAAACGATACCATACATTTTTGTCGACACCATGAAGTCATATTACACATTGCCTTGCTGGGATCCCGGATTCAATATCAATTTCATCATTGTAGCCCTTTTAATCGTTTTGGGTTCTGTGTTGTGCTCATACTTTGCGGCTGCAAGCATTATCCGAGAGCCTCCTTCAGCAACTCTGAAGGCAAAGCCCCCTAAAGTGAGCAAAATAGGATTTGTTGAAAATACATGGATATGGGACAAAATGGGATTCAATCTTAGGTGGAACACCAGGGACATTAACAGACATAAGTTAAGATCTATCATTGCACTGATCGGAGTCATTGGCTGCACTGTGCTTCTCATCTCAGCATTCGGTATGCATGATGGGGTCAATGACCTGAAAACCTGGAAATATGATGACATCAACCACTATGAAACACAGCTAGTCCTTCAGGATAACATTTCACAGTCACAGATAGATTCAATAATTGATGAGGTTAACGGAACTCAAGTAATGACAAAAACAATTCAAATCAAAGCCAATGGCATTGAAAAGATGCAAGTGCTGACGGTTCATGATAAATCCTCATTAATCACGCCTACCGATAAGAACAGGCATGAGATTACATTGCCAAAGGACGGAATTTCCATTTCAGAAAAGACTGCCGAGATATATGGACTAAAGGTTGGTGATAAAATAGAATGGCACTTCTATGGTAATGAAACTTGGATAAACTCCACGGTTGAAGACATTTATGGTGATCCTTCAGTTCAGGGAATTACAATCACAAAAGAATGTGCTGAAAAGAACAACATTTCATTCAAGCCGACAGAAATCGTTACAGCAAAAAATGTGACAGGCGGCTTGGATGGTGTCGGAAGCTACAACTCCCATAAAGACCTGACAAACAGTTGGGACAAGCTCTCACAAACAGCAAATCTGCTCATCATAATATTGGTAATATTTGCAGTCATATTGGCTGTTGTTGTTCTGTACAGCTTAGGCCTTTTAGGATTCACCGAAGTGGAACGGGATATGGCAACATTGAAGGTTTTAGGATTCCAATTAAGCGATTTAAGAAAACTTTTCATAACCCAATATCTAGGAATATCAATAGTAGGATTTATAATTGGAGTTCCAACAGGATACTACGTTCTAGAAGCCATCAGAAGCAATACTGACAAGTTCTATTATCCGACAAACTATACTCTGACTACAATAGTAATAAGTTTCGTGATAACAATAATCGTTTCTGCAATCGTTAACCTGTTGCTTGCAAACCAGCTCAAAAATATTGATATGGTTGAAGCCCTTAAAAAAGAAAGGGAATAACCATTAATTTATTTTTTAAGAAAAAATTAGTAATGGAATAAAAGGGAGAAAAATAATCCTCCCCTTCTTTTTTTATAGCTTTCTACTAATTAGATAAGCAAATAATAAACACAATCCAAAAACCTTAGATAAAGTTAGTTATTATTTGCAAAGGTTCTGAAATTTTTTAAAATAGTTTAACCGGAAATTAAACAGTTATAATCATACCAGTTAAATTCTAAAAACTTTAAAACTTAAATATCAATAAATAGCAATTTATATTTATGGCAAACAAAGAAATCCCCGAATACATTACATTTCCAAGAACATTTGAAGAATACAGATGGTACAAACCAATACTCGTTTTTATAATCGGTTTAATAATATTTATAATATTTTCCGCATTATTGGACGCTATTTTCTCTGCAATATATGGAGAAAGCCTTGTAGCATCCATTGTAAATGGAGGATATGAAGTTTTAAATAATAATATTGGAGAAATCTATACAGATTTAGGCGTCATCATCATGATTCCCTCACTGTACCTTGCAACCAAAATTGTTAAAGACAGACCTTTTTCTTCGTATTCATCATCACGGGGAGGATGGAATTACAGACTCTATTTTAAAGCTTTGATTATTCCGCTTTTAGCGATTTTGACATTTAACTTAATAAGTATTGCCATTGGTGGAACGGATGGCACCTATCATTTTTCAGTAGTGTTTTTAATCATAAGTTTAATTCTCGTGCCTCTGCAATGTATTGCGGAGGAGTATATCTACCGTGGATTATTTATGCAAACCTTCGGATCATGGTTTAAAATACCAGTTTTAGCAATTATCCTTCAAACAGTAATATTTGCAGTATCACACGGATATAACGATGCAGGATTGATTTCAGTATTTGTTTCAGGTCTTATTTACGGATTTTTTACCTGGAAAACAAATGGTATAGAAGTGAGTTCAGCATTACATACCGCAAATAATTTAACGGTCAGCATATCCGTCATGTTTGGACTCCAATCAACAAGCTCCACAATAGGATGGACTGATATGGCAATAGCCATTGCTTTGGACATAGCCATATGCCTCATAATGTATTACATAGGTAAGAAAACCGACTGGTTTGGTGAAATCAAAGAAAATTCCAAAATCTCATAATTATTCTAAACAGATTAGATTTAAACTAAATATTTTTCCAATTAACAACAGATATACAAAAAGATTTATAAACAATTATGCTTAAATAACCAAATATAGGTGATATAATGGTTTTAGATGAACAAAAAGAAAAACTTTCTGTTAAAATTGATGAAAAAAAAGTAAAACATGAAGAAAAAAAAGCAGAAGCTAAAGTCAAACATGAAGAAAGAAAAATAGAATTGAAAGCAAAATATACCGACAAAAAAATATCTGCCCATATTGAAAAGGCCCTTAAAATAATTTATAAGGCTGGAGATGATGCGGATAAAGACATTATCAAATTATTGGATGCTATTGATTCAGAAATTGAAGCTGATGAAAAACCTATTGAATTCATTTTATACAAAGCAGAAAACAAATTTGCAGAAATCATTCTGACCGCTGAAGTAAAAATGCAAAAAGCTAAAAACGGATTAATAAAAAATCTTGAAAAAGACATGGAAAAAGTATCCGAACTAGTTTCACTCGAAGAAGATCTTTCAACCTTTAAGGATGAAATGGATGAAGTATCCGCCCTTTTAGATGAAAGAGTTGAGATTGAAAAAGAAACCTTAAACCTAAAAGCTTAAAAAAATTTTTAAGGGAATTAATATTGAAATTTCGTTTCAATTATTTTTTCCTTACTCATTTTTAAAAAAATGCCGTCAAATGCCAAAATCCGTTTCGCCAACGGTTGAACCATTTTTATACTTATTTTTACCATTGAATTTCCAGTAATATGCGGGCCATATAATCAACAGTTTCCTTTTTTTGATTAATTAAATGAATCGGCATTTGCATTAACGGCAACTTTTTGAATATCTGATATTATCTTAAACTGTGATAGTATATATGAAAAGGATTTGAAAAGCAGTTTTTGAATGAATAATGGCGGATGTTAATGTAACATGATACATCCAATATTGAAGAAAAAAGTTATAGAAGCTTCAAAACCATAACTTCAATCTTCTACATTATTGTCTAAATCATATAATAAACCGCAATTATACTTGGAATAGCAATGATGATTGTATTTCTAACCATCCTTAAACGATGCCTTTTCCATTGTTTTTCTGTCAATTCCTTGGTTTTAGGTATTTTCAGAACAGTCAAAATAATGCTTGCAGCCAGGAAAATAAAGTACGCATTGATGATAAACAGATATCCTGCTCCAAGCAGCATATCCCATCTACCGTTTGCAATCGAATAACCGCAGGTACATAATGGAGGCATCAGAGCGGTTGCAATTGCAACACCCGGAATGACTGTGTTTGTTTTGTCTAATCTGGTTTGCCCGATGATTCCTGCAATCCCTCCGAAAAATGCGATGAGCACATCATAAAATGAGGGAGATGTTCTTGCAAGAAGTTCCACTGTTGGCTCTTTAACCGGTGAGAGGAAAAAATAAATTGAAGCTGCAATGACACTGATTGCAATCTGCATTCCGAAGCCGACCATATGGTTGGTAAAGAGAGGATAATCTGCAGATACATTTCCATATGCTGAAGCAAGAATACTTCCCATTATAGGTGAAATCAGCATTGCACCGATAATAACTGCAGTTGAACTCATATTAAGACCCACAGAAGCGATTACCATTGCACATACAAGCACACACATGTTGGTTCCTGTGATTTGTCCGCCATCCAGAAGACGTGTACGGATCTCTTCATGTGATGCTGAATCCTCTGATAATGAAAAGGCCTTCCTGATTTTTTCCTTTATTGTTTCATTTTGATCATTATTAACACTCATATTTTCATTTCCTCATCTCTCTTGAACTGCCTCAACTTTGTTTAAGTCAAGGATTATAAAGTAAAATTAACTTTGCATTATCAATTATTACTTTATATATCAAATAATTTAAATCTAATCAAAAAGCATTGCCAAATATGTTATAGTATACAATTCATCATAGTTTAAAGAATTAAGGCATTATTAGTTGAACAATAAACTTTTTAATAAACTAATTGTCAATCAATGAAAGTTTTTTGTTGAACTGTCTCCATACATACATAGAAGCGCAACAATCTCCATTTTTTATTGAAAATTAATCATTTTTCATGATTTTACATTAATATTTATTAGTAGAATAATATAAAATTATAATTGTATTAACCCTATTTGAATAATTTTTTAAAAACTAACGAGGTGTAATTATGGATTTTAGGAAAGTACTAGGAATTTTATTTATAATATTGGGTTTGATTTTCGCAATCTATCCAATGTATAGCGCAGGAGCAGTCTCCCTGATTGCAGGAATATCTTTGATTGCATTTGGATTTGCTTCTATTATTGACGGATTCAGCCTATGGAGCAGGATAACCCATGTTTCAGCAATAAACATATTTGTTGGAATTTGTGCAATACTACTGGGAATATTATTTATTTATGAAATAGACGCATTATCCTTCATTATTGCATTCAATTTCTATATAATTGCATTCATACTGATAATTGCAGGTATTACAGGCATAATTATTGGACCAGACACATTATCAAGACTTGCATCAGTATTAATTTTAATCTTAGGTTTTGTAGTGGTATACCTTGCTGCCTTTTCAATTGCAAATCCACTATACTGTGCAATCATAGTTGGAATATGTCTAATTATGTACGGCATAACCTTTTTAGCATCCGGTCTTATTGAAAGTTAAAATTATAACGTGATATAATGGATAAAGAGACTAAAGAGCGTTTGAAGGAAATTAGGGCAGTCATAAAAAAATATGGCTTCGATAAAATTTTAGGTCAAACCGCTAAAGACAAAATAATAAAAAAAGACGATAGTGATGATGACCAGAACCTCCTACTGGATGATGAAATTCCTTTAAAGTTAAGATTGATGCTTCAGGAACTGGGAACAACATTCATCAAGTTAGGGCAGCTGTTAAGTACAAGACCTGACGTTGTAGGTGAAAAAATAGCTAATGAATTGGCTAACCTGCAGGATGATAATCCGGCAATAACATATGAACAGGTCAAAGCAATTGTTGAAAGAGAACTCAACGGAAAGATTGAGGACTTATTTGAAGACTTCAATCATGAAGAATTAGCAACTGCATCAATCGGTCAGGTTCACGAAGCTAAATTAATTACCGGTGAAAGAGTTGCAGTTAAAATCCAAAAGGATGGCATTACCGATAAAATTGACCTTGATTTAAGGATAATGAAATATGTTGCCAACCGTGCGGACAAATTGAATTCAGACCTTAGGAAAATTAACTTGCCTGGAATTATGGAAGAGTTTGACCGTTCCATCCACAAGGAAATCGATTACAATAACGAATTTATGAACATGCAACGCATTGAAATGAATTTCATAGATAACCCTGATGTTCATATTCCTGCTACATTCGGCCATTACTGTACCTCAAAAGTCCTGACAATGGAATTTATTGACGGTACAAAATTAAATGACGTCTATGCAAGTACAGGTGATGAATTCGACAAAAAACTTTTAGCAAAAACTGTTCTGGATTCATATCTCCAGCAACTGTTCATTGACGGATTCTTCCATGGAGACCCTCACCCAGGAAACATAATGATTTTAGAGGATAATGTAGTGTGTTACCTTGATTTGGGTATGATGGGATTCTTTGATGAAAAATTCAAACGTGACCTTTCAGAAGTAATGCTGTTATTCGTGGATCAGGACGTTGACGGATTGATAAACCAGTTGATGTACATGGACATATTGGATTATGACATTGACACATCATCTTTAAGAAGAGACCTCAACGATTTGTTCGGAAGGTACTTCGGAGTACAGCTCAATCGTTTCGATGGAGTTTTAGAGGCACTGCTCAATCTTATGCAACAATACGGCGTTATTCTTCCAAACGAAGTCGTTACCATGGCAAGAGGTTTGTCAATGGTTGAAGCCATTGCACACAATCTTGATCCGGAAATCGATGTTTTCGCATCAGTCAAACCTGTTGCTGCACAAATAGCCAAACAAAGGGTCAATCCTAAACAGTTTTTAAAAGGCAAAAAAAGCAACCTAATCCTGTATGAACACATGCTTCAAGCCCTGCCGAAACTTCTCACAAGAACCATACACAAGATTGATAATGAAGAGCTTCAATTCAGATTTGAGGTTGACATTACCGATAAGGTTTCAATAATCGCACTGGTCTCAGCTCTTATAATCGGTTCATCAGTTGTTTCATTCGGACCAATGGTATTCGACATGCCTTTAATTTCTTTAATTGGTTATTTAATAGCCATAGTCTTAAGCATTATTGGCCTTAGAAAATTCGTACTAAAATAAATTAAAAAAAAACAGAGGGGAATTGATTTTCCCCAAATTACTTATTTTTTAAAAAAAAAATATCAGTTTTCCCACTTGCTGATACACCATTTCTCAGAGGATTTTTCGAAACTGACAACGGAATTTGAAATGACCCTGAGCTCCTTGGCGTTGATTTTGATAAAAAGTCTGACATTGGCTATAAGAGATGCCGCATTGTCATCATCAAACAATATTGTGGGATTGAGTATATCAAAATTTAAATAGTTTAAAGTACCGTCACCTATTTGAGATAAAAACTCATCTTTAGACTGGTATTTGCCTGTAACATTAATAAATTCTGAAACATCTAATATCATTTCATTTAACTTATCCAAATCCTTATCTACCAATGCCTGTTGAAACTCCATAAACACATCAACAATTTCCTGGTCCGCCTGAGAAAATGATTTTTCACACATAAGATTAACGTTTGACATAATATAATTTATTAATAAATAACTACATATTAATTTATGTATGAATGATAAAGCTGGTGGAAATTTGAATGAAATTCCAAAAATTGATTTAGAAAAAACAAGGTCAAACATTGTTGAATTCATAAAATCCAAAGTAAATGAAGCCAATTGTGATGGAGTTGCCATTGGACTCAGCGGAGGAATCGATTCAACACTTGTCGCCTATCTGGCCTGCGAGGCTTTAGGCAAAGACAACGTTTTTGGAATTGTCATGCCATCCACAACAACTCCCTCAGAAGATACTGTTCATGGAATTGAAATAGCGCAAAATTTAGGAATTGACTATAAAGAAATAGCTATTGAAAGCATTTTAAATGAATATTTATCTGTTACAAAACTCGACAATGACAATCTTGCCATTGGAAATCTTAAGGCCAGAATCAGAATGTCCCTACTTTATTATTATGCAAATTATAAGAATTACCTGGTCATCGGAACAGGTAACAAAAGTGAAATCCTGATTGGTTACTTTACAAAGCATGGGGATGGCGCATGCGACATGGAACCGATAGGAGATTTATACAAAATTGAAGTTTTCAAATTAAGCGAATACCTAAACGTTTCCGAAGAGATTCTTAATAAACCTCCTCGTGCAGGCCTATGGGAAGGCCAGAGTGATGAGGATGAAATCGGAATGAGCTATGATTTGCTTGATCAAATACTTTATTTTTACACAGAAAAAGATATGAAAAACACTGAAATAGCTGAAAAATTAGATATTTCAGTTGATGACGTTAATATGATTATTACAAAGATAAAAAGGAGCGAACACAAAAGTAAAGTTCCTGAAAGTCCTCAAAAAACAATCTTATAGTGGTGATTTAGTGAGCGAAAATATTGAAAAAAAATGGCAGAAAAAATGGGCTGATGCAAAACTGTTTGAATCAAACCCTGATGAAAGAGAAAAACTATTCATTACAGTAGCTTTTCCATACCCTAGTGGAGCAATGCATATAGGTCACGGACGTACTTACACCGTACCTGATGTTTATGCAAGATTTAAAAGAATGGAAGGCTACAACGTACTATTCCCAATGGCATGGCATGTAACCGGTGCACCCGTTATCGGTATTGCCGACAGGATTAAAAGAAAAGACCCATGGACCCTTGATTTATATGAAAGAGTTCACGGCGTTCCAAAGGAAACCTTGCCAAAATTAGAAGACCCTGAATTTATCGTGAAATACTTTTCAACCGAATATCATGAAGTGATGGAAGAAATGGGTTATTCAATTGACTGGAGAAGAGAATTCAGAACAATCGACCCGACCTATAAAAAATTCATCGAATGGCAAATTACCACACTCCACGATAAGGGATTAGTTGCAAAAGGAGAGCACCCTGTTAAATACTGTCCGAACTGTGACAACCCTGTAGGAGATCACGATTTACTTGAAGGTGAAGGAGTAGGCGTCAATGAACTGACCCTTTTGAAATTCCCAATTGAAGATAAAATCCTTGTAACCGCAACATTAAGGCCTGAAACAATCGTTGGAGCAACCAACATCTGGTTGAACCCTGATGTGGAATACGTGCTCGTTAATGCTGAAGGCGAAAACTGGATAATAACAAAAGAAGCTCACTACAATTTACAGCACCAAATTAAAGATTTAGAAATCATCTCAGAAATTGATCCTAACGATTTTATTGGAAAAATGGCTAAAAATCCATTTACCGGTGCAGAATTGCCAATTTTCCCAGCCAGTTTTGTTAGCGCATCATACGGAAGCGGTGTCGTATTTTCAGAACCTGCTGATGCACCTGCAGACTACATTGCCCTTCAAGATTTAAAAAATAATGAAGAATTAATATCCAAATACAATCTGGAAGGCATTATTGAAAATGTGGTTCCTATTCCAGTATGTACTCTTAAGGGCTACGGAGAAATTCCAGCTGCAGACATCATTGAAAGATTAGGAATTACAGACCAAAATGATGAAAAATTGCATGAAGCTACAAATGAACTGTACAAACAGCAACACAGTAAAGGTACTATCATAGAATCAATACCTGACTTTGGCGGAATGAAAGTTCGCTTCGCCCGTGAAGAGTTAAAGGAAAAACTGATCGCAGACAATATGGCTACAATCATGTATGACTTTGCCGAAAGGCCAGTCGTGTGCAGATGCGGAAACAACTGTGTCATTAAAATAATGGACAACCAATGGTTCATGAAATACGGTAATGAAGAGTGGACCGAAAAAACCTTAAAAGTCCTTGAAGGCGAAACCATTATTCCAAAGGAACTCAAAAGCAACTTTGAATATTACATCAACTGGTTGGATGACTGGGCATGCTCCAGAAAAGTCGGTCTTGGAACCAGACTTCCATGGGACAACCAATGGTTAATCGAACCATTGACAGACTCCACAATCTACATGTCATACTATGCAATCGCAAAATACCTAAAAGACATGAATCCGGATGACCTTACTCCTGCATTCTTTGACAAGGTTCTTCTTAACAAGGACTCCGGAGACATTACCGTTCCTGCAGACAAGGTGACTGAAATCCAAAATGAATTCAACTACTGGTATCCTCTTGACTGGAGACTGTCAGCTAAGGATTTGGTCGGTAACCACTTAAGCTTTTTAATGTTTGCCCACAGTGCAATTTATCCTGAAGAAAAATGGCCTAAAGGAACTGTAGTATTCGGAATGGGTCTTTTGGAAGGAAACAAAATGTCCTCATCAAAAGGAAATGTTATCCTTTTAAAAGATGCAATTAAGGATTACACAGCCGATGTTGTAAGGCTTTTCCTGATGGCATCTGCAGAACCATGGCAAGACTTCGACTGGAGAGAAAAAGAGGTTTTAGGAACTAAAAGAAGACTTGAATGGTTTAGAGAATTTGCAGCCAAGATTGAAGAAATGAAAGGCTCACCATTGGATTTAAGCAATATTGAAAAAGTTGAACTGACCCGTACCATAGACTTATGGATGATCAGCCAGCTCAACCAGCATATCAAAAAATCAACAGAAGCGCTGGAAGTCTTCCAAACAAGACAGGCACTTCAGGAATCATTATTCCTGCTTAAAAAAGATGTGGACCACTACCTCTATAGGGTAAAACATCTGATTGACTCACAGGATCCTGCAATAATCTATGTCTTATCAACTGTTCTTGAAGCATGGATCAGGCTTTTAGCACCATTCACACCACATACTTCAGAAGAGTTATGGACCGCATACGGAGGAGAAGGATTCGTAAGCGAAGCAAGCTGGCCGGAATATGACGAATCAGCAGTCAGTGTTGAAATTGAAAAATCAGAAGAGTTTGTGCAAAATGTCATCAAGGACATTACACAAATCAAAAAGATGGTAAAAGGAGACATTTCCAAAGTCCACATTTACCTTGCTCCTGACTGGAAATGGGAACTTTACAAAATAGCTGATGAAGTTGGAAAACCTGATATCGGCCAGATTATGGGAAGAGCTATCGGAGCAAACATCTATGATGATAAAAAGGAAATAGCTATGGTAGCTAAAAAAATCGGTAAAGAAATGACCAAAACAAGATACATCGGAAAAATCAATGAAGAGGAAATCCTAAACGATGCGCTTGACTACATTACCGAAGAGGTAGGAGAAGAAGTCATTATCCACACCGACGATTCCTACGACCCACAAAATAAGGCCAGAAATGCAATGCCTTACAAACCTGCAATATTTATGGAATAGACTTTTCTATTCCAAAACTTATTTTTTAACAACCCCTTAAATATTAAAAACTCATTCTCATTACCCTACAATCCATTATCCTGAAATTTAATACCAGTAATCGTGCATACTTTAATATCTGCAAGATTCGGAAGTTTGAAACCTCCTTCAATTTAATTCAATTATGGCTATGGCAATTCATTAAACAATACCAACACAAAACTAACAACAGCAAATAAAATATATTAAAGAAATATAAAAAAATAATAGGGGAGGGCAAATTAATGAATAAAAAGATAATATTAATTTCAATTGTGACATTGACAATATTTCTAATGATAGGTGCCGTGAGCGCCACAAGTATGTTCGATTTTTTTAATAGCGATGCTGGTGATTCAACAAATACTAATGATAAATTCGTCGTTGGCTTCAATGATAAATTTCCACCATTCGGATATAACAATAACGGAAATTACACCGGTTTTGATATTGAACTTGCAAAAGAGGTAAGTAAAAGGAATAACTGGACATTCATACCTCTGCCAATTATAGACTGGAATACAAAAGAACTGGAATTAAACAGTGAGGAAATTGACTGCATCTGGAGTGAATTTACCATTAATGGAAGAGAAGATAATTATACCTGGTCAAAACCTTACTTTAACAATACTCCTGTCGTTATTGTAAAATCAAATTCAAGTATAAACAGTTTTAAAGATTTAAAAGACAAACCCGTTGAAATTGAACTGGGAACCTCAGTTTTGAAAAAAATTAATGAAAATGCCAGCCTAAAAGGCAACTTCAATAAAATAACCGAAGTGAACACTTATAATGATGCTATGATTGACTTGAATTCCGGACTTTGTGATGCAGTTATTGCAGATTATGGAATTGCAAACTATATGGTTGTTGAAAAACATTCTGACTGTAAAATACTTAATGAAACACTTCCAGATGAACAGTACGGTGTTGGATTTAAAAAAGGAAACACTGAGTTAAGGGACCAAGTTCAAAAAACTTTAGATGAAATGTTTAAAGATGGAACAGTCGATAAAATAGCTCAAAATTACAGCAAATATAAACTGCCCGAAAGAGTAATTCAAGCATGATATCATGAAAGGATTAACATTCGATGAAACAAGGGATTTTCCCTATTACAACAATAATCCCAGAATTCCAAAGATAGGGTGGGTAATCCTGCTTTTAGCAGTTCCCATTTCATTCCTGCTATATATGATTATAGGATTATCTTCTGAATTTGTTGGAAGTCTCTTCTTTTGTTTTACAATGTTAATTCCTTTACTTTATTTTTCAAACTGGAATTACAGACTAATTTTCCAAAAACCCAACAGAAATGAAATCATACTGGCAGTGCTGATGTTTGCCGGCTATATGATTTATTCAATTGTTATGGGAGATATTTTGGACATGTTCCACCTAGCGGGCACAGGCGTTGCCAGTTCATTGGAGGTCACTCTGGAATCGACCGTCTCATTAATATTTTCAATGATGGGTGAAGAACTGCTTAAATTCATTCCGCTGATGTTCTTCATGAGATTAATTTATAAATTTACAAGCAACCGAAAATTATCCCTAATTATTTCAACAATAATTGTCTTAACCTGCTTTGGATTGCTTCACTATGATCCCCAAACATCAACAATCATTTCTGCTTTGCTCATACAGGGACTTGGATCAATATTTGAAATTTACGGATACATTAAAACCAAAAATTTATTCGTTCCTTATATTTCCCACCTATTAACAGACGGACTCATATTCATAATAATTCTTCTGGGACTATAATTAAAAATAAAAAAAGTAATGAATATAGCTAAAATTAAAATAGCTATAATTTTCTTGCGAACATCAAATATCCACTGTGGCCAACCATACGTGTTTTTGGCCTGACGCCATTTTGGCGCACTTCCAAACCCCTTTCCAGAAGTTCACTTATTTCAATGTCAAAAAAGCCTAATTTTTTAGCAACCCTGTATGAGAGTTTGGCCTGATCGATATATGGTGCATAGACCGCCAGCCATCCGCCAACATTCAAACATTCTAAAACCTCTTCAAATATCTCAAATGGTTTTGGAAGGTCCAGAAAGACCAAATCAATGTTATCCTCATCGATTCCTTCCTTTATGTTCTGATTTTTGACAGTGATGTTTTCAATTCCAAAATTTTCAATGTTTTTCTTTGCGACCTCGGCAAAATCCTCACGAATTTCATATGTATAGACATGACCCTGTGAACCTACGACATTTCCGAAGTTCAGTGCAATGGCTCCTGCACCGGTTCCTGCATCCACCACTCTTGAACCTGCTCCCAGACCAGTGTGAGCCAATACATAACCTATGTCCTTTTTAAGGAGTATTGAACATCTTCTATCCATCACATCAATGAAATCGTTGATGTTAGGCTTTATGATTTTAAATGAGTGGCCATTGTGGCTTTTGATTTCATCACCAACTTCAGCATTGTCCAGGACATCAGCTTTTATAATTCCCAAGTCGCTTTGAAATTCCTCTCCCTGCTTTAAAACATGTTTTTTACCACGTTCATCTAAAATCATCTTCATAATTTACACCTAATTTTCTAATTCTGCCAATCTTTTTACTCTTTTTAAGGAATCCGGGTGAGTGGAGAACAATTCCATAGCCCCGCTTTTCTTTGAAATTTTAACGTCTGCGTTTGCAAGTCTTCTTAACTCTTCATCGGTGATTTTTCCGTCACCGTCAAAGTCTATTTGCCTGAAATCTGTAACGTCATGTTTTGCATTGTTAATGTCATTGACGAAAAATGCGCGGTTTGTATTTAAATCATTGATAACCTGCTCATTGCATCTTGCAGCACCATATGACAGTTTATAAAGTGCAGACACCAAAGCTGCCGGACGATTGCCATATTCCACACTGGCTTCATCCGCATAATATTCTCTGGTTCTTGAGATGAACAATACCAGCAGCTGTCCAATTAAGTAAAATACATATCCTAAAATTCCTATTATGATTCCTGCGCCGTTATCGTTGTCACCTGAAAACATGAATGACAGTGCAAGGTAATAGCAAATCATAGGAACCACACTGACGGCAGCAGTTACAGCCATGTCATTATGTTTGATATGGCCCATTTCATGACCCAATACCGCCCTTAACTCATCATAGTCCAACAGACCTAAAATCGGACGAGTAATTGCAATATGGCCGCTTCTGCTTGTTCTTCCATATGCAAATGCATTTGGAATATTGACTTCTGACAGGCCGACTTCCGGTTTTGGAACTCCAGCTTCCTGTGCAAGCTCCTCAACCATCTTGTGAATATGAGGCGCTTCAGCTTCTGACAGTGGCCTTACATTCATGGAACGTTTTACTAAAGATGGACCAAACCAATACTGTAAAAATACAATTCCCAAACTCAACCACATATAAAAAGACCAGCTGCTTATTCCCAAATATCTCGCTACAAGAGAAACCATAATGTATACGGTCGTAAACAGCAGTACAGATGTCAGTACCATTCTTAATCTAAGTCTCCATGTGCCTCTCATTTTTAACACCTTGAATTTATGTAAACATTACTCATCAAATGCTCTCTTTAATTATATATCTATTGGATTTCATATATTAAAAAAGTTAATCCAAAAAATAATTTAACTACATGATACATAAATGTTACTATAAAAAAATGGTGATTAAATGAGCGGACCATGGGTAGAAAAATATAGACCACAGAAATTAGAAGACATTGTAGGACAAAAGCAAATCATTACCAGACTTGAAAAGTATGTAGGCGAAGGAAGCATGCCTAACTTAATGTTTACAGGCCCAGCAGGTGTCGGTAAAACAACCACTGCCTTAGCACTGGCAAAATCCATTCTTGGAGAATATTGGAGAAATAACTTTTTAGAGCTGAATGCATCAGATGCAAGAGGAATTGATACCGTAAGAAATGACATCAAAAGCTTCTGCAGATTAAAACCGGTCGGCGCTCCATTCAGAATAATCTTTCTTGATGAAGTGGACAACATGACCAAAGATGCGCAGCATGCACTCAGACGTGAAATGGAAATGTATACAAAAACCGCTTCATTTATACTGTCCTGTAATTATTCATCAAAAATAATCGACCCAATCCAATCAAGATGTGCAATATTCAGATTCGCTCCAATAAAAGGTGAAGAAATCAAGGAACGTTTGAAATTCATTTGTGAATCAGAAGGTTTTGAAGCTGACGATAAAGGTCTGGAAACCATAGTCTACTTTGCTGAAGGAGATATGAGAAAAGCCCTTAATGTCCTTCAGGCAGCCGCTTCAGAAGGAGAAGCGATAACTGAAGAATCAGTTTATGAAGTAGTTTCCAAAGCAAAACCTCAGGATATTGCAAACATGATAAATAAAGCACTTATGGGAGACTTTTTAGGTGCGAGAACACTTCTCAGAGAAACAATGGTTTTACAGGGAACCAGCGGAGAGGATATGGTTACACAAATTTATCAGGAAGTTTCAAAAAGAGTTGTTGAAGGTAAAATGGAACCTGACTTTTATATTGATCTTATAAACTCAATAGCGGATTGCGATTTTAGAATAAGAGAAGGAGCAAACCCAAGAATCCAACTTGAAGCGCTTCTAACCAAATTCATTTAAGGTATAGAAATGTTATGGACTGACAAATACCGACCGCAAACTCTCGATGAGGTGGTCGGCAACAACAAAGAGAAAAAAATAATCCTGGATTGGGTTGACAATTGGAAAAAAGGAAATCCACAGCAGCCCCTGCTATTGGTCGGACCTCCCGGAATTGGAAAAACAACACTTGCACTGGTAATAGCTAAAGAGTTTTCTGAATACATTGAGCTTAACGCAAGTGATAAACGTTCCCAGGACGTCATTAAAAATACAATTGGAGAATCATCATCCACAAGGTCCCTTTTTGGAGATGAATATAAACTGATTATAATGGACGAAGTGGACGGAATTCATGGAACCAACGACCGTGGAGGAGTAAGGGCCATTGGAGAGATAATTAAAAATTCCAAACATCCAATGATTTTAATTGCTAACGACTTTTATTCAAAACGCCTGCAGTCAATAAAGCCAAAGTGTACTGTAATCAAAATGGCTAAAGTAAGAAGCCCAAGTATCAGAAAGGCCTTGAAGGAAATTGCTGCAAAAGAAGAAATTAAAGCTAATCCGAAAGCTCTTGATTTAATCTCCAAAAAATCAAATGGAGATATGAGATCTGCAATAAATACACTGCAGGCCTTGGCGGACAAGGATGAAGTGTTGGAGCCGAGAGATGTTGAAAATTTAAGGACAAAGGATGACCGTTCTGATATTTTCAATGCAATAACCGGTGTTTTGAAAAGCAAAAATCCTCAGCATGTAAGGGATGCGCTAAGAGTCGATGAGGATCCGACTTTAGTAATGGAATACATCGCAGAAAACATTCCAAGGGAATACACCAATAAAAACGAAATCAAAAAGGCTTATGAAAACATAGCCAAAGCTGATTTGTACTTCGGAAGAGCTCAAAGCAGCAGGAATTACGGTTACTGGAGATATGCAAGCGATTTTATGGGAATCGGTGTAAGTTCATCCAAAAAGGAAACATACAAGAAATTCACAAAAATACAAACTCCTTCAATATTCACACTGATGGGCAGAAATAGGGGAAAAAGAAATTTGAGAGATGGAATAGCTGAAAAAATGTCTAAAAAAATGCACATTTCACATTCCGTAGCTATTTCAATGTTTCCATACCTGGAGATAATGTTTCAAAATGATGAGCTTGCCTGGGAAATATCTGACTTTTTAGGTTTGGAAGATAACGAAATCAAAAGGTTCAGATCCAAAAAGATTCCTAAAAAGGTCATAACCAAAATGGAAAAACAAATGGCTCAAATGAGAGTTGAAGAGCGGGACAGAAGATTTGAAGAACTTCAAAATCAGATGATGGCTGAAGCTCAAGAGGTCGTTGAAGAAGAAGTTATAGAAGAAGAACTTCCTTTCGAAATCCCAGGAATTACAGATGTAGCTCCTAAAGAAGAAACGGTTGAAGAAACTGCTGAAGAAGAACCAGTTCCAGAAGAAATCGTGGAAGAGGAAGTTAAAGAAGAAGAAAAAGAAGAAAAGCCTAAAAAGAAAACTGATAAGCAGGTATCTCTTTTCAGTTTTTAATTTTTATTTTTCTCATTGATGAATTCTGATGCGCTAATAACATTTTCTCTAAACTGTGGGGCAACATCCTCTAAAAATTCAGAAAAGGAATTGGCCAAATCATCCTTATTTTCGCCCTCAATCAGATTCTGACCGTCCATCTTCAAAAATGAGTTAATCCAGTCAAGTGAAACATTGGCCAACGGATAGATTTCATTTTCAGTGTCGATTAAATTTAAACCTTCACCGGCAAAAATGCCTTCAAATATGGTATTCACCTTATCATCCAATATTAAAGGGTTGACTTTTAAATCATAATCCCCCTCATAAACCAGTTTAACACCGTATTTACGGGTATAAGGCTCCATCAATAATTCACAGATGAAATTGTCCTCAGGCATCAATACTGTTGAGTTAGGTTTGATTTCCAATGTCAAATTCCTGGCTGATTTTGAGCAAATCTTTTGAAACAATTTATTTCTTACAACTTCTATTTCAGGATATTGCTTATTGAATGTTTTTTGGCGGGTTCTTGAAAACTTTGAAAATCTCAGGGAGTTAATGTAGATTTTTTGGGGAGTATATGAAATGAAACGGGTATCCACCCCAATTATCTTTAGGAATTTCAGTACATCCTTTTTTGAATTTGAAAATTCATCCTCATCAGATGCCAAACCTGATATGTCAAACATTAAATCCATATTATCTTCCCAAATATTCATTAAGCGCTTTTTCCATCACATCAATCGGCGCATCACGGCCAGTCCATATTTTAAAGCTTTCAGCACCCTGATAAAGCAGCATCTTAATTCCATAAACGGGCTTTGCTTTTGCTTTGATGGCTTCTTTTAAAAGTACTGTTTCGTTTGGATTATAAACAGCATCAAAGACAACCAAATCCTCATGCATATTGTCTGCTGTTGCAATAGGCTCATCATCAATGTGAGGATCCATTCCCAAAGGAGTGGTATCCACCAAAATATCCGCATCGCCCAGCAGATTGTCAATTTCTGAAATTGAATCTGCATTAACGTCACCTATCAAATCAGATGCCAAAACATCATCTGCAAGGCTTTGGGCCCTTTCGACATTTCTGTTAAGTATTGTTATTGAACTGGCACCGAATCTGGCAAGGTAAAATGATATTGCCCTTGAAGCGCCTCCTGCTCCTGCAACAATAACATCCCTATCCTTGACTTTTGTTACCTCTTCAATAGCCTTAATTGCACCGATTCCATCGGTATTGTATCCCTTCAGGTTTTTAAAGTCTATTGTGTTTACGGCACCTATCAGCTCTGCAACCTCATCAAGCTCATTTAAATACTGCATCACTTCAATTTTATGAGGAATGGTGACATTGAAACCTTTTATGTTTAATGACCTTGCCCCTTCGATTGCAGAGGATAAATCATTAGGATTTACATCAAATGCGACATATGCATAATCCATTCCCAGACTTTGAAATGCGGCATTGTGCATCGGCGGCGAAAAACTGTGTTCAACCGGATGGCCTATCAGACCCACGATATTTGTACTACCTTTAATATTCATATAATAATAGTTGACTGCCATTATACTAAAAACTTTTTAGTCTCCTCATCAAATTTATTATAATCTGATTTGAATAATTTGTCCTGAACAGATCTGAACTTTTCATCTTATTATGGCAAGGATACCCCGACCTCTTTAGGTCGGGGAGGAATTGCCAACCTCCAATCTATTAACCAACCTTTAATAGGTTCTAATAATTTCAACCGCTTACTACTTACTCCTTGGCTAATTACAGTTCCGTCAAATGTTTTTAACTGAAAATAACCGTTGCTTCGTTTACCTGTTATAAAACATTCCTTATCGTTGTACAGTACTTTATCATATCTTCTAAAACCATTTACAATATATGGTGACTGATTGCATTTACGTTTTCCCCCTTTGCTTGGTTTGAATTTATGTATTTGGCGATTATGTCGTCTAACTTTCTTATATGAATATTCAACATTCGATTGTTCGGCATCCAAATTGTGACTAATTACAAAAGCATCATTGCAATGAGACTTAACAAGGCCCAATTTTTCACGAGTATACTTGGTTAAATAACCGAAAGTCTCAAAAACATTGCTGAATTCATTTTTTAAAGATTGTACTAATCTTTTTCCTATGATATTCATATGAGTGGAATGTTTGAATGATTTGACTTTTTTTGTATATTTCAATTCGCCTGTATGTACTTTATCATGGCATTCTTTGCATAATGTTACTAGATTGTCCATGCGATTGGAACCGCCATCACTTCTGAATCTGATATGATGAACTTGCAGTTTGGTATTTTTTGCTCCGCATATTTGGCAGGTGTAATTGTCACGGCTTAAAACAGCTGATTTAACATTATAAAAACCTTTTGCATCGCCATGCTGATAATCCACACCAGATACACTTGGGTTCTTTAGTTTATGCACATCAAATTCAGCAGTTTCAACAATGATGTTTTCTATGGGAATTATATTGCAAATACGTTTAATTATTGTTAAATGGGTGTCAATTTTATGCTGAATACTGGGTGCCAGTTTTCCTTTTTTACCACGATTATTAAACCGTGCCGGACGATAACGTAATTTGCTCCTACGATTCCTGCGCTGAATTTTTCTACTTTCTAACAATTTAGGTATGTCCTGTCTTAATTCAACTGTTGCTTTAAATAATTCTTTTTTATTTGTGGTTGCTGATAATCCAATATATTTGCTTCCGGCATCAACACCCAAATTAACCGGTTGCTTATAACCAGAAGATCTATACAACAATTGTATGGTAAATGGTGTACGATTCACCACTTTTGCTTTCTTTTCTTTTAATAATACTCTTGCTTTTCTTGGTTTACATGGCATTAACGATTCACCATGCATGTTTAGTACGTAAACGAACATTTTAACGTTTACCTCCTATTCCTGAGTAAGTTATCCCTCGACAATGTTATTTCAAGGTTTTATTGTAAGCAACACTGTTCCTACCATCTCAGAACTTGTTTAATCACTTACCGTAGAGCGTGGAACTGGGATTAAACATTCCACGGTACCTAATATTCTTGAGTAACGTAGACCATTTAATTAGGTCGCTGTCTATTAAACTAGTGGATTCCTAGAAAACAATCTAGAAAATCCACGGCTTCTACAAGCCGTGGTAGTTTAAGCTCATTGGAATCTGTCGTTCGGCCCTGTCCTCAGCATAATCCAAATACATGCTTACAACACGATTTAGGGTTTTTAACTCTTTTTCTGTCAAATAGTTCTTAGCCACTTTAGCATCCCTCAACAATATTTTGCCGTCAGGAGCTCTTGACCAGGTAGTCAAACCCATATGTTCCTTTTTGCTGTCTGCCCTTTCATGAATAATTTCAGGAGCTGTAAGACCAACAACTGCATAATGCAGCTTGTTTTGAACTTTAGCATAGAAATCCTTAGTAATTTGAGCGTTTTTGTTATAATCATAAGCGGTTGTAAAAAGGTCAGTTACCTTCTCATATACTTTACGTTCGGATGACCTTATTTCGCGGATTACATCAACAAGCTCTTCAAAGTATTCTTCAGTGAACTTTCCACCATTGATTAAAAGTTCCTTATTGATGACAAATCCTTTTCGCATGTATTGCTTTAGAATTTCTCTAGACCATTTACGAAAGTTTGTTGCTTCCTTTGAATTGATTCTATAACCGATTGAGATGATTGCATCAAGATTATACCATATTTGAGGCCTACCTCGATTATTAGATTTTTTTAAGGATTTCTTAATAAATTCAGAATCATCAGCAAAAAGCTCTTTAGAAGTTACTGATACTTCTTTTTCATCTAACTCCCCTTCACTCACGATATTTGAAAAATGCATTGAAATATTTGAGTTTGTAGTTGCAAAAATCTCAGCTACCACTTTTTGACTAGCCCATAGGGTTTCATCTCCAACTATGAATTTTCCTTCAACAGCTCCTTCTTCACTTTGATACAATAGCGTATCCACTAATTTATATTTAACCAATATTAATCCTCCTTTGAGTTGATTAATTAGATAATGTACTTACAGACAGTTAAAACCTTCTTAACTGTGAGAATGTGCAAAAACACAAAAGCACACTCCATAAACTTATATAAAAATAATACTCCCATGTTAAAAATTAACTGTCCGAGAGCATTTGATGAGTAATATTCAACAAAAGACTATATAACATCTAAAAAACATAGTTATATTATAATAAATTTATTGATAGGAGAGCAAAAATGGAATTTACAAGACCAAGAGGTACAAGAGATTTCTTATTTGACGAAATGAGACAAAGAAAAAAAGCAGAGCGTACCTTAAGAAACATATTCGAAAATTACGGTTATCAAGAAATTAAAACACCTTTATTTGAGGAATTGAAGTTATTTACAACAAAATCAGGGGAAGAAATTGTAAACCAGTTATATAACTTTAAAGACAAGTCAGACAGGGAATTGACCTTAAGACCTGAAATTACTGCCCCAGTTGCAAGATTATACCTTAATGAACTTGAAAAGACTTCCGCAAAACCTATAAAACTTTATTACTATGGAAGCTGTTTCAGATATGAAAGACCTCAAAAAGGAAGGTTCAGACAATTCTGGCAATTCGGTTGCGAACTGATTGGAGCCAAATCCCCTCAGGGCGAAGCTGAAGTCATTGCCCTTTGTACCGATGCAATCAACGGACTCGGAATTACAACCGCAGACGTCAATCTCAACCACCTTGGAATCATAAGGGGACTGTTCAAACACTTTGAAATCACCCAGGAAACCCAAAGGGAAATAATGGTCGTTATCGATAAGGGAGACAAGGACCTGTTAATCGAATCCCTTAGTGGAGACGAACCTGTAATTGACAATGACGAGTTAAATCAAATCCTATTAAAATTAATCGATATGGTCGGAGATAAAACCATTTTAAGTGAAGTTGAAGATTTGCTTGAACCTTATGATGAGCCAAAAGAAGCTTTAAATGAATTTAAACAATTAATTGAACTATTGGAAGCTTTTGACGTTACCAACTACACCTTAAATTTAGGCGTTGCAAGAGGACTTGACTACTACACAGGAATCGTATTTGAAATTTATGTTCCAGAACTTGGCGCCCAAAAACAGATTTGTGGCGGAGGGTCATACAACCTCGTCAAACTCTTTGGAGGCCAGGAAGTTGAATCAACAGGTTTTGCACTTGGTTTTGACAGACTTATGAATGCAATTGAAGAGTTGACCGACTCAGAAGAGTTGCCTTCACACCTTGACGTTTATGTCGCTCCAATTTCAGATGGCGTAAGGACCAAAGCCTATGAAATAACACAGAAATTAAGAAAAAACGACATTAAAGTGGATGTTGACCTTAACGGCAAAAAATTCAAAAAGCTAATGAACCATGCAGATAAGATCAAAGTCCCGAAAATGATTATTATCGGCGAAAAGGATTTGGATGAAGGAAAAGTCACAATAAAGGATATGGTCAGCGGCGAACAGGAACTGGTTGATGTTGATGATATTGTAAACTACTTGAAAGAGGAATGAAAATGGAAATTAACTTCAGACATGAAATAAATGGCGTTAAAGTAATCACAGCAGTTGCACAGGATGCAGATACAAACCAAATACTGATGCTTGCAAACATGAACAAGGAAGCATTGATTAAAACAATACAGACCGGAAAAGCACATTACTGGAGTACTTCAAGAAACCAGCTATGGCTTAAGGGAGAATCATCAGGACATTTCCAGGAAGTTAAAGAGATTCTTGTTGACTGCGACATGGATGCGGTTGTTTTAAAAATCAAACAGACCGGTGCAGCATGTCATGAAGGTTACTTATCATGCTTTTTTAGAAAAATCAACACTGACAACGCAGTGGATATTGAAGACTTGAAAGATGATGACTTAGAAATAATCTTGGAAAGATTAGTAAATCCAGAAGACGTGTATTGAAAATGAAATGCATAATACCAGATACAAGCGCAGTGATAATAGGCGCTGTAAGCGAATTAATAGAAAACGGAGATTTTGACTATCCCGAAGTTGTTGTTCCGGAAGCGGTGGTTTGTGAACTTGAACATCAGGCAAATGCCAAAAGATCTGAAGGGACAAAAGGGCTAGCAGAACTTCAAAAACTACAGCAAATGCAGGACGATGGCGAACTGGCCATTACATTCAAAGGCAAACGTCCTACCAATTATGATATCAAATATGCCAAAAGCGGAGAAATCGACAGCATCATACGTGACCTGGCAAGATCCGAATTTGGAACCCTTTTAACAAACGATAAGGTTCAGGCAGAAGTGGCAAAGGCTCAAGGAATTCCTGTTTATTATTTTGAACAAAAATATATCCATAAAGCTCTCTCAATAGAAAAATTCTTTGACGACACCACAATGTCCATACATTTAAAAGAAAATGTAGTGCCTATGGCTAAAAAGGGAACACCAGGTCATATCGATTTTGTTCAGCTTTCAGATAAACCTTATTCATACTCCGAACTTAAAGAGATTGTAGACGAGATACTTGACAAAGCAAAGTCCGATTCAAAAACCTATTTGGAATCAGACATGGAAGGCTCATTCGTAGTCCAGTCAAGGGAATACAGAATATCCATAGCATACCCTCCATTTGCGGAAGGTTTGGAAATTACTGCAGTAAAGCCTGTTGCCAAAATTAGTTTAGACGAATACAACCTGACAGACAAGCTGCTTGACAGAATCAGAACAAGCGCTGAAGGAATATTGATTTCAGGTTCACCGGGAGCGGGTAAATCCACCTTTGTACAGGCCATTGCAAACTATTATTCATCAAAATTGAATAAGGTCGTAAAGACCATGGAATCACCAAGAGACCTGCAGCTTCCAGACGAAATCACACAATATGCTCCTCTGGAAGGAAGCATGGAAAATACAGCTGACGTATTGCTCCTGGTAAGGCCCGACTACACAATCTATGATGAGCTCAGGAAAAATACCGACTTTAACATTTTCGCAGACATGAGGCTTGCAGGTGTGGGAATGATCGGGGTTGTTCACGCAACACGCCCGATTGATGCAATACAAAGAATAGCTTCAAGAGTGGAATTGGGAGTCATTCCTTCAATTGTCGATACAAGCATCTACATTGAAAACGGTAAAGTAACAAGTGTCTATGAAACAAAAATGACCGTTAAAGTTCCGACAGGAATGAAAGAAGCCGATCTTGCAAGACCGGTCATTGAAGTCAGGGACTTTGAAACCGGAGAGCTCAAAAACGAAATCTACACCTACGGTGAGCAGACAATCGTTATGGACATGGATTTGGTAAACGGAGGAGGAAGTTCCGAAACCCAAAAATCCTCTGTCGACGTCATTGCCGAAAATGAAATCCTAAGGAAAATAAAAAGGATTCTTCCCAAAAAGGCAAAAGTCGATGTTGAAGTCATCTCCCCTGACAGGGCCAACATTTACATTCCCGACGAGTACGTTCCAAAAATCATCGGCAAGAACGGTAAAAGAATTGCTGAAATCGAACGTGACATTGGAATCAGCTTGTGCGTGGAAGTCATTGACGAAAAACCTGTTAATAAAACCCCAATTGAGGTTGACATTACACACACTCGAAAACAAATGATTTTAGAGCTTGGAAAAGAAAATGGAAGGCAGAACTTTGACATTCTCATTGAAGGAGAATACCTGCTTACCGCAACAACCTCCAAAAAAGGAGAAATAAAAATCAAAAATGGAATTGAACTGTCCGATTTCATCCTGGAAGCGATTGAGATGGGATTGACAATTACAGCAGTTAGAAAATAGTGATATCATGAAAATCGGTGCATCAACACTAGCAGGAATAGAATATCCATTGGAAAAGACATTGGAATTCATTGAAGAATTGGGACTTGAATATGCTGAATTGGTCCATCAGTTCCCATCAGAAAACATTGACGTCAATGTATTGGAAAGCTATGACCTGAAATACTCAATTCATGCCCCATTTATGGATGTAAACATTGCCGCATTGCAGGATAAAAGCAGATTAAACTCAATAAAACAGATTAAGGAATCAATAGATTTGGCTGGAAAAATCAATGCCGAAGCAGTTGTTGTGCATCCGGGACTTGCACCATTTTTGGCCAACAAATATTTCCTTGACAAGGTTTACCAATATTCAAACGAATCCATTAAGGAAATTGGTGAATACGGCAGCAATCTTGGTGTTTTGACCACAATTGAAAACATGCCAACATTTGACGGAATGATTTACCAGAATCTGGGGGATTTAAATGATCTTCTGGTTTCACTTGACATGTCAATGACACTGGACATCGGCCATGCAAACCATGCAAGCTATCCTCCGGAGGCAATGTATTTTGATTCAATTAAACACATACATGCCCATGATAATTTTGGTGATGATGATGCTCACCTTGCATTAGGTGAAGGCTCCATTGAATTAAACACTATCATCAATAATTTTGAGAAAAATAAATTTGATGGCATCTATATCATTGAGGTAAATGATTACGATTCCATTAAAAAAAGTTATGAATACATGAAAGACAACTTCAAAATCTAATTAAAGAAGTTTCTTTTCTTTTATTTCATTTTCAAAGTATAAATATTTGGATTCAACCACTTTTCTTATATTTTTAGCTGTTTTTTTACCTATACCTTCAACTTCCTGAAGTTCACCTTCAGTAGCTTTGATTACATTTTCCACAGTACCGAAGTGCTTAAGCAAGTTTTTGGCATTGACGGGACCTATATTAGGCAATGATTCAATTATAAACAACTGCTGTTCCCACAGACTTGTAGGTTTCTTATCCGTCCTGATTTGTATATTGACCTTATCACCGCTCTGTTCACGAACAGCGATTCTTTTAATCATAGCGGCAGTATCCTCAGAGTTTCTGGTTGGAATGATGCTGATGCCGAAATCGATTGCAATAGCTGCAATGGTTCCCCTTACTGCATTTGGATGCAACATGCCGTTGTAGATGTCATCACCTTCCAAAATAAGAAGCGGACGTTTGAACTCTTCGGACAGTTCACGTGCCTGTTTGAACAGCCTCTTATCGATTATTGAATCAACAAAATCCTTTGCGGTTTTCCTTTCGATAACCACTTCATCGCTTACCTGATAATCTCCGACAGCCATTGACCTGATTTGAACGTCAATCTCCATTTCAGACAGATGCCTGATGACCTTAGAATTGCCTTCCCTTGAATCTGCAAAAACAACAGGGTTGGATTTTTCAACCTTCGGCCTGTCGATGACTTTAATTCTCTTCTGATTCTCCATTCTCTCAATGGCAGAGGCATTTAACTCTTCCAAAACTTTAGGATCAATCAGCTGGTATTTCATGTGCTCCTCTTTTCTAACACTTGCCCAGTAATAAGCCTCATCCCTTGTTCCGTTTGTAATCAATACCTTTACACGACCTGTTCTTTTACGGCCGGTTCTGCCTCTCCTTTGAATCATACGAACTTCTGATGGAACAGGCTCATATAAAATAACCAAATCAACTGCAGGAATATCAATACCCTCTTCAGCAACACTTGTTGATAACAGAACATCATACTCCCCCATTCTAAATGATTTGATAATGGCTTTCTGTTCCTTTTGAGTAAGACCCTTTTCACCATCCTTTGCAGCCTGACCGAAGAACTTGGCTGATTTGATGCCTTCCTTCTCAAGCTTTTGGTGAATCATCTCCAAAGTGTCCCTGTATTGTGTAAATACAATGACTTTTGAAGACTTTTCATCTTTTTCCTTAAACCTTGTGGATTGGAGTTTTGTCTGGCCATCGTCAGCACCCAGTTCCTTTTTCAAGATATTGGTTACTTCACGAAGTTTAGGATGTTCCCAACCGTGTTTTTCAGCCTCACGTGCCATCTTGACTGCCCTTCCAAAATTGTCATCCCACATTAAGGATTTTGCCGCTTTTGTCCTTTTCTTTCGCAAACGGGCAATATACTTATTGAAAGTTTGGATCCCCTGAGTTTCTATCAGCTCCTGTGAATGCTGAATATTGATTACCGCACTTAAAATTGAAATGGCCTGGAAAAGATCCTTGTCCGGATTGACGGACCTTGCAATTTCACCCTGAATCCTTCCTCTTGCCTTTAGAATATCCACCTTACCGACGGAAACTGTTCTGATTACTCCCATATTCTTTAAAGCTTTAAGTCTTACTTTCAGGGCCTTGTCAATGTATTTTTTTATTTTCTCAAGTTCACTGCTCATTTTAACTCTGACCCAGTCAATTTCAACCGGATTGAAGTATGGCCTTACATCGGAATCCTGTTCTGTTTTAACTACGATATTCTGAATGTATAGATTTTCACACACTTCCTTGATTTTTGACTTGTCAGAGCCGGGAGAAGCTGTAAGACCCAAAATCAGATTATAATTTGATTCCTGAACATAACGGGAAGCCAGATAAACATAGGAGTACGCCCCAACACCATGGTGGCATTCATCAAAAACAATAAGTGAAACATTGCTTAAATCATAACGTCCGTTCAACAAATCGGATTCGACAGTCTGCGGAGTTGCACAGATTACCCTGGATTCCTCCCATCTTTTAACCCTCTCATCTGTCTTGATTGCTCCTGTTATTGATGAGCAGGGCAGGGTTAAAAATTCCTTAAAGCTGTCTTCATGCTGAATAGCTAGCGGTTTTGATGGCGCCAATATAAGCACTTTTGAATTTTTCACCTTCTGCAGCCTGTCTGCAGCCACCAAGATTGCGACAATAGTTTTACCCAGTGCAGTAGGTGCGACAACCATCGTATTTCCCTTTTTTAAAACATCCCCAGCTAAAACCTGCTGATATAATCTGGATTCAATAGAATCTTTTTTAATTAAAGGATGTGAAATATAACTAGCCATAAGAAAACCTTCTGAATTAAAAAATGAGTTTATACCAATAACCCTTATTATGATATTATTTTTCAATGCTTATAAAGGATTAGTGAGAGCATTTGATGAGTAATATTGCCACTGAAAAGATTAAATTATATGGCGAATTTAGAAAAAGTGATGAATAATATTATTTTTAGACAAAAATAACATTATAAGTCAAAAATAATGGATTTGTACTTGGTGGCGGCTTCTCCAATAGCTATAACCATTTCACAATCCAAGTTTAGAGCTTTTCTTAAACCGTCACGCACTTCTTCTTCAGATGCACCCAATGTTCCCCTTTTTTCAAAGTCATCGACATGGTTTAAAAATATCCTGTCATTCAATTTAGGGTTGGCCCTCAATTTTTCAAGAGCTATCTTTTGAGATGCAACTGAAGCAGGAACAATGAATTTGGAGAACTTCAAAACACTGTTGAATATGTCAAGATCACCAACATAACCTGATTCTGATGAAACTGTTATGACGGTTGTAAAGTCGCCGAATAGCTTTTTAAACTCTTTAAGTACAGTTTCCACACCTGCAGGATTGTGGGCATAATCAACGAAAATGTCTTTTCCATTAACCTCACACACTTCCTCCATTCTTCCGCTGACCCCAGTGAAGCTGGCAATGGAAGGCAATATCTTATCATACGGCAGGTCAAGGAATTCATGGGCCGCAATAATAACTCCTGTTAAGTTATAGACATTATGCAGTCCGTCTACACCCATTTTAACAGTTAGTTTTTCTGTTGGAGTGTGCAAATCGAAAGTTCTGTTGGCAAGGTCCACATTTGTAGCTATGTAGTCAACCTGAGGAGTAGTTATGCCGCATTTGCAGAAGTAATATCCGCAACCGGAAATTATTTCCTTAACTGCAATTTCTTCACCGCAGACACATTCCTTCATACCGATGGAATCCGGAAGCTCATCGACACCGAATGTGATGACCTCCCCTTTAAAGTCAAGTTCGCGTAAAAGTCCCATGATGGTCGGATCATGGCCGTTGACAATCAGCTGGCCCAAACCCAGCTCGGAGATGAATTCCCCTTTAACGTTGGCATAATCCATAAAGCTTCCAAGGTCATTCAAATGGTCGGGAGTGATGTTTGTAATCAAACCGGATGCCATGTCTGTATTTTTGACAATCCTTCCAACAGTTCCCGGAACGCCGAAGGTTCCGACTTCAAGAATCCCGACATCCCCATCCAGCCTTGACTGCAGTATAGGAATGAATTCTGCATTGCCCTGCATGCCTTCAAGGTCATGTTCACATGGCTTGATTCCATTATCATAAGCAATTCTTTTAAGAAGTGTTGTTGTGGTTGTTTTGCCGTTTGTGCCTGTAATTCCGAATACAGGCTTTTCTGGCTTGATCATATCAATAATGTCGCATAATTCCAAAATTGGCTTTCCGCAATTCTTTAAAATTTCAGCATCTTTTGACATGCTTGCAGGAGGAATTATGTAATCCGCCTTCTTGAAAAATGATTCCGGAGTCTGTCCGTAATAAACATCAATGTCATAACCTTCCAGAGCCTTTGCGAATCTGCAATCCTTTTTAAATGTTATGTCTGTACCTATAACATTATATCCTCTTTGCTTAAGAATTCTGGCAATTAGATTACCATTTGCTCCGCAAACTCCAATGACTCCAAAGGTCTTATTTTTATTCATACTTTTTGCTCCCTTCCTCTAATCCTTTCATAATCTTGTCCACTGTAGTAAGCCTGTCGTATGCTATGAGGGGACCCATATGTAAAATGATATCACCAGGTCTTGAATATTTGAATGTCTCACATGCGGCTATCTCTATATTTTCAACAGCTATCTTTTCAATGTCAGGATTGGAAATTGCATCCAGAATTTCCTGGGCCGCTTCCATTTCAACCTCTTGAGTCACTTCATTAAATCCGCTTGCTATTACTGCCTTGATATCATAGTTGCTTACTAATTCGCCAACTTCAGCCTTATCCCTTACAGATAATGTATCAAAATGATCCAGGAACAGGACTACACTTTCATCCTTAAAATAGTCCAATGTAATTTTCATTCCGTCATATAAAAATGCGGAATCCAGAATTACCCTTCTTCCGTTGTAATCTCCGACATCCTCCATGTGTGCAGGCAATCCCTTAAATACAGTCAGTGCATCAGTAATGTCTTTTTCACTGACGCCGTATGTCAATGCAGCTGCTGATGCAGCAACGGAGTTTTCAAAGAAATAGCTCATCATATAAAATGGGGTTGTAAATTCCACATCCTTTGACTTTATTGTCAATGATTTTTCCCCAACAGTTCCCTTGAAGTCCACATCCTCATCCAATGCATAATAGATTGCATCATCACGGACGCTTTCGATAATGTCACGGCAGGAATTGTTTGCAATGAAAGTTTCGCTCATTGCCTGCAGGACAAGTTTGCGCTGCTGGTATTTTTCAAGTGAACCTCCGAATTCTGACAGATGGTCCTCTGCAATATTTGTCAAAAGACCTATTTTAACATTCAATCTATTTAGAAGACCTATAGTGCCGTGAGGAAGTTCAAAAATAGCTATATCACAATCATCTGCTTTTCCTTTTACTATACCGTCGATGATGGCTTCTGAAACCAGGTTGTTTACAAGTGATGAACAGGACCACACTTTAAATCCTGCCTGTTTGAAAAGACTTGTAGTAATGAAGGTTGTTGTAGTCTTACCCATGGTTCCGGTGATACCGATGATGTCGACAGGAATCAGGTCGTTGACGATTCGGGAAAATTCTTCATTGGTTAAGACTTTTAGATTTGAATTTTTAACTTTTTGAGCTATCGGAGCGGAATCAGGTAATGTCGGAGGCATATAAACTGCATCGAACCCGTCTGTTGATGGATCTTTATTAGGCAGGTCCAGAATAACACCTTCCTTTTCCATTTCAATTAAACTTCTTTGAAATTCAATTTTAAATTCTGAAATATCTTTTAAATCAGTTATTACAACTTTATGGCCCAAATAATTTAGCAATCTTGCAACAGGCCTACTAGCATTTCCGGCACCAACAACTAAGTAATTCATAAAAAAGTCTTCCTCATAATTTCTATTAGTATAATTTATAGAGTTTATGTAATTTAAAGTTTAATAAGTTTTAAAAAAAAAGAGTTTGAGAAAACTTATTCGAATTGAATAAGGTTTTCTACATCATTATAAACAACATCAAGTCCACACATTGATGGAACATAGTTTGCTGCCTTTGCTGAATTTACACCAATCACTTCAAAGCCCATATCTTCAATAGGAGCCACAACCATACAGGTGTCACATACAACATTTCCACCCGCATTTTCAATAATTTCTGTGTAGCCCATCCTGTCGGCTGTTGCCTTTACGCTGACTGATGTGCAAATCCATAGTTTGTTCTTAATAGTTTTTCCCTGTACGATACTTGCTACCTGCTTAATTTCTTCAAGTGATGCGTGAGGACAGCCTAAACAGATTAAATCAGGATCCTTATCAGTGGTTGATAATTTCTGACGGGTTTCATTGATTTCATTTTCTGATATGAACATTATATCCTCAACTTCAGCCTCACCGGCCTTGTCGAATTCAGGAGTTACATTATCAATGTGATAAAGTGCAACGGAACCTGATGATGCCAAAGCGGCACCAAGGGTTTTCAAATCGTTATTGTTAGGAGTGTTTTGAAGCTTGAAGTAAGGCACTCCACCGCCAACAACTTTACCGATGATGTAACCCAATGCGCCAAAATCAGCGCCGCTTAATTCGCAGCTAACATTAACAACAAGGTTGGCTTTTCTGTTTTGCTCCAAATGAAAACCATACAATGGAGTTTTTCCAACGATTGCTGCTGCAAGTGCTGCAGGACCTCCTTCACGATTGGTTCTGGCACCGATTACAGAGTTTACGTAAGCAACAGCAGATGATTCGGACCATGAAACGTGGTCTCTGAACCTTGGAACATTACCTACAAGATATGGAGTGCAGGTACATGTTTTGGAAATTCCCAGTTTGGCATATGCATCTACAATCTGATTTTGCTTTATTGCAAAGTCCTTTGGAAAACCCAATGCTTCCCAGTTATCCAAATCGGTTCCAGGAGGATTCAGTGATGCATTTACACTAGCTTTTCCGGAACCGTCCAAAGCCAAATCCTCAAGATATTCCAAACCGGCATCTCCGATTGTTTTGTAAGAAACACCGGATACCTGTGCGGAGGTAATGTCAACCAATTTGGAAGCTCCATAGATATCGCCTAAGGCTACAAGTATATCCATACTTTTTCTGATGGTTTCTCCAAATTCCCCATCGCACATTTGTTGTTCTTCTTTTGTTAAAAACATATTAATCACTGTTTAATTGATATTCAACCATTTCATCAACTAAGTGTAAGAAATTATCTTTACTGTCATAAGGTATCATTGCACCAGCCGCTATATCGTGGCCTCCTCCGGTTCCACCGAAATTGTTGGATGAATCCTGAAGGGCTTTTCCTAAATTAACGCCTTTTGCAACCATGTCTCTGGTTGTTCTTCCTGAAATCTTAATATCCTTGTGAAGTCTTGAAAGACCAAGTACTGGTTTGGAATCATCCAATAGCTCAACGGACAAACCAATGCTTGCAATGGTTCCCATTATGGATTTCAACATTTTATCTTCACTGTAAAGGTATTGGATTGAATTTAATTGTTGAGCTCCTTCCTTTTTAATCCATTCAAGACCTTTGACAATCTGGTCACGGTACTGGCGTTGCAATCTTAAAGCGGCATCCAAAGCCTGATCCTTTTCGCCTAAAGCAATGCTTAAACCCAATCCCTGTTTTTTGTTTTTGCCGCATGCATCAAGAATATATGAATACTCCTCCAAATCACGCAACATCGGAGATTCCTTTACAACTGTATAACAATCCCCAAAAATATCAGGATTGATGCTGATTAAAGCATCCTTCAGCAAGTCCTTTTCTTCATCTTCAAGGTCTGTGAATTTGATTCCATAAGACAGGTTCATGCGCTCCAGAAACTCGCGGGCTCCATCCAAATCTCCACTGATTCCCGGAAGGGGTGGTGAAAATGTGTAGGCCAGAGATTTGAAAATCGGTTCTGATGATTTTGAAACAATCTTTAAACCTTCATGAATCTCCAGATTTCCACTTTCAAGAGCATCGTCAAGAATCAATTTGTTTACACCTGTAAAACCTTCCTGACCTTGCATATCACCAAATGCTCCAACCAACGCATAATAAGCCAGATGTTTTTTGTCCAAATCCCTGATAGTCAAATAAGCAGAACCTGCACCGCATAAGTCCTTACTTCCATCAACACCGAAAAGGTGCGGATTCACATGGACGACATTGCTTTCAGCTTCGGTATCATTAACCTGATGGTGGTCGGCAACAATAACATCATGCTTGTAGGTGTTGAATTCCTTAATGAACGGACTGCCCATATCTGAAAATATGAATAAATCATGCTTTTCACTTCTAAGCTGATTAACCATATCTTCCTTAAGACGTGGGACGAGAGTTGCATGGAATTGAACATCCTCTTCGGCCAAAGCATTCGCTATGACTGCCGCTGCTGAGATTCCATCAGCGTCGTTATGAGAAATTAATCTGATAACAGTATCATTTTCCATATGCTCTTTGAGCATATTGCAAGCTTCACTAGCTCTATTTAACAAGGAGTGCTGCTTCTCTTGGATTATATCTCCATCCTTCTGGTAATTTACCTTCATTTACATAGTAAGAAGCTAATCTTCTGATTCTGGATTCAATGATAGTTAAACCTCTTCTGGAGTGTAAATCTTTAGGGTTTTCTTCTAAGTGATCTCTGATGTTAACAGCTCTTCTGATTAAGTTCATTAAGTCTTCCGGATAGTCTCCAGCTTGACCGTTTCTTCTTAAAATTTCGGTAATTCTTTCGCCGGTTACATCTTTAACTGATGGAATTCCGTATTGGTCTCTTAATACAATACCGATTTCGGAAGTACTTTTACCTTCTCTGTTAAATTTTAAAATCATTTCTTCAATTTCTTCATCACTATAAGTTACCCATTCTGGTCTTGCCATAATATAAACCTCTTTAAATTTTTTAAATCTTAAATAAGCCCAATTAAGTATATTATTAGAAAAACAATGTTAATCTTGACTAGAATACCATTTGATAAATTTTTCTAAAGAATTTTTTCTATGTGAAAATTGGTTTTTTTCATCAGTTGTAAGTTCTCCGAAAGTCTTACCTAAACTAGGTACATAAAACAACGGATCAAAAGCGAAACCTAAATCTCCCCTTTCTTCAACTGCGATTTCTCCTGACACTTTGCCTAAAAAGATCTTGGGCTCAGAATTGGGGGCACAGTACCCAATAACTGACCTGAATTCGGCATAACGGTCATCAGAATCTGCTAATAACTTTAAAATTCCCTGATTTCCAATAGTATCTTGAACATAATGTGAATATGTTCCTGGAAATCCATTCAAAGCTTTAATGAATAAACCAGCATCTTCCACAATCACAGGACAGTCAAGTTCATGACAAGCATATTTTGCGCCTGATATGGCCACTTCCTCAAGAGTTCCCTGAGGCTCTTCGTAACCTAAATCAATATGCTTCAAGTTAATGTCATAATCCTTGAAAATATTCTCTGCTTCTTTTACTTTATGTTCGTTACCAGTTATAAATGTTATCATATTTTTAAATATGAAGGTGGTTTTTATTATATATGTTGGTTTTTGAAAATGTTTTCCAGAACTTAAAAAACCAATGACTGGACATGTAAAAGATACGCCTCATTGAAATTCAAATTTAAATAATTATTTCGACATAGTTATAATTATGAAACTATTTGAAGAAGGATTCATAGAACGCAACAAAAAAGTCATAATAACTGCAATACTGATAATGTTTATTTCGGCCATTATCGGTGCAGGTATGGGATACATATACAATGGCGATAAATTAAATTTCATATCAAATGCACTATCTTCAAACCCGGTCAATAATAATGTAAGCACCGCTTCAAGCTCAATCAGCTTATTCATTCACAATTTCATCGTTGATTTTTTAACAATTATTGGCGGATTGATTTTTTCCATTTTTTCCTTTGCAGTAACTGTTTTCAATGGAATTTCAATCGGATATGTTTTCGGTTTTGATTTGAAATTCGCATGCTCAACAATCCTGCCACATGCCATATTAGAATACACCGCAGGAGCATTATCCCTGGCAATCGCCTTTAAGTTGACAAAAATCGAAATTGATATAATCAAAAAAAGGAATTTTAAAAACACGATCAAAGAGCATAATATTGATTTTAAAGATATTCTGTCAATATTTGTAGTTATGGTAATCCTACTGGCTGTTGCAGCCGTTATTGAAGGCCACATTACACCTTTGATTGCCATGTGGGCTTACGGACTCTAGTTTTTGCAGTTAAAAATTGAAAAATAAGGTTGCCCCATTGGAAGTGAAATCAGTGAGTGTATCTTCCTCGAGATTCAATATCTGAAATATGTTCGGCAACTTTTTCATTATCATATCCTTTTAAAACCAAATCAAAGTATTTTACGGCTAAATTATAGTCAATACTTTGCAGGGATTTTTTCAAAACAAGCAAATCAACAGCCTTATCCTCATCAAGCCCTGAATGTCTGCCAAGACCGAAGTCAATGAAAACCAGCTGGTCATCTCTAAGCATTATATTTGAGGTGGTAATGTCTCCATGAATAATGTCTGCTGAGTGAAGCTTGGAGATTTCACGGCCAATTTCAAATGCCAAATCCTCATCAATAATGTCCTTAACAATAACACCATCGATTTCTTCCATCAATATTGATTTGTCTTCCAGATTAACATCATATAGAACCGGTGTTACAACGCCAGCCCCTTTTGCATCTGACAACAATCTGGCCTCAAGCTTGCATCTTGCCTTTCTGATTTTGTTGTCGATTTCGGGAATTCTGTAATTTTTTACAATCCTGTCCTTCAAGACAGCAGGCTCTCCCAGGTAATTTGCCCTGACAATGTTTGATTCTGCGCCTTTTGCAATCAAATCATCCGCTAATGTCAGATAGGTTTTGGTATTGTCAATCCATGGAATATCGACCTCATCTGTTCTGAATCTCTGAATGATTCCGGTATTAGCCAAATCCATTGGGCCGAACTCGTTGCACATCAACAGGCCCAGCCATGCAATCATTACCCCATTATCGCCACAGAGCTTCATTTCAGGCATATAAAATTTGGCACCATGCTCTTCTGACATTGTCTTAAGCATTTCCCTCAATCTTGAATTGGCTGAAACACCACCGCAAAGCATCACCTCATCCTTTTGTGTGTGGGACAGTGCCCTTTCGGTCACCTCCACAAGCATTGAAAAGGCAGTTTCCTGAAGTGAAAAACAGATATCCTCCATTTTGGTTCCCCTTTCAGCTTCTCTCAATGCTGCTGACAGCAATCCTGAAAATGAGAAGTCCATACCCTTTACGCTGTAAGGCAAATCTATATATGAACCTTCCTTAGCCAGTTTTTCAATTACTGGACCTCCAGGATGTCCGAGACCTGTTTCACGGCCAAAATGGTCAAGGCAGTTTCCGATAGCTATATCCAAGGTTTCACCAAAAATTCTGTATCTTCCACTTTCATATGCTATAACTTGACTGTTTCCGCCACTTACGTAAAGAGAAACAGGATTGACAGCACCTGTATCAAGTTTTCCAACTTCAACATGACCTATACAGTGATTCACACCTATAATTGGCTTTTTAAGTGATAATGCCAGTGTTCTTGCTGATGTTGCTACTATCCTTAAGGCCGGACCAAGACCGGGACCCTGTGAAAATGAAATAAGGTCAATGTCATCATATGAAATTCCTGCCTGAGCAATAGCTTCGGGAATCAGCTTAGGAATCCACTCTGCATGATGTTCTGCGGCAATTCTTGGATGAATTCCACCTTCTTCCGGAAACAGCTGTTTTCCAGCCATAGCCAATATATTTCCGTCACTATCCACAATGCCTACACCGGTTTTTTCTGCAGTTCCTTCAATTCCTAAACTTATCAAAATAATCAACTAAAAAAATTTAATTAATATTATTTAATAATTAAGAATATAAAAATATTTTTTAAATTTAAAAAACAAATGTGAAAACATGGGATTTTATAGTGCGAATACTCCGGAACAGAAAAGAGTTAAAAAATTGACAGGAGACATTAACATCAGTGAAATGTTTAAAAACGAATGTGAAATTCGTGGAATTCCAATTTATAATGCTTACAATATTCAAAAAAGATTATTGCATGAGGTGGAACAGGAACAACTTCACGGTGTTAAAGAAGTGGATGACAGAATGATGGAATTGCTTGACGAAAGGTCAAAAAATAAGGTAACACACAGATATGTTGACTTCGTTTCAAACGAGGACAGCGCTTCAAGAGGAGTCATACCTCCAAGGTCAGACGAACAGTCAGCGCCTCAAGAGCAAATGGAAGTTCCTCCTATGGAAGAAAAAACATCACTGCCTCCAAAAGACCAGATCAGAATTCCGCCAAGGGCAAGGGACGGCAAGCAATTCTACAGGGACGATGAACTTCCGGAAATCGAAATGCTTAAGAAAATCATGATTCAAAACAAGAAAATTATTAATCAAAATAAAATCATTATTGATTTGTTGAAAAAACAAGGTGAAAACAATGATTGATGGAATTACAACTTACGGATCTGAAGAATTAACCAAAATGCTTCAGAAATGTGATGATCCGGTATTTTTACTTACAATTGGAACTACTGAAACCTCATTGATTGAAGGAATTTCAGGAGCAGGCCCATCAGCGGACCTGACAGAATACACTCCCGCTTCAGATGCCGAATTTATGATTTTAGGCGAAGTAAGATGCTGTGAAGCGCCTGCTGAAACCGTAGTGGGTGATGAAGCGGCACCGACACCTGCAAGACTTACTAAAGCTGCACTGCAACTTGCAAATATCCCATTCGTCATTGTTGATGCCGGTTCCAAAATTAAGCCTGACGTTGAATATGTCCATCTCGGAAAAGACTACGGAAGAGACATTAGAACAGGTAAAGGAGTTTTAAATCCGTTAGAAATATTTGAAAATGCAAAAGATTTGGGTGCTGAGTTGTCAAGAAGACATGAAATGCTAATTATCGGAGAAAGCATTGCTGCAGGAACTACCACCGCGTTAGGAGTCTTAAGAGCTTTGGGTTATGATGCAAATGAAAAAGTCAGCGGCAGCATGCCCCACAATCCTCATGACATGAAAACAAAAGTCGTCGATGAAGGATTGAAAAATGCAGGGCTTGACCCTGAAAAAGATGACATTGATGCAATGCAGGCCATCGGAGCAGTTGGAGACCCTACATTAGCTGCAATGGCAGGAATCGTACTGGGTTCTGATATTCCGATTATTTTGGCAGGAGGAACACAGATGGCTGCAGTCTGTGCCATTGTAAAATCAGTACAGCCTAACTTTGACTTTTCAAGAATCAACCTGGCCACTACAGTATTTGTAGCGGGCGATGAAACCGCAGACCTCTTCGGAATATTGAAACAGATTGACGATAACATTACCGTTAATGTAGTGAATCCGAGATTTGAAGAATCAGAGCATGGCGGTTTGAAAAATTACCTGAAAGGATTTGTTAAAGAGGGCGCAGGAGCCGGAGGAGCCATGTACACTGCACTCGTTTTAGGAAATTCCGTTGAAAAACTTAGAAAAAGAATAGAAAAGGTATGCAATTAGAGATATTTCTCTAAACCTTTTTTTAATTTATATCATCACCAAAAATTTTTCACAGATCAACCATTTTACACCCCCATTAGATATCTTTATTAATTTTATTCTACAAAATTACTATCGATAAGAACATTCTTATACAAGGAGGGTAAAATGAATAGACGATATAAACAAATATTGCTTATTTTAGTAATTTTATCAATAATTACATCAATAAACTGTGTTAGTGCAATAGACGATATTAATACTAATATTACAAGTTCAGATACATCTGAAGCATATATTTCGCCAGACGGCAATGACCATTTAGGTGATGGAAGTCAGGGAAATCCTTACAATAGCTTAAGACATGCTATAGATTACACTTCGAATGATTCTACAATATACCTAAATGATGGCCGTTATGTGGGTGAAGACAACAGAAACATTTCATTAGACAAATCAGTTACTCTTATCGGCAAATCAAAAGAGAATACAATAATTGACTGTGAATTATCCGGAAGATTATTTGCAATGAATTCAAACAGCAAATTAACTTTAATTAATCTTACATTAACAAATGGTAATTTAACTGACAATGGAGGGCTGATTTATAATGAAGGCGGACAAATTATAATTGAAAATTGTATTTTAAGAAATTCTCAAGGATATCTCAATGGGGGAGCCATATACAATAATTTTGGAACATTGACTATTGAAAATACATGTTTTATAAACAATACTGCAGTTCAATATGGAGGAGTTATTTATACAATCGGGCAAACCATCATCAGAAATTCCAATTTTACTCAAAACGTTATGACTGCACAGGAAAGTGTAGGGTGTTGTATTGCATCTAACGGAAAATTAAACCTTGACGGATGCATATTTTCAAGGAATTTTGTGGTTTACTCAGCAGCAGCACTGTTAAACCTTGGAAATGCAACAATCAACAACTGCAGATTCGAATATTTGACTACAAACTATACTGCGGGAGCCATAAGCAATCATAATTATGCGGTCATAAACAATAGTTATTTCGGATATAATGATGTCAAATATTATGCAGCGGCAATTTTAGCACCGCCAAGCGGCCAGCATGTTATTACAAAAGTTTATAATTCCATTTTTGAAAAAAATCATGCAGGATACCTTGGAGCGGTAACCAACAACTTCAAAGACACCGAGCTCATCATGGAAAAATGTGCAATTGTTGGAAACTACATTATAAAAGACAGATATTTTGGAGACATTGCATTGGATGATAATGCAACTGCACTATACTGCTGGTGGGGACAAAACAACGTAAGCACCTATTATTACTCTCCGCACAGCAGTGATCATAGACCTGAAAAAATCAACGCTTCCAGATGGCTGGTCATGACATTTTCATCAGATAACGGCATTGTTTATAAAAATAGGAATAATATTCTAACTGTAGATTTAAATTATTACTTTGACAATGAAACAAAAGAGATCCTCAAATTAAATGAAGGCATTAATCTTCCTTTAGAAGTTACAGTTTACACATCTTCAAAAACCATTACAAAAAAATTGGTGAATGGTGCTGCAACATTTAATATTAAGCCTGAAGAGAATGACGATGAGGTTTATGCAAAAATCGACAACCAGATATTGAAATTGGATGTGGACTCAAAATATTCAACATTGAGTGTAAAGGATTTTACAAAATACTATAAAAGCACCAAAAAGTTATCTGTAAGCTTACTGAACTGTTATAAAGAAGGCATTGTCGGTGAAAAGGTATCAATTAAAATGGGAGGTAAAACATATAGTGCATATACTGATGATGACGGAATAGCCCGTTTTAAAATTAAGGATGCACCTAAAACATTCAATGTAAAAGTTACCTACAAAGGAAATAAATACTATACCGGGAACAGCAAAACCATAAAAGTTAAAGTAGTCAAACCAATCATTAAAGCTTCAAAAACTACAATACGCAAAAAAGGAAAATTTGTTGTCACTTTTAAAAATGCAGATAAAAAACCGATAAAGCATGTTAAAGTTAAGTTTAAACTCAACGGTAAAACTTTTATCAAAACAACAAATGCCAAAGGACAGGCAAAAATCACTATTAACCTAAAAGCAAATAAAAAATATACCGTTAAAGTAGGTTTCAAGTCAACTAAGACTTATGGAACCACTACCTTAACCAAAAAAATTAAAGTAATTGCATAATCAATTATCATATGATAATTGATTTATTTTTTTTTGAATTACAATTACATCTAAAATATATGAGCTATTGAGCCCATGAATACAACTATGCCCACTATCCAGCAGTAGTAAGCGAAAATGTCCAAACTTCTTTTTTGAATTAATTCAAGCATCCATTTAATAGCTGCGTATCCAGCAACAAATGCTGCAATGAAACCTAAAATTACAGGCAGGAAGTTCGCATCCATTGCCCCGCCGATGTCTTTAAGCTGCAATACAAAAGCGCCCAAAATAGCGGGAATTGATAAAATAAAACTGAATTTGGCTGCAAATTCCTTGTCAAGTCCCATTACAAGACCTGCTGCGATTGTTGTACCTGAACGTGAAAGACCAGGTAAGACTGCACATGCCTGACCTAAACCCATGAATAATGATTCCTTAGGTCCAATATTTTTTAAATTAATTTGACCGCTTGTCATTCTTTGAGACAGGTAAAGTATTGTACCGGTTACGAACAGGAAAAATGCAGGAACGTATAATGCGCCGGCAAACAGTGACTCCACAGCATCATCAAACAATACTCCCACAATAGCGACAGGAATAGTTGCTAAAATAACATACCACGCAAGTCTTTTATAAGGATCATCGATTAAACCTTGCCTGAATCTTCCCTGGATAATGTCCTGAATACTGCTTATCCAGGATAAAATCATTTTAATGATATCTCCTCTAAAGAACCATAAGACTGCAAGTAGAGACCCCAAATGAAGAAAAGTATCGAAAGCGAGAGAGCTTTCAACACCCAATATGTTTTGGATAAACACCAAATGAGCTGAACTACTAACCGGCAAAAATTCAGTCAGACCCTGAACAATACCGATTATAATTCCCTGAATTATATCCATAGATTACACCGCTTAGATATAACTTAACCAGCCGTATTTATCTTCAACTTTAGCTTCGACAAGATCAAAGAATGCTGTTTGTAATTTTTCGGAAACAGGACCTCTTCTTCCAATGCCTATTTGTCTGTGGTCAATTGAACGGATTGGAGTTACTTCAGCTGCGGTTCCTGTGAAAAATACTTCATCTGCAGAGTATAATCTTTCTCTTGAAATGACTTCCTCAACTACTTCATATCCTAAGTCACGTGCAATGGTCATGATGGAATCTCTGGTAATTCCCCTGAGGTTGGATGAGGACATTGACGGAGTGAATAACTTTCCATTTTCAACAAGGAAAATGTTTTCCCCACTACCTTCTGAAACATGTCCTTCATAATCAAGCATGATTGCTTCATCGAATCCATTGTCTATGGCTTCGAGTTTGGCTAACTGGGAGTTCATGTAGTTTGCACCACATTTTGCAAGTGCAGGGAAAGTATCCGGTGCCGGTTTTCTCCATGATGAAACACCAATGTCTACACCATTTGCCATTCCTTCTTCTCCAAGGTAGGATCCCCATTCCCAGGCGGCGATTACTACATTAACAGGACAGCCTAATGGGTTTACTCCTAATTCTCCATATCCTCTAAATACGATTGGGCGTATGTAACATGCTCCTAAATCATTGACACGAAGAGTTTCTAAAATAGCTTCTTCAACTTCTTCCTGTGTATACGGAATATCAATCTTATAAATTTTTGCAGAATCAAATAAACGTTGTACATGTTCTTTTAGGCGAAATACTGCTACACCATTTTCGTTTTCATATGCACGAATGCCTTCAAAAACACTAGTACCATAATGAACAACGTGAGAAAGTACTGAAATGTTTGCATCTTTCCATTCAACAAATTCTCCGTCCATCCAAACTTTAGTTTCTTTATCGTCCCATGCCATTATATCACTTCAAATTTTTTTTTATAAGTATAGATATAATATTTTATATTAATATAATTTTCTTAACAAAAATTGTCAAAATAGAAAGGTATATATAATAGAAAATTCATAATAATATTTGTTGGTTCCGTGGTCTAGTGGTATGATACCTCCCTTACAAGGAGGGGATCACGAGTTCGAGTCTCGTCGGAACCACTTATTCTAATTTTTAAAAATTTTTCATATTAGTTACCACACTCCATATTTTCGGTACAAATTTTCTTTGAAATTTTGGCTTTTCTAACTTATTTTTACTCAATAAATTTTCAAAAATATATCGAAATGTATATTTTTTTATCTAATCAAATAGAATATTAAACAATATTCATTAAAATAATTTATACAATGCTTAAAAATCGTAAATAATAAAATTTAAATAGTTTCTGAATTAAAATTATAAATATCGAAAAAGGAGATTTAATTATGGTAGTTAAAATTGCTATTATTAAAAGTGGTAATATTGGTACTTCACCAGTAATTGACCTATTGTTAGACGAAAGAGCAGACAGACCAAATATCGATGTAAGAACCTTTGGATCTGGAGCAAAAATGAACCCAGAACAAGTAGAAGACGTTGTTCCTAAAATAGACGCTTTCGAACCTGATTTCGCAATTTTCATTAGCCCAAACCCAGGAGCTCCTGGACCAGCTAAAGCAAGAGAATTATTATCTGAAAAAGATGTTCCTGCTATTATCATTGGTGACGCACCTGGTAAAGGTAAAAAGGACGAAATGGATGAACAAGGCTTAGGTTACATCATCGTTATGTCCGACCCAATGATTGGTGCTAAAAGAGAATGGTTAGACCCAACTGAAATGGCTATCTTCAACTCCGACATCTTAAAAGTATTAGCTGAAACCGGTGCTTTAAGATTAGTTCAAAAAACTATCGACGCTGTAATCGCTCAAGCTGACGCTGGAGAAGCAATCGAATTACCTAAACTCATCGTTACTGCTGAAAAAGCTGCAGAAGCTGGCGGATTCGCAAACCCATACGCAAAAGCAAAAGCTATTGCTGCTTACGAAATGAGGTTTCGAAAACTTCATCCCATTAGTAGCTGCTGCTCACGAAATTGCTGCATGCGCTGCTAAATTAGCACAAGAAGCAAGAGAAATCGAAAAAGCAAACGACACAGTTTTAAGAACCCCTCACATGAAAGAAGGTAACCCTGGTTGTAAAACTGAGTTAATCTCAAAACCACAATAAGTAGTATTCTTACTACTTTTATTTTTTTTATTTTTTAAAGCCGACAATCGAAAAACAGACCATTTCCCATCAATAACTGATTTTTAAATATATTGCACCCAATATGAAATTAATATTAATTTAATAACACTATGAATGCTATTAATTTTATAAATAAGTAAAAAAAATTAAAATGGCCATCAAATAGCCCAAAGAAAAAAAGAAAAAGTATTGGAGTTATAATACTCCTTTTGTAGATGGAATCTGATCATGTTCCACTTTAATTGCTTCTTTTAAAGACTTTGCAAATGCCTTAAAAATAGCTTCAGCCTTATGATGATCATTAACTCCTTCAACAGTGCCGTAAATATTTACTTTTGCACTGCCTGCAAAGGATTCGAAAAAGTGAATCAGTATATCTGAAGTCATGTCGCCAATCTTTTCATTTTTAAAGTTAAGATTCATATTGCAATAGCTACGTCCGCTTATATCAATTGCAACGGTAGCTACAGATTCATCCATAGGAACAATGGCGTGTGCCATTCTTTTAATTCCTTTCTTATCACCAATAGCTTCACTGAATGCTTCACCAAGCAATATTCCAACATCCTCAATGGTGTGGTGGTCATCTATCTCAATGTCACCGACGGCTTGAACATCCAAATCAATCATACTGTGCTTTGAAAAGGATTCCAGCATGTGATTAAAAAAATTCACTCCTGTAGAAATATTGTAATCCCCACTGCCGTCGAGATTCATCTTTATAGCAATTTCTGTTTCTGAAGTTTTTCTTGAAACATTAGAATTTCTTGTCATAATCTAACCTATATTTAAATTGATTTTACCTTTAAGCATTCAAGCATCTTCGCCCGGACGTATAATTTTAATGCAGTTTGTAGGGCATTCCATTGCACATAGTGTACAAACATGACAATATCTTAAATCCAATATATGTGCAACGTTAGTGATTTTCCAAATTTTAGCAGATTTTGGACAAATCTCTTCACATTTACCGCAAGCAATACATTTATCTTCATCAACTAAAATCTGTAACATCAAATCATCCTCATAACTTTAGAGTGGCAACAGACATTGCCTTAAATCCAACATATACCTCTTTTCCAATGTTAAGATTTAATTCCTTTTCTGCAGAAACTGTAATGTCTGAGCATAATGTAACTCCGCCAACATTTACTTTGACGCGAATAATCTCATTTTCAAGTTTCATTTCAACTATCTGGCCCTTAAGAATATTGCGTATGCTTGAAGTCTGCGGTTCCAGCATCAAAAAGATATTGTCATAACTGATTAATGCCAGTATCCTATCTCCAATTTCATATTTCCTGTTTAAAGGAGCATTGATCATGAACTCGTTCATCTTAATTGTCATTACGCCTTTAACAGTATCAACATCGACAATTTCAGCTTCTATTTCATTAACGTCCTTATGAAGTTCCATAATTGCGTTAATCTTTTTACATTCTTTTAATATAGAATATCCTTCTTCAGTAAGGGTAGTTCCTCCACCCCCACCTTTTCCACCTTTAGTTGTATTTACAATTTTAACGTTTAGTGTTGATTCAATTTTCTCAATGTAGTTTAGGGCAGTTCTGTAAGAAACATTAATAGCCTTTGCTGCTTGAGTTAAAGAGCCAGTGTCCAAAATGTATTCTAAAAGCTGATATTTCTTACTGTCCAATAAGAAAGAATTTCCATCTACATTGATTTTATATTCAACACCTGCACTCACATCAGCCATTATATAATCCCCCAATCATATAATATGATAAATATTTGTATTTTATATATAAATAGCTTTACCATTACTTATTTCTAAATTCAATTTTTTCCACGAAGTCTAGCAGTTTATTAACTATTTTGGATAACGGACCGAATTTGGCGGCATATCCCCTTAAAGTTTCTATATCATCTTTTGTGAAAAATTTGACTAGAATCAATGCAAAGAAATAGGCAACCATACACACCAGTATTCCAGGGAACAGCCATAATGTGGTTTTTGGAATCAGAAGCCCGACAATACCCATTATTGCAGTAGCGGACAATATTTTAATGACCGGTTTGGTTGGCGCTTTTGTCTTGGTCAGCTTGAATACAAAATAGATGCATGGAACCATCATTAAGAAACATGCGATTGTTGTAGCCGCAGCACCACCTGCAATTCCCAAAATCGGAGCAAATATCCAGCAAAGGCCTGCAGTGATTATGGAACCGAAAATTAAAATATACATAGGAATTCTAGGGTTTCCAATACCCTGGATAATACTTGTTGATATTGCAAATATTGAATAAAAAGTCATACCGATGGACAGTATTGCCAAAGCGGGAGCACCGGCAGCATAAGCTGGTATCTTAAAGTATAGCAACCTTAAAATAGGTACTGAAAACAGTGCAAGGCCAATACACATCGGAACTACAAAGAGCAGTGAAATCTTATATGATTCGCCGACATATTTTTGAAGTGCAGAAATGTCCTTAAGCTTGAACGCTTCAGAAGAAGCCGGCAGGATTGTAGTGGCTACAGAAATAGAAATCATCAAAGGCAATCTGGCAATAGGATCTGCGGCTGTGAAAAAACCGATACTTTCCAATGTTAAAAATCTGCCCATAATGAGTGTACAGATGTTATAAATAAGCATTTCAGCAATTGCTGTAATGATAACAGGAATAGAGAACTTAACGAGCATTATGCCCAATTTCAACTCCTCTCTAAATGGAAACTCAAAGTCACCGGTTGGATTTGGGATATATTTCGGCATGAAAAATTTAAATATCAGTACGGATGAAAGTGCCGCAAGGGCATAACCTATTACAGTACCCCATAGAGCCCCAATGACAGAAAAACCTATTAAGACAAATGCTGTTGCACATAAAATCATTGACAGCTGCTCGATAGCACGGGTATAGACGATATATTCCATCTTGTATACTCCCTGAAATGCACCTCTAAATGCACCTAAAACAACACTGAACGGAGTAATCAGACCGATAATCTGCAATGGAACCATTACTTCAGGCTTGCCCATGAAATTATTGGCCAGCAATGGAGCAATGACAAATATCATCAAAAATCCCAATAGCAGTCCCAGGAAAACCATCATTTTCAATGCCGTATAAATGGTCTGCCTGGCCATGTTATGATCTTCAACAGCCTCATATTCCGCAATATATTTGGATATGGCCGGAGGAAGACCTCCTGAAGCTAAAGTCTGAAAAATTCCCTGAACGGACATTGTGGTTCCCAAAATACCGTTGTTTACAGGTCCCAAAAGTGTAGCCATTAAAAAACGGTACAGGTAACCTCCGATACGGAAAATAATATTACCTATGAAAATTATCAAACTGCCTCTTACTAACTTATTTGCCATGATATACCTTTAAAAAAATTATTTATTATTAATTTAACTTGATTTTAATATTTAAATATATTTATTTAGAAAATTTTTAAATTCATGTAAAGTCCTGTTCAAAGACTCCATTCCATAATCGTCTTCCTTAATATCCTCAATGGAATCATTTGACCAGAATGATGCCCCTAAATTGGAACCGAATGGTCCTCCGCTTACGGGGATAATTCCATGAATCATGAAATATGTTACATTTTTAAGGTGGGCAAAATCCTGACCGCCTGTCCTGTCCCCTCCAACAGCAATGCTCATTCCAATTTTTCCTCGAAGCAGATTATAATCAATAGCTTCCAATGCCCTTGTCCTGTCCATTATGGCTGCCAAATTACTGCTTATCCCTCCGCTTTGAACAGGAGTGGCCAAAATAATTCCGTCAGCCTCCTGAAGATTTTTGTAAACTTCAAGCATGTCATCCTCTATGATGCATCTCTTGTTCTCCAGACAATAATCGCAATGCATGCACGGTTTAATGGTTTTAGTCTGGCAGGTAAACATTTCATACTCAAATCCGTCCTGCTCAAGCTGACTTAAAGCATTTTTTAAAACATATTCAGTCGTGTTATTTCTAGGGCTAGCACAAATACCAAAAATTTTCATGAAAATACTTTGTAATGCACTTCTTAAATACTTTTAAAAAAAAATAAGTTGAAGATTGAATGCCCAACATTATTCTGCACATGACCACTGTAAACAATTCATTAATTATAACTTTATATTTTAAACTTATCCTATACTACACATTTGATTTGAAATAATGGAATAAACAGAATATATAGGTAAAATATATAATTAAAAACAAACATAACATAAAAATGAGGATTTAACTATGAAAGTTGGTAAAGGTATTGTAAAAAAATATTCTAGAGAATACAACAGGACATTAAAAAATGGTGAGAGGAAAAAATACACCACAGAACAGATTCAAATTACAGTACCGAAACACGAAGACATTTACCAAAACAAAGAAGAAGTGCTAATTATACCTAATGGAGAAATTGAAACTTTTAAAAGCTTAACTGAAGAAAACAAAGCACTGAAAATAGCAAACTACTTACATGTTGAGGAAGTGAAGGAATTGGAAAGACAACTAGAAGAGAATTTAAACCCATCCACAATTGAATTTCAAAATGAAATTAATAAATTAAAAGCGGAACTTGCTCAAAAAAATTCCAATTTGGCTGAAATGGAAAACAAATTGAATGCCATACATGAGGATAGCATCAACGATTTAAAGAATGAAAATAATTTAATTAAAGATAAACATTCCAAATTGATCATCGAAAACGAAAACCTCAAAACCAAATTCGTCAACATTAAAACTGAAAACGAAAACCTCAAAACCAAATATTCAAGCATTAAGGAAGAAAATAAGAATCTCAAAACCAAGTGTTCCACTTTAAGGGAAGAACACAGTTCAATTAAAGAAAGCTACAACCAGGTAAGCTCAAAATATGATTTGTTAAAACAAGAAAATCTAAATACAAAAACCAGTTACGCTGAAATATATGAAATTAATGAGGGTTTGGAAAAAGATTATGATTCCCTTCGTCTTGAATACAATGACCTGGTTGATAAATACAATGATTTAGAAGAAGAGTTGTACAATATTAAAAATTCAAAAACTCGTGATGAACTCCTTGCCAACAAAGTTAGGGAATTCATGTTAAAAAGAAGTTAAAAAGAGTTATAATCATCTTGGAATTCAGGATTCCATCTTTTTAATCCTGGAATAAACATCGCAGTAATACCAGTAGCTTGAGTTTCTGGCAATCTAGGATTTTTTTCCATCATTTCTTTTGTTTTTCTGACAATCATTTCATTTAGAGTTATATCCGGCTCTGTATATTCGCCATCCTGGAAACAATCTTTACAAAACTCTGGATTTAAACTACCATCCTTATTTGTTCCATAATCTTCTTTTACGATTGGCCTTCCGCATGAATTACAAAATCCCATAATAAAAACTCCTTTTAAAAAAAAATAAGAAAATAAATTAGATAAATCTAATCTATTTTTTCTCTTCAATGTTTTCGTCTTCATCCATTGCAAGTCTCATGTTGTCTGGGTCAGGTCCGAAGTGTGCCAAGAAGTCTTGAGCGGATCTTCTTACATCTCTGGAACCGATAATGTATCTGCCTGCAATGATAATATCTGCGCCTTTTTCGATTGCTTCTTCGACATTGTCAGGAGTAATACCACCAGCTACAGCTACTAAACTGCCAGTGATTTCTTTAATCTTCTCAATGTTACCCCATTCGGTCATTCCTTCAGTATTACCACCATGTTCTTTAATCCAGGTTTCTAAATCAACATTTCTGTGTAATAATACAATGTCAGGTTTCAAGTCATCAGGTATTGCAGATAATTTTTTATCGAATTCTTTAACATTCATCATGTCAAGGATGGAGTAAATACCTTGTTTTTGAGTTTCATGGATAGCTTTCTTGATGGATTCAAGGGTACCGAGTCCGGAAATAGCTACTGCATCAGCAGTTTCATCAGCTGCCATTTTAACTTCAACACGACCAACATCCAAAGTTTTTAAATCAGCAATGATGAATGCATCTGGGCGTAATTCCCTGATTTTTCCAACAACTCCAACACCGAATTTTTTGACGAGAGGAGTTCCTGCTTCGATAAGTACTCTTTCTTTGTTAGGTAAATCTGCAAGAATTCTTTCCATTACATCCAAATTATCCAAGTCAAGTGCAACTTGTAGGTATGGTGGAGCCCAAAGTCTTTGTACTCTGAATCCCATAATTGGGTGAGTTCCACGGTCTTTTTCTGCAAGTACTTTTTCGATGGATGGGTATCCTTCCATTGCTCTTCTGATAGCTAATTTGGTTGCTCCATAATTATATTGATAGATTTTTCTGAAATCTTTAGCAGATGGATCAATAAATACGCTTACATTAATAACCATATCTTCTACGTCTTCTTTTGGAATGTAGCCATCTTCTACTGCATCAGCAACTGCTCTTGCAACGGCAGTTTGTGCAGGTCCAAATATTTTACTTGCATCTTCTAAATCACCAACAGTTACTTTAGGGATAATTAAAGTAGCCGGTTTGGTCATCAAATTAGGTCTAATTACACTAGTTAAAGGAGTGTGGCCTACAGAAAGAGTAGATAAACCATTAGCGAAAGCTTGACCAACAGGTCCGTTTTTATCACCAATTAATAAATCGATGTGTGCTAATTCAGGGCCGTCTCCAATAAGAGCTTCTCCTATTTTATACATTGGGTCCATTAAATTTCCTCCGTTTTAATATAACATTTAATAGTTTATTTTTATTGATAAATATAATTATTGGAAGTTAATCCTTCTTGAGATATCCTTAGGTAAAGGCAATTTTCTGAAAGGTTTTCCTTCACATTTCTCATTGATTTGGGCAATCAAATCGTCAACTGTCATGTCCACTTTTTCACCGGTTTCACGTACTGTTACCTGGAATTTACCGGTTTCAACCTCTTTGTCTCCAACGACAAAAATGTATGGAATCCATTCTTTGGCAGCGTTTCTGATTTTTTTACCAACACTTTCATCCCTGTCGTCAATGTCTACACGGATGTTTGAAGCGTTGATTTTTTGATATAACTCTTCTGCAAATTCCTTGTGGGCATCTCCAACTGTGAGAATCCTTGCCTGAATCGGACTTAACCAGGTTGGCAACATAGGAGCCCTTTCATTGATTTCCAATGCTGTTTTTTCAAGCATTGCGCATAAAACCCTTTCAATACTTCCGGTCGGGGAAGTGTGCAGGATTGTTGGATTGTGCTGCTCGCCGTCTTCACCCAAATAGGTAATTCCGAATCTTTTACCACTTTCAACATCAATCTGAACTGTTGGGTTTTCAATCGGACGGCCTAAAGCGTCAATGTTGGCCAGGTCTATTTTACATACCCAGTAATGATGTCTTTCAGGTAGGATTTCCAAAAGAATTGGTTTACCGAATTTTTCTGCGATTTCATACATCCATTCCTCGTTGTCATCGAAGAAGTCCTGGGTGGCTCTGAAAATAACTTCAAAGTCAAGGTCCAAATCCTTACCGGTTTGCATACACATGTCAGTCTGATTTGAGAATTCTTCCAGGGATGATGGAACATCTGCACAGAATGAATGACAATCAGGCATGGTAAATGCTCTTAATCTTTTAAGACCTACAACTTCTCCTTTTTTCTCGAATCTGAAACTGTATGTGGAAAGCTCATATATCTTTGCAGGCAAGTTTTTCCAGGTCAGGTATGAATCTGCCATTATCCTGAATGCACCAAAACAGCATGCGAATCTGAGCATGAGATTCTTTTTGGTGTCTGTTCTGTATTGCCTTTCACCGAACTTGTATGCATGCTGGTAAATTGCTTCATTGTCGAGATCATAAAAGATTGGAGTTTCAACAGGCATTGCTCCACGGTCAACAGTTAAATTGTAAACATAATCAGCCATAAGATCACGAATCAAACGTCCTTTAGGATACCATCTGAGGTTTCCGACATCGGAAGCCGGTTCATAGTCACAAATCTCCTTTTCCCTCATTAATTTTACGTGTGGAGGTTCACCCTCATCTGATGCGCCGACTCCAAGTTCATAGTCAACAAGCTGCTTGAAAGCTCTGTTTTCAAAATTGAAGTCTTCGATTTGGGTGATTTTGTTTCCTTCAAGAATTTGCCAGGTGGACGGTTTTCTTTCAACTTTCTTTTCATCCTCATCGGCGGTTATTGTTCTTGAAAGTTCACTCAACGGGTGTCCTTTACAGGAAATCTCAAATGCCTTATACCATCCGAAAGGCACTCTTTTAACAGTCAAGTTTTCATCGAGAAGTGCCTGTTCCGCATTCTTCAATATTTCGACAGCCACTTTTGGAGAGCTTAATGATGAAGATAAGTGAGCATAAGGATATAATACAATATTTTCTGCTTTAACTTGATCATTAGCTTTGATAACTTCTTTAACTAAATTACTAACAATACCTTCTGGATTATTTTCGTCTTCTTTTTCAACAGCTGTAAATACTACTAAAGAATCATCAAAGGAGCCTTCTTTTTTAGCTTCTTCGATTTCTTCGGCTACAGGTGTTTTATTTTTTACATTATAATTTAAATAATCAGAATGGATTAATAAAATTCTCATTATATCACCATATATTATGATTTAAATTTTATTTTTAATATTATATAAAATTTGGTAATGATTTAAAAATAATTCAATATCTCTGCTAGATGTATAAGCCATAATACTATTGGCTATGTTTTTTCAATAGGTTTCATGAAATTTAATTTTCATACAATAAAATGATATTTTTTATATTTATATGGTATTTAAATGAAGCTTTAACAGAGTATTTTAGGACTTAGTTACTGTTCGGTTTTGAAGTTTTTTTGGAATGACATCTAGCACAAATTTGAAAAACAATTTATATATCCATAATATATAATCTATAATTATGAGAATTATTTTAGCAGGAACCGGCAGTGCGGTCGGAAAGACAACAATCGCTACCGGAATAATGAAAGCGTTAAGCGAAAAATATAATGTACAGCCATTTAAAGTTGGACCAGACTATATAGATCCTTCTTATCACACTTTAGCAACTGGAAATACTTCCAGAAACCTGGATTCATTTTTTATGAAGGAAGGACAGGTCAGGGACTCATTTTTAAAGGGCATGCAGGGAAAAGACATGGCCGTTATTGAAGGTGTTCGAGGATTATATGAGGGAATTGATTCCATCAATGATATAGGAAGTACTGCCAGTGTTGCAAAAGCCCTTAACGCCCCTGTTATTTTAATCATAAACTCAAGGAGCCTTGTCAAAAGTGCAGCCGCTCTGGTATTGGGTTTCAAAAGCCTTGACCCTGAAATCAACATTGCCGGAGTCATCCTAAATAAGGTGAAAAATGAGGCACACTACCAAAAGACAAAGCGTTCAATTGAAAAGCTGACAGATACAGAAGTCATCGGCGGAATCGTGCGTGACAACAATATTTCAATTGAACAGAGACATTTGGGCCTTGTTCCTGCTGTCGAAAGGGAAAATTCTCTAAAATTCATTGACATCTGGTCCAAAACAATCAAGGAATCAATCGACTTGGACCGCCTGGTTGAAATTGCAAAAAGCGCTCCGAAAATCACATCAGAGATTGTTCCAATCTGGAATAAGTTAAACAAACAGCCAGTCAAGATTGGCGTGGCATTTGATGAGGTTTTCAACTTTTATTACAAGGAAAACATCGAAGCTCTTGAAGCAAACAACGCCAAAATAGAGTACTTCTCACCGCTGAAGGATGAAAACCTGCCAGATGTTGACGGCCTCTATATCGGAGGAGGGTATCCTGAACTCTTTTCAAAGCAGCTTTCACAAAACAGGACAATGCTTTCAGACATCAAACAGTTCCATCTGGAAAACAGGCCAATATTTGCCGAATGCGGAGGCCTTATGTATCTGATGAACTCCATCCACGACGATAAGGTGGTTGATGTCTATCCGTATAAGTCAATCCTGACAGACCGTGTTCAGGCACTGAAATATACAATTGCCGAGGTGACACAGGACAACATCATCTCCAAAAAGGGTGAAAGGTTCCATGGCCATGAATTCCACTACTCAAAAGTCCTTGTCGATGAAAATAACATCAGGCATGACATGGCTTTCAATATATTGAGGGGAAAGGGATCATACAACAACCAGGACGGATTCATGGAAAGAAATACCCTTGCAAGCTATGTCCATACCCATGTGGCGGCAATGCCTGACTTTGGAGGAAACCTTGCAATATCATCTCTAGAGCTCGGAGGATAAAATGAAGCTTGAAAAACTAGATTATTTTCAGCCATTTATTGTGGTAGTTGCAATTCTTGCTTTTCTATTGATGGGATACATCGGTTCATTTAACTACCGGTTCGAAGACCCCCTTAACTCTCAAGTCATTCTGACAGTCATTTTCGCATGTATCGTCTTCAGCGCAGGCGCACTGTTTGTCAAGTATAAAATCAGTGCTGAAAATACAAGGGAAGTCGGTTTTCTATCAGAAAAATTGCTCGTAATACTCACCATAATAGCCTTGGCTCTGCAAACCCTGAATCTTGTATTGATTGGAGGAATTCCACTTTTCAACAGTACCCTGAAAGCAAATGCAACAACAAACATCTGGAGAATAGCTTATCCTCTGTTTTTGATAATGATTAACATATTGCTTGCAAAGCATTATGAGAGAAAATATCTGCTTTTGGTCCTTCTGGGAGCCTTGATTTTTGGTCTGAACGGATACAGGACTTCAGTTTTGGGAATCCTGGGAAGCTCATTCATCACACTTTATTATCTTGAAAAAATATCCAGAAAAGTCGGAATAATATTCATTGCAATCATCGTGATGGGAATAATGGCAATCGGATATATCGCATCCAAATCAATTGCAACCCAAACCTGGACATTGAATCCCCTGGAACTTATTTTCTACAGAGCGGCATTTACATTGGAACTGTTTGAAAAAATCATTCCGTTGGCCGGAACTACACATGGCCACATCCTAAGCATGATATTCTCATCCGGAAGTCCGAGAACATTTGTCGGAGAATATGTGATGAAATATACGTTCTGTGCAACATCCACACTGTTCGGACCTGTAATGCTTGACTTTGGCTATATTGGCCTTACAGTTCAAATGTTAGTGATGGGACTGTTTTTAGGTTTAATCCATAAGTTAAAAGAAGGAATTGGTGTCGGCATCTATTCTATGATTTTAACACACACATTGATTTGGATAGAAACCGGACCAACAGACATCATGATTTGGTTTTTATATCTGATAGGATTTGTTTTAATAATGATTAATTTTAATTATATAAAATTAAACAAAAATTAATATAATCAAAATAATCAATGAAATAAAGAATACGAATGTTCCTTTAATTACAAAATCACTATTCCTCTCAGTATAGAAAGACAAACCATAAGACAGCAGCAATGCTACAACCATCTCAACCAGACCAGTTATTCCTGCATCAATGCCCAATAGATTTCCGAATATGTAAGCAAGCGCATAGGCAACGATTACAACAAAAATAATTAATATTATTGGATTATTAATTAATCTTAAGAACAAAGGCTGGTAATTTGAATTTCTTTGGGAAGCATAGTTGTATAAATTTGTCTGTTCGCGTGAAAGACTTCCGACAGAAGATCTGCCCCTATTCAACAGGGAGGATAAACCTCCAGTTTTCGGTTCATCTATTTGTCTGTATAATGAACTCTTATAGACGTTAGGATGTGCATCCCTTCTCTGCATTAAATATTCCATATCAGAAGCGTCATATTCATAATCGGAATAATCTTCTTCAATATATGATGCTCCACCGTCATAAGGAGTATTGTCCAGAGTTGTTTGAGAGGTCCTGTCCTGATAACGCTTTGCAAGTTCAAGCAGATTATCCCTATCTACCAGTTTAATATTTTTCCTGAGGGCATAGTTCTTTGCCTGATTGGAAAAATAGGAAGAGGATACGATAGTCACTTTGGAAGCTTTTAAACTCTGCTGGACATCTTCCATTTCTTTTAATACATCAACTCCAATCTCAAAGTCCTTGTCATAGTTTTTACATGCTACAACTACACCAAAATCTCCCATTGTTGTTGGTAGTATAGCATAAATGTCTACGACTTTCTGCGAGGTTTTAAAATTCTTGTAAACCTTGAAACCAGAGTCCTCCATTACTTTTGCTATAAAATTTATTAATTGTGGTTTTTCCAAGTTTCCACCCTTGTGTGTTTTTTCATAGAATACTAATATTATATTTTATAATTGAAATTATTATTAAAGTTTTTTATATTATGTTTCAACCTAAAATTATTTAAAAAAAGAACTGCCTTAATTAATATATGAAAGCATTAATAAGTAATGATGATGGAATAACCGCTTCAGGAATACTGGCTGCAAAAAAAGCAGTCGATGAATTATGCGAAACCTACGTGGTTGCTCCTGAACACCAACAAAGCGGTATAGGTCATGCATTAACTTTAAATGAACCGTTAAGAATTAATGAACGTACTTTAAGAGACGGAAGTAAAGGCTATGGAGTTACCGGAACACCTACCGATGCAGTAACACTTGCCCTTTTTGAAATCATGGATGAAAAACCGGACATTATGGTTTCTGGAATAAATACCGGCTTCAATCTTGGAAAAGCCGAACTTACAACCTCAGGAACAATAGGGGCGGCAATTGAGGCTGCAAGCTTTAACATTCCCACAATTGCCATTTCACAGGAAGTGACACGTGACGACATCAAGTTCGATACCGGTGAAGTGGAGATTGATTTTGACTTTGCAGGAAAAATGCTTAATAAAATAGCTAAAATAATATTAAAAAAAGGCTTGCCTGAAGGAATCGATTTGCTGAATGTGAATATTCCGGCAAACCCTATAAATGAAGAGTTTGAAGTTGTAACACTTGGAAAAAGAATGTATGTTCCGATAATCGAAAAACGTTTGGATCCCCGTGAAAAGCCATATTACTGGATTGGCGGCGACCCATATGAATCAGATGCTCCCGGAACCGATGGTCATGCATTACGCAAGTATCAAAAGACTACAATAACACCATTAAAAATAGATTTAACCAGTGATATGAGTCTATTGAAAGAATGGTTGATTTAAAATACTTATAAGTTTAAATCTTTAAGTATTTTTTCCCTTTCTTCCCTGAGATCGTTTAAAATTTTTTCATCAGTGCATCCATCTTTTTTTAACTGAGCTATTGTATGAGTAATAGCTTCTAAATTACTTTCTAATTGATTTATTGCCATACTAATATTTAGAACATTAAAGTATTTAAAGTGCAAACATCAATATAAAAATAGAATATTCAAGGATTTGAAAAAATGAGTCAAGATAAAGAAAATGTAAACAAACTTTTTAGACAATTTAAAAATAAGTACGTTAGTGTCGATTTAAGAGATAACAATCATAGCGAAGGAAAAGTAATAGCTATTGATAATTATTTGAATCTTGTCCTTGAAAATGAAAATGGCCTTGAAACCATTAAAGGCGGAAATGTGGTATTTGTCAGTTTAAAAGAAGACAAAAAATAGGAATTAAATATCAACTTCAATTCCTAAAATTTCTTTTTTACCATTATATACATCCATCGCTATTTGAGCAGCTCCAATAGCTCCAGATTCTTTTGAAATAACTTTCAAATCATATTTGTTTTTGAAATATTTGTTAATTTCATCTTCAAAATTGAACGGTTCTGTTGCACTGCCGACTGAACCTGTAAGCACGATGCCTTCTATTTCATTTTCACATACTGCGATAAGACCTGCTATCTCCATGGCTACGGTCATTATCAATGTATCGATGGCAAGTTTCGCCTTCTCATCACCGTTTCTATAATTTTCAAGAAGCTGATCCTTCATATTTGCCACCTTGCCGTCAATGCCGGCTATCTTGATGGCTCCCGCATGAGAAAAGCATTCGTTTGCAGATGCATTGTTCTCATCGATATCTCTAATCATCTCCAGGTCAATCGGTCCGTGGACAATTCCCATAGCGCCAACACAGGCATCCATTGCCCCTTTGATTTTACCGTCCTCAATTAAAATGTCAACACTGTTGGATGAGATATCCGCCACTATAAAATTGGACCATCCTGTTTCCTTGACCGCATTGTATGAAATGCTTACCTTCTCCGGGCTTGCCTGATGAGAATATGCAGCCCTGAACAATTCATCCAGTGAAGTGGAATCCTTATGAAGGCCAGGAATCATTATTGAATCAATATTCAGCTGTTCCAGTTCAGAAAATACTGATGTTCCACCACCGGTCACCTTACCTGCGCCGTTTATTGACAGAATCCCCCTGTCCTCAACCTTATCGGTCGGCAGGATCTTGTTAATTCCATCACCCATAGCATAGGTAATGGCCATCAATTTGACATCTTCAAAATCAACACGTTTTTCAAGTTCCTCTGTTGCAGAAACCAGACCCCTTTTACTTTCTTCCCTTCCGATTTTGAAAATATCAACAATGTCTCCTTCATCAGACATTATGCAAAAAGAGATTCCAGTAGTTCCATGGTCCATCCCAATAAATACCATGATCATCACAAAAAATAAGATTTAAAAATAAAAAAAGAAAAAAGACGTTTAATCGTCTTTTTGTAATCCACAAGCTTTTCTTAATCTTTCACCAACAATTTCAATATCTTTTTTACCTTCAGCAGCTCTCATTTCTTTTAAGTTAGCGCCATCGGTGACATTTTCATCATGCCATTCTTTTTTGAATGTACCGTCTTGGATTTCGGTTAATACTTGTTTCATACCGTCTTTTGCTTCTTGGGTAATGATTCTATTACCTCTGGTCAATCCACCGTATTCAGCAGTGTTACTTACATCGGTCCACATTCCGGCAAATCCTTTTTCATAGATTAAGTCTACGATGAGTTTTACTTCGTGGCAGGTTTCGAAGTAAGCGATTTCAGGTTGGTAACCTGCTTCAACCAAAGTGGTGAATCCTGCATTAATCAATTCAGTAATACCACCGCATAAAACTGTTTGTTCACCGAATAAGTCAGTTTCGGTTTCTTCTTTGAAGGTAGTTTCCAAAACGCCTGCTTTGGTAAGACCACAAGCTTTTGCCATACCTAATGCTAATTGCAATGCGTCACCGGTTGCATCTTGTTCAACAGCAACAAGTCCAGGAATACCGAATCCTTCTTCATAAGTTCTTCTAACCATGGATCCAGGTCCTTTTGGTGCAAACATTACAATGTTTACGTCTTCATCAGGTTTGATTAAACCGAAGTGTATGTTATAACCGTGAGAGAATGAAATAGTGTTTCCGGCTTCTACATATGGTGCAATCTGTTCGTTGTATACTTTTTCCTGGGTTTCATCAGGAAGTAAAATGTGAATGATATCAGCTTCTTTAGCTGCATCTTCGATGGTTTTTACAGTCATTCCATCTTCTTTTACTAAGTTCCAAGAACTTCCGTTTTCTCTTACACCAACAATAACATTAGCTCCACTGTCAGCCATGTTTCTAGATTGTGCTCTTCCTTGGGAACCATAACCGATTACTGCAATGGTTTTTCCTTCAAGAGCATCTGTATTTACATCTGCATCGTAATACATTTTCATTTAAAATCATCTCTTTTAAATAATTTAATAAAAGTTAAGATATCTAATAAAATATCAATTAATACTTATGAATTTCTACATTTATAAAAGTAACTTAAAAAAAGCCAATGTTTAAAGTGTATACAATCAATATATCTAGTACAGGTGATACTATCAAGAACAAAATTCTAAGATTAACCATACTGACATTAATCTTATTCATGACAATAGGTATTGTATCTGCCGCTGAAAACAGCACAATATCTGTTGAAAATGTCAACCCCACATCTGACTATTCCGCCACACTGGCAGATGATGGAAGCTTTGATGAGATTAAGGGCATGATAGACAATGCGGCTGAAAACGATACCATCAAACTGGAAGGCAAGAAATATGACCTTTCCGGAAATAGTGAAATTATTTTAAACAAATCCCTGAATTTTGAAGGGACTGACGGAACTGTAATCGATGGGAACAACTCATCTTTGTACTTCAGCTGCGTCGAGAAGGAAAAATACTCCGAATTAGGTTTCGGCATATATAGAAACGGCTATGAAATTAAAAACACTGGAAAGCACATCACGTTAAAAAACATGACATTCACAAACATCAACATAATCGAATGGCATAACATGGACTTTATCGATTGTGATTTCATCAACTCAACAGTAACAAACTATGAACTGGACAACACCTACAAAAATTCCATTTTTATCAACTCAACAATCGAAACCAAAACTCCACAGGGCTGGCTTCCGGACGACTACACAGCGGACTGCAGCAAAATTGAAGACTGTGAATTTAAAAAATCAGATATAATATCATCCAATCTGTTTTTAAGCACATATATGGCAATCGTAGGAGGCTCCAGATTCGAACTGATCAATACATTAATCATTTCCGGATGCAATTTTTCAAACTCAAAACTTGAACTAACATATTATACCGTCAATATCAATGACTGCAGTTTCACAGACGGTGCCTGGAAAGGAGGCTCATCCAACATAACCTTAAATTCATCATCACTCTCAAACCTGAACATTGACTATTTCTTCCCTGTTTTAAATGCCCAAAACTCATATTTCATCAACGATACAATGAGCTTTAGGGGAGGATATTTCTCATCAGGAAACAAAATAGCTATTGAAAACTGTGAGCTTGACGATTTTGAACTTAAAATCGATGAGGGAATGAATTCCAGAAAATCTTTCATGAACATTAGCGGTTCAAATTTAAATAACGGATTTATTGACTGTAAATTCGCAGACATTACAATAACTGATGCAAATCTTGACAAAACAAAAATGCGTTTGCTGCACACAGGAAACATTGTGAAAAACACAAATCTCACCAATGATGAAAATATGTCTGAAATATTTAAAAACTACAACAGCAGTTTTGATTTTAAAAACTGTTACCTGATTAACGGTAGCAAAATAACAGAACTTAACGTGACCGATATTGATGCGAATAATATTGACGAACTGCTGATTGATGAAAAAGAGCTGTATTCAGTTGGAGACAAATTGACAGTTACCATAATAGATGCCCGAGGAAATCCGCTTGAAGACGAATGCATCAACATAAAAGACCTATCAACAAATGAAACATTCAATTACTACAGCGATGAAAACGGAACAGTTAGATATACACTTCAAAAAAGCGGAACCGTGAAACTTATGATATTCACTCCGGAGCCTTTTGGAGCCCATATCTACAGCAAAATCATTGAGCTGAACGTGAAATCCATTCCGATAAGCATCACTGCCCCTGCCATAACAACCACATATGGAAACAGAGGCAATTTAAAAATCAAACTAAACAGCAATGAAACCAATTCCACACTGGACGGTTTTAAATTAACCGTTAAAGTGTTTACAGGTAAAAAATATAAAAAATATACTGTAACCACTAAATCAAATGGAACTGCAACTTTAAAAACACGTAAAAATCTTGCAGTAGGAAAACATAAAGTCACAATAACAACAGGAGATTCATTCAGCAAAAAAACCACAATAAAAGTCAACAAGATAAAAACAACCGTCAAAGCGCCGAAAGTAACCGGCAAATTCAAAAAATCCAAATATTTCAAAGTGATCGTTAAAAACAAGGCCACCAAAAAGGCAGTTTCAAACGTTAAAGTCAAACTTAAAGTCTTCACCGGCAAAAAATACATTACAAAAACTGTCAAAACCAATTCAAAAGGAATAGCTAAACTTAACACCAAATTCCTGAAAATCGGCAGCCACAAGGTTGTGATTTCATCCGCAAACGGCAACTACAAAATATCCGCAAAAAGCAAAATTACCATAAGATAACGGCATCTTCAGCGTTAATGTATGTTAAATTTCAAACACCACTTACATTAACACTTACCTTTTGAAAATCAAAATTTAAAAAAAGAGCGGGATATACATGTCCTGCTTTCAAAACACATTAAAATAGTGAAATATTAGCCGTTAATGTAAAAAATAAGAAAAAATAGATGGATTTAGTAACCATCTACTAAAACTTTCAACTCACCGGTTACAATATCGATTATGAGACCGTGTACAGGCACATCAGGAATCAATGGGTGGTTTTTGATTTTTTCGACGACATTTTTAACGTTTTCTTCTTCGTCTTCAAATCCGCCAATCCATTCAGCCAAATCGTATTTTGCAATGTCCTCTTCAGCAATTCCACGTGCGAGCATTTTTTCTTTTAAAGCTTCAGCATCTGCACCAGCCATACCACATTCAGTGTGACCTACAACAAGTACCTCTTCACATCCTAAATTGTAAAGAGCTGCACCGATTGATCTAATTGCGTCTTCACCAACAATAGAGTTTCCGGCATTTCTAACAATTTTTGCATCTCCTCTTTCAAGACCTAAAGCAGGTTCGAAAAAGTCAATTAATCTGCAGTCCATACAGGTTAGGATAGCCAGTTTCTTTTGTGCATGGTGAGACATTTCTTCGCCTTCAAAATTTTCAACAAATTTCTTATTATCTTCTAAAACATTCTCCAATAAAGTCATCTTATACACCTCTTGCCATAGCAGTAAGGCCGGTACGTGAAATCTTTTTGATTCCATAACCTTTCAATAAAGATATGAAAGCATCAATTTTCTCAGTATCCCCAGTCAACTCAATTATTAATGTCTCTTCTGTAACATCAACGATATTTGCCCTGAAAATATTGGTATACTGCATTATTTCTGCTCTTGCTATTTCGTTAGGAACATGAACCTTAATCAGGCACAATTCCCTTTTGACAGCATTTTTAGTAATATCTTTAATCTTGACAACATCAACTAATTTATTAAGTTGCTTTGTAACCTGTTCCAAACCTTTCTTGTCGGCATGAACAGTAATTACCATACGGGACAGTCCTTCAACTTCAGACACTCCAACAGTGATTCCGTCAATGTTGAAACCTCTCCTGTTAAACATTCCTGCCACTTTCTGTAAAACCCCCGGTTTATTTTCCACCAATGTTGAAATGACATGATACTTTTTATTCATTTAAATCACATCCTTTTCGAGTTTATATTCACCAATCATTTCATTTATTCCTGCTCCGGGAGGAAGCATAGGCAGTGCCTCTTCAGAGTCTATTACAACATTTAATAAAATTGGCTCGTTATCCTTAATTGCTGAAGACAGTGCTTCTTTGGTTTCTCCAGGCTTTGTTATTCTTACTGCATTAACGCCGAAACTTTCAGCCAGTTTAACAAAGTCCGGACTGTTTCCAAGCAGGGTTTGGGAGTGTCTTTCATTATACAATAAACTTTGCCATTGATATACCATTCCCAAGGTCCTGTTTTCCAGAACAACAGCAATTACAGGTATGTCATATTCACGAACGGTAGCCAATTCCTGACAGACCATCAGAAATCCTCCGTCACCGTTTATTGACACAACAGGATCGTCAGGACATGCAACTTTTGCACCGATAGCTGACGGGAATCCGAATCCCATGGTTCCAAGACCTCCTGAAGATATGAATTTGCGGGGCTTTTGTGTGTCATAGAAATGTGCCGCCCACATCTGGTTTTGACCGACATCGGTTGTCAGAATGGATTCAGGAGTTAAAACCTCTGAGATTTCCTTAATTACAGTCTGCGGTTTTAAAGGTACATCATCATATGTTACTCTAGGAAGCAAATCCTGTTTTCTCTGCTTGATTGTATCTGTCCAAGCATTTACATCATCAGATGCTTTATAATCATTTAAAAGTTTATTCAGTGAACCTAAAATATTTTTAGCGTCTCCTACAATCGGCAAATCAACATCCACATTCTTTCCTATTTCGGCAGGGTCAATGTCAATGTGAATAACTTTAGTATTAGGAGCAAAGCTATCCAACCTGCCTGTGGTCCTGTCTGAAAATCTTATACCGATAGCTATCAGTAAATCGGATTCGTTGATTGAATCGTTTGACACTTTTCTTCCATGCATACCAAGCATTCCCAATGCCAAATCATCAGTCTCATCAAAAGCTCCCTTACCTAAAAGTGAAGTCATTACAGGAGCATTTATTGTGTATGCAAGCTCTTTTAATTCTTTGCATGCACCGGAAATGATTACGCCTGCACCCACTAAAATCAACGGTTTTTTAGCTTGCCTGATTAAATCGCGAGCTTTTTTGATTTGTCTAATATTACCTTTAGTAGTTGGATTATAGCCTGGCGTATCAATTAAAGAATCGTCAAATTTGGACAATTCACCTTCTTGAACTTCTTTTGGAACATCAATAACTACTGGACCCGGCCTTCCGCTTGCAGATATCTCAAAAGCAGACTTAATCATTGAAGGTATTAAATCCGGATTTTTCGGTTGATATGAATGCTTTACAATAGGCATTGTAATTCCAATAATGTCAGCTTCCTGAAAAGCATCATTACCAATCAAATGAGTAGGAACCTGTCCAGTTATGGCCAAAATTGGAGAAGAATCCATGTATGCGGTTGCAATACCAGTGACTAGGTTTGTTGCACCCGGACCTGAAGTTGCCAAACACACACCAACTTTGCCTGAAGCCCTTGCATATCCGTCTGCCGCATGAGCAGCGCATTGTTCGTGTCTAACTAATATATGATCCAAATCTGCATCATATAACATGTCATAGAATGGTATGGTTTGTCCACCAGGATAACCAAATATTGTTTTTACCCCCATATTTTTGAGGGATTCAATTATCGCTTCTCCGCCTCTCATCGTAATAACCTTTTTATATATTATACATTTACTTTTGAATACAAAAATATATATAATTATTGAAAAATATAATAAATGTACTAAAATTGTGATGATTGATATGGAACTGACAAAATACCTATGTCACAGAATACCCGAAAGAAGCTTTTTCATAAAAGGCCATCAGTTTCCGGTTTGCGCCAGATGTACCGGCTTTTACGCAGGTTTGGCTGTGTTTTTGATTTGGAACTGCTTTTTTGAACTTAATCATGACATTAACACCCTGATAATCTCAATGATATTGATGATACCGGTAGCCATTGACGGTTTTACACAGTATTTCGGTCCAAGGGAAAGTACAAATACCATACGATTCATCACAGGTTTCATTGGTGGAATCGGTTTAATAATATTTTTAAAAATAGTAATTAGAGGGATTTACAATGTTTTGTTATAACTGCGGTGAAGAAAATCCGGATGAAGCTAAATTCTGTAGAAACTGTGGAGCAACACTTAAAAAGGAAGAGACCGTTAAAAAAGTGGAGGTTCTAGAAGCCCGCAACCATCAGCAAAATACCAATAGCCAACAGACTACAACAACTTCAAAAAATAATGACAGCAACTGGATAGGCTGCTGCTTATGCATAATCGGGATTTTTATCGTGTTTGCAATCTTAGGATCCCTATAGAAAAATCTATTTTAAATAGTAGTATAAAAGAGCCTTTTGTGCATGCATCCTGTTTTCCGCCTCATCATAAACTACAGACTGAGGACCGTCAATCACATCGGCTGTAACTTCCTGGCCTCGGACTGCAGGCAGACAGTGCAGGAAAATAGCTCCCTCATTAGCTATACTCATTAAATCATTGTTTACCTGGAACGGAGCAAAATCAATTTCCCTTTGAGCCTTTTCAGCCTCATCACCCATGCTGACCCAAACGTCGGTAAATACCGCATCAACATTTTCCAGGGCAACACCAATATCATCAGTAATGGTTATTTCAGTATTGAATTCTTCAGCATATTCTCGGGCAGTTTTTAAAATGCTTTCACAAGGTTCATATCCTTTAGGGCATGCCAGGGACATGTCCATACCAAGCAATGGAGCAATCAGCAATAGGGAATTAGATACATTGTTTCCATCACCTACAAAACAGATTTTCCTGCCTTCCCAATCACCTAAATGTTCTTTGATTGTCAGCACGTCGGCAAGCGCCTGGCAAGGGTGTTCCAAATCTGTGAGACCATTAATAACAGGCACATCTGAATATTTGGCTAACTCTTCAACATCAGAATGTTTTATGGCCCTTATCATTATTCCATCAACGAAACGGCTTAAGACCTTTGCAGTATCTGAAATCGGCTCTCCTCTTCCCATCTGCAAATCATTAGAGGACAAAAAGATTGCCCTTCCTCCTAGCTGATACATTCCAACATCAAAGGAAACCCTTGTCCTTGTTGATGATTTCTGGAAAATCATCGCTAATGTCTTGCCTTCAAGAGGCCTTTCTTCAATTTCGCCCGCTTTTATTTTGCTAGCCAAATCCAAAATGTATTTCACATCATCTTTAATGTCACTAATAGACAATAAACTACCCATTACTAATTCCCCTTTATAAACATTATAAAAAAAGATATTTGTTAAAGATATATATTAAAGGTTTCTATGAATTTAAGTAGTGAACCATGTGGCAAATGGTTGATGGAATCATCAAGAACAGATTGTAAAATTATGAAATTAAAAAAAAAGAAAAGAAATTTAGTTTAAAATTTCTTTCATGTGTTCGACACGTTTGTTGACGAGTTCTGTTGTACCGACATCTCTTCTGTGGTAAACATTACCTTTAACAAATTCGCATGCCTTTTCAGCTATTTTTTCAGCCTTTTCAATGGTTTCGCCACTGGCTACAATGCCCAATGCCCTTGAACCGGACAGGTGAATACCATCTTCTTCTTGAGAAACTGCAGCGTAGAACACTTTGGCACCTAAATCTTCAATGGCCTCTTCATCTACTTCAATAAGCTCTCCGGCATATTCGGTTTCAGGATATCCGTCAGGTACAATGTATTTGCATACGCTGGCCTTGTCTTCAAATTCCACTTCATCCAAATTACCGTCAACAATTGCCTGACAAACGTCAACCAACGGGGTTTTTAGAAGCGGCAATACGTTCATAGCTTCCGGATCTCCAAATCTTGCATTATACTCGATTAATTTAGGACCGTCGGCAGTCAGCATGAACTGACCATACAGGATTCCTTTGTAGGGTTCGGCTTCCTCAGCAATAGCTTTAAGAGTTTCTTTCATTATCTCTACGGCCTTGTCATAATCTTCCTGGCTTAAAAATGGCAATAATCCTCCAACATCGGAGTATGATCCCATTCCACCGGTGATTGCACCGACATCCCCTTCAAAAGCGTGAGGATGGTCCTGTGCTGCAGGCATCGGAGCGAGGTGTTCGCCGTCACAAAATGCCTGGATGGTGAACTCTTCACCTATCAATCTTTCTTCAATGATTACTTGAGCAAAACCGCCCATTTCATTGTCAATGACTTCACAGGAATACTCTTTTGCTTCTTCATTATCCTTCAAATGGTCGCCTACAATTTTAACTCCCTTTCCGCCTGTTAAACCGACCGGCTTTACAACAACGTCACGGTCGAATTCATCCAGGAATTTGGAAACGTCTTCGGAGTTATCAAATACTTTGTAAACGAGTGATCCTTCGATTTGGTAATCTTCAAAGAGTTTTCTCATGAATGATTTATCAGTTTCAATTCTTGCCGCACTCTGTGTCGGTCCGACACATTTGATTCCATTCTTTTGAAGCTCGTCCACAATTCCTTTTCCAAGGGGGGCTTCAGGACCGATAAATGCGATTTCAATATCATTTTCAACAGCATATTGCGCTACCTTTTCAACTTCCCCTTCATCTCCTTGCTTGAATTCAGCAATTTTAGACATACCAGGGTTAATTTTACTCATGTAGCAATATAATTCCACATCATCTTTTAGGGCATCGGCAATAGCATGTTCACGGGCACCTGTTCCAACAACTAAAACTTTCATAATAAATTCTCCTATTGATTTAAGATATGTATTTAAAAATATTTATAATTAATATTTTGAATGTGACACTATCATTATACTATATATACAACCGTAACAAAATTTAATACAAGGTGATTTTAATGGATAGAAAAATAATAATTGCTCTCATAATTATTGTTTTAATTGCTCTTGCTGGGCTTCTTTCATTTTCAGCAGGCATTAAAACCGACACAAAAATCGATTTTTTATCTGGGAGCAATCTGAAAAATGGAAATCAGATAGACTTTGAGCTTGTTGATGCACAGGGGAACGCTCTATCAAATCAGGAAATAAAAATTACATTCAGAGGCGTGAATGAAACACAGAATTTCACAATAACTACAGATGACAACGGAAAGGGTAGTCTAATCTTAAAAGATGAGAAATCCGGAAATTATACCGTGTCAGTAAGCTATGACGGTGACGATAAGCACAACGGATGTTCCGCCAATCAAAAGATAACAATCAAAGACGGAACTTCAGAAAATTCAACTGCCAATTATACTACTGATGAAAGTAGCACAAGATATACCAGCGGTGATTCTTCGTATTCCTCAACATATTCAGATTCAAGCCAATCAAGTGATGATTCTGATATAATTCAAAGCGGTCAAAATGCGGGTATTTCCAGAGAATATCTTGAAACCCACCAACAAAAAGTTGTAGATGGCAGTCTTGAATAGCCATCTTTTTTATTCTTTTTTATAATTGTTTAGCTATTTTTTTGAAATTAAAATTAAGATGAATTTAACTGGAAAATTGCCTCCAATTAAATCCAAACCATGGAAATTCTAAAGTCCTTTAACTGTTTCAAGAGACAAACCAGTTCTTTTAGCTATTTCTTCATCACTTAAAACATCTTTAAGATTCTTAGCAATGTTTTTACTAACATCCATAGTAACCTGCTCAGTAACCTGCTCAGTAACCTGCTCAGTAACCTGCTGAGTAACGTTTTCAGTAGTTTCTTTAATTAAGTTTTCCTCATATTCAACTAAAAAATCATTGTTCCACATAATAATCTCCCAAAATTTATTGAATAAATTTTCATTACCGTTTGCAACAATTTGAGCTACAACATATTGACATTTTTTAATTTCCGATTGTTCGTCTGCAGAAAACAATTCTCGATTATTTGCAATTCGAAAGACTTCAAATGCTACTTCAACTTGATTAACATTGCCCATAAATGGTATGAATACCAAATAATAATGGTCAAGTAATGTTAATTTCTCTTTATTTTCTATTTTATCCTAATATTATTTAAAATTTCCAATCCATCATATTCAGAGTAGAAAAAAATCTTTGGCTTAAAAAGGAAGAATTTCGAGATGAATGCTATTAGTTTTGATTTGTTTCTATTTCCTGTGGATATTATACTTGTTTCAACAAATTTACGACTGATTACCCTCAGATTAATTGCATATTGAGCACATCTAAGGAGAAACTTTTCTGTTAAATCTCCTGTTTGAAACTCAATATTAATCAAAACTCCATCATCCAACTCCAAAACACCATCCATGAATCTGTGCCTAAACGTTGGAATTATTAACTCCGTTGGATAGAATCTAACTACTTTTCTTTTATCGCCCATCATCGCCAATATTACCCGTGCAAAGGCTATGAGAGATAGTTTTTGCAACGTGTCCTTACCAAATGGAATATACATATTCTCACCATATTTACCAAATATGATATGCCGACATATACAAGACTATTTTAGATTAAAACCATATATAAATTGAGCAGTTATAAATTAAAGCAATTTAATAGCTTTAAATCAATATTAAATAGCTATAACAATATTTCAAAATGACATCAATAACTTTAAATACAAACACTTGCATATACAAGAGTATAATTGCATATGCAAGAGTGAGGTAAATTATGGGAAAAAATGAAAATATTGAAATGATTACAGGAGATCCTAAAAAAGCAATCAATAAACTTTCACTGCCAATCATAGGAAGCATGTTCCTAATTTTAGTAAACAACATTATTGACAGCATTTGGGTAGCCGGACTAGGTGCAGAACCGCTGGCGGCACTGGGATACGTTACGCCACTGTTTATGATTCTGGTAGGTTTTGGAAACGGACTCGGAGCCGGGGGAAACTCACTGATATCAAGATACATCGGAGCAGAGGACAAGGCTTCGGCAAACAATGCTGCAATCCACAACCTCATTTTAAGCTTTATAGTTTCAGTAATCATATCAGTCATATTCATCGCAGTTATGGAACCAATGCTCAACATGATGGGTGCCGGAAGCGTAATAGGCTATGCGATGGATTACGGATTCATCATATTCGCACTGACATTTGCAATTTTAATGCCGCCGATTGTAGGAGCAGCATTCAGAGCGGAAGGGGACGTCAAAAGAGCAACAATTCCAATAGCTCTGGCTGCAATAATAAACATGATTTTGGACCCTATATTCATTTATCCTATGGGAATGGGAATCAAGGGAGCCGCATTGGCAACAGCCCTAGGGCCGTTCATAAGCCTGCTTTTAATGCTTTACTGGATATTTGTTAAAAAGGACACCTACCTTTCATACGACTTTAAAGACTTCCATAATGACTTTAAAATGTACAAGGACATTCTGGTTGTAGGTATTCCTGCAAGTCTGGAGCAGCTCGTGCTGTCTGTACTGACAATATTCGTAAACTACATGCTTACAATAGTATCCGGACCTGTGGCGGTGGCCGTTTATACTGCAGGCTGGAGAATAATCAACATCGGAATGGTTCCAGCAATCGGAGTCGGAACAGCGGCCATATCAGTTGCCGGAGTGGCATACGGTGCAAGGAAATACGAAAACCTGAGGGTCACTGCAAGATATGCCGTCAAGGTGGCGCTGATAGCTTCAATAATCGTGTGCATAATCCTGAATGTATTTTCAAACCAGATTGCATTCATATTCTCATACTCCAAAAGCAGCGCAGATTTGGCTCCGATGATATCCAGTTTCCTGCAGATAATGTGTCTCTTTATCCTATACGTTCCGTTCGGAGCCAGTGCAGGTAACGTCTTTCAGGGAGTCGGAAAGGGAACCATATCATTTGTACTTACAACATTCAGGGAATTCATACTTGTGCTGATTTTCGCATACCTTCTCGGATTTACATTCAATATGGGGGAGTTCGGAATATACTGCGGAATGCTTCTCGGAGGAGGAATAGGCTCACTGATATGTTACGCATGCATCGAGCTCTACATCAACAAGCTAATAAAAGGTGAAAAAAATGGCATTTGATAATGACATGCCCACATCCCCCCTTGTTTCCCTGCTTTACAGAAAACAGACATCATACCTCAACGACAAGCTGAAGGATGTCAATCTCAGTTCAGGCCTGTATCCTCTGCTGATTAAAGCTTACAAAAACAAGGCAATAAGCCAGGAGGAACTGGCTGGAGAGCTGCATGTCAATGAAAGCACAGTGACAAGAAACCTGGATAAACTTGAAAAGAAAGGACTGATTGTCAAAACTCCGGAAAAAAGAAAAAAGATTGTGAATGTGACTCCCGAAGGTGCAAAAATAGCTCAAAAGATAATGAATTATGATGAAAAATGGGATGAAACAATCAAAGAAAGCCTGACTGAGAGAGAATTTGAAGATTTTCAAAAATTACTAATAAAAATATGCGAGGAACTAATATGAACCAAACAATTGAAGACTTAAAAACCAGAAGAAGCATACGCAAATTCAAAGACGAACAGATTTCAGATGAGGATTTAAAAACAATTCTCGAAACAGGAACCTATGCCCCGACAGGCCGTGGAGCACAGTCTCCCAAAATTGTCGTGATTCAAAATCCGGAAACCATCAAGGAATTTTCAGCATGGAACAGAAGCTTTTTCCCGGTTGATGTTCCGGAGGATATGGATCCATTTTACGGAGCAAAAACACTGTTAATCGTGCTTGCCGACAGCGAATTTCCGACATATGTTGAAGACGGATCAAGCGTACTGGCGGTTTTGGTCAATGCGGCCCATGCGATTGGTGTTGGAAGCTGCTGGATTCACAGAGCCCGTGACGAGTTTGCCTCTGAGAAAGGTAAAGCGTTGCTGAAAGAATGGGGAATTCCCGAAACCTATGAGGGAATCGGTCATGTGGTGCTTGGCTATCCTGACATGGAAGCGCCGGAACCGTTGCCAAGAAAAGAAGATTACATCCACTTTGTGGATTAAATCTTTACTTTTTTTCCTGTTAAAAATAATCCATGTAACATGAGGAATTATAGTCTAATTTAAGTGTGAGAATACTTTGTTTTTTAATGAATTATTTTAATGGTTTAAGTTTAAACTACTGTTTAAAACTAACCTATTATTAATTTAATAAAATTAGCGGTTAAAAATAAGACAATTGACTTATGTGATGTAGCTGTAAAAAAAAGAAATTAAAGATGAGTTAAAACTACCCATCTACATTTTGCGAGGTGCTGAAACACCTAAAATATCTAAAGCATTTTTGATTGTTGTTTTGGCTCTGTCAACCAGAATAAGTCTGGTGTCCTCAACATCAGAACCTATGACCTGCTGTGATTTGTAGAACTTGTTGAAGGAACCTGCCAAATCCTGACAGTACTGTGTGATATTGTGAACTCTCTTTTTGTTTGCACAGTCTTCAACAACCTGCGGGAACTTGGCGATTTGCCTTACAAGGTCCTGTTCAAAATCATTAGGAACCCAATCATCTGCAACTTCCAAAGAAGCGATGTCCTTGCCTGATTTTGCAAGCAACTTGCATGCTCTTGCATGTGCATATTGAATTGAAGCACAGCCTCTTTCAAAGCTTAAGGCTTCATCCCATTTGAATGTAAGATGCTTTTCAGGAGATAATTTTGCGATGAAGAACCTGATAGCTCCAACACCAATCTCTTCTGCCATCGGTGCGATTTCCTCTTCGGTCAAATCAGGGTTTCTTGATTTGATTTCATCGTGTGCCCTTAAAACAGCTTCGTCAATGAGTTCATCCACTGATACGAATTTGCCTCTTCTTGTTGACATTGAACCTTCAGGAAGGGTAATGAATTCATAAAAGATTACTTCAGGAGCTTCCTGCATTAAAATCTCTTCAAAGATTACCTTCATCTGTTTTGCGGCCAGCTTATGGTCTGAGCCTAAAATGTCAAGTACAGTATCTCCCAAGGTAGCCTTGTACCTGTGGTAGGCCAAATCACGGGTTGAGTAAAGTGAAGTGCCGTTGGAACGTCTTAAAACGAATTCCTTTTCAATGTTGAAGTCTGTCAAATCAATGTAGAGGACGTCATTTTCACGGGTGAAGCCTTCCCTTTGGATATATGTTACCAGATCGTCGACTTCGCCGTTTCTTACGAACTGTCCTTCCCATACGAAATCATCATGGATGATGTTCATTCTCAAAAGAGACTCCTTCATTCCGCTGATGCATTTTGACACCACGTCTTCAAAGACTTTATTCAACTCCTCATCGGAGCCTTCCTCGTATTTCTGAATCAGTTCATCGACCTTTTCATTCAATGCTTCATCCTCTTCCACGGCCTTGTTGGCATCAAAGTACAGCTTTCCGATTTTGTGGTCCAGTTTTTCGCCTTCATAATCTTCAATTTTAAGACCGCATTCGGTTATTCCGCATACGATGATGGCGATTTGTCTTCCCATATCGTTTACATAATACTGGGTTATGACATCCCTTCCTGCCAGTTTCAATAGCCTTGAAAGTGAATCTCCAAAGACGGAGTTTCTGATGTGTCCTATGTGGAGCGGACCGTTGGGATTTGCTGAAGTGTGTTCAAGGACAATCTTTTCACCGTATTCAGGAAGCTGTCCGTAATTTTCATCAACCTTTTCCAGCAATAATTTTGAGAATTTTGAATAGTCAATAAAGAAATTGACGTAAGGTCCGAAGTTCTGGACTTTTGTGAAAATTTCAGGAACTTCTATTTTTTCAACCAGATCCTTTGCAACTTCAGGAGGTGAAGTCCTTAACTTTTTAGTAAGGGCGAATGCAATGGTACTTGCAAGATCTCCCAAATTAGGATTTGGAGGGAATTCCAGCTTGAAATTCCTGTCAACTTCTACATCATATTGATCTAATGCCTTGTTAATAGCTTCAATAGCTTGTTTTTCAATTTCAAAATACATTAACTCACCTTAATAATAATTATAAACCTCTCAACCAGAGGGATAGATAACCGACTTTTGGAATAACGACCAGACTGTCGCCAAATGTCACTACCTTTTCCTTGATTTGGCTAGCCTTTACATAATAAGGGTCAGGAGCATTGTTATTGTCCCCTTTTATTACATACATCGTGGTTCCATTAATCTCTGTAATATTTATAATTCTATGAATGACCGGCTGGTCATACCATGCAGCATCATAGACAACCACGTCTCCCACTTTTACATCTTCAGGGTTGAATTCATGGATTCCCAGAAAATCCGCCTTTTCGACAAGGACGATGTCTCCCCTGTAAAATGCCGGCTCCATACTTCCTGAAACAACAACGTTCAGGTGTTGTGCCGCAATTAATACAATTACAAGAATGATTACATATGATGCAACTTCCTTAAAGTCTATTTCCATTGTATTACCTTCTTCTTTTCTTGAATGCCGCTTCAAGTCCCAGTTCTATGGCATCGGAAGTCTTCTGCAGATCCTCCATGGTGTGCGCATTTGATATGAAATTACATTCGAACTGGGATGGCGGTATAAATATGCCTTCCTTCAATAATGTCTTAAAGTATCTTAAAAACTGCCTTCTGTCAGATTTCTGAGCATCCGCATAATTGTATACCGGTGCGGGATTGAAATAAATCTGAAACATTGATGCGAGTCCCACCGGCTGAATATTGTACTCTTCATCTTCGATTATGGATTTGATGTTGCCTCTCAGGTAATTGCCTTTCCTCTCAAGCTCCTTGTAGAATGCATCATCAAGCTGTGTCAGTGTGGAAATTCCAGCCTGTACGGATACAGGGTTTCCTGAAAATGTGCCTGCCTGATATACAGGACCTTGCGGTGCAATCAATTCCATGATTTCCCTTTTACCGCAGAATGCACCCATAGGAAGTCCTCCTCCAACGATTTTACCTAAAGTGGTCAAATCAGGAGTGACGCCGTAATATTCCTGGGCTCCTCCCCTTGATGCCCTAAATCCAGTGATGACCTCATCAAATATAAGTACGATTCCGTTTTCCTCTGTGATTTTTCTGATGAATTCCAAAAATCCAGGTTTAGGTTCTATGCATCCGACATTGCCCATGACTATTTCCATAATAATACATGCAATGTTTTCGCCTTCCTTTTCAATTAGTTCAGTCATGGCTTCCTCATCATTGAACGGAACTGATAAGGTGTTTTTGGTAGTGTCTGACGGAATGCCCGGTGAATCCGGTAATGTTGCAGCTCCGGAACCTCCCTTAACCAGTACATAGTCATGCGCTCCATGATATGCCCCTTCAAATTTGACAATTTTATCTCTACCTGTGAAACCTCTTGCAAGCCTGATTGCACTCATGGTAGCTTCGGTTCCGCTGTTACAAAATCTCACCATTTCAGCAGACGGGATTCTGTCAACAACTTCCTTTGCCAGTTTAATTTCGTTTTCAGTTGGAGTACCGTAAGCAGTTCCAATAGTTAATTGATTTGAAACTTCCCTTACTACCTTAGGGTCAGCATGTCCCAATATCAAAGGGCCATAAGCAAGGCAGTGGTCAATATAGGTTTTTCCATCCACATCGGTAAGTCTGGACCCTCCTGCACTTTTGACAAAGAACGGATAAGGCTTAAAAGCACGCACCGGAGAGTTTACTCCACCCGGAAAATAATTTTTAGATTCATTGAACAATTCTTCGGAATACATTTTATCACACTACAAATGTTGTATTAATGAGTTTACACAAGCTACGGCAATCGGGGTCCCCCCTTTCGGACCTTCAACAATAATGTTGGGAATGTCGGAATTGTGCAGAGCCTCTTTAGAATCGGCCGCACCTACAAAACCAACAGGAACTCCTACAATAGCTTTAAGATTCATTTCGCCTTTCTGGTATAAATCCATAGCTTCAAAAACAGCGGTTGGAGCATTACCTGAAACTACAATGCCTTCAAAATCATTATCTGCAGCATAGCGCATGGCGGCCGCAGCTCTGGTAATCTGATTTTCCTTGGCTATTTTTACAACTTCCTCGTTTTTAATGTAACACTCAACTTCCCCTTCATATCTGGTAATACCATACTTAACCATATTGATGTCGGTTAAAATGGTTTCTTTATTTCTGAGGGAATCCATAGCTGCATCTACAAAATCCGGGCTGATTTTAACCAGTTTTGCATATTCTGGATCAGCTGTGGAGTGAACAATTCTTTCAACAATATCTCTTTCGAGAGGATTTAAATCTTTGACATCATCTCCAATAAGGCCACGGATAATTTCTCTGCTTTTGTTTGCAATATCCAAACCTTGCTTAGTTGATGCACCCATGAACATTTTGTCTGTCATAAGTTAATTTTAGAATTAAATATATGTTAAATATTTTGTTTATAGAAAAAAAATGACTACTTTTCACTGGCCGACAGACCTGCCAAAAAACCGGTTGAAAAGGCAATCTTCAGATTATAACCGCCTGTCGGTCCGTGCAGGTCGAGAACTTCCCCTGCAAAATACAACTTAGGCGTTAATGTTGATTCCATTGTTTTCGCATTGACATTAGCCAAATCAACACCGCCGATGGTTACCTTTGCAAGGCCTTCATTAAATCCTGTGATTTCAAGAGTAAATCTTTTTAATTTTTCAATCAGTCTGTTTTTAGCTTTCTTATTTATTCGGGACAGTTGAGTCTCGCCTTCCAATCCGCATTCATCCAAAAAGAAACCTATAAAACCGTTTGTCAAAAACAGCTTCAGATAATTCTTAATCATTGTTTTTCCCTTAAGCTGGAAATCATTTGTGAATTTCTCGCTTAACTCATCACGGGTGAAATCCGGACACAAATCAATAGCTATTTCAATATCCAAATCAGGCCCGTTTTCCAATAAGTTATAAGTTATGCTTTCGGAAATAAGATTGCTCAGATTGATGATAGCCGGACCGGTAAGCCCTACATGTGAAAACAGGACATTGCCTTTTATTTTACTTTTCCCATAGCTTACAGCAACATCATACAATGTTATTCCTGCAATTTCAGATAGATCCTTTTTTGTAATCAATGGGGAAAGCCCGTATCTGATGTCTGTCAGTGGCTGTGAGGTAAGGGAATAGTTTTTCATGCTGCAGCCGGTCGGAGGATATGTAACGCCCCCGGTTGCGATGATAATCTTATCCGCCTTGATGCTGTCGTTTATGATGAAGCCTTCCGTTATTGTTTTGACTTCAAAGTTATACCTTATAACAACATCATCCAGAGATTCTGTTAAAATCTTTAAGATATCGCCTGACTTTTCAGTTTCAGGAAATATTCTGTTGTCATCTTCCTCAATGAAATCCAATCCTCTATCCTGAAAAAATGAGAGAAGCATTTCATTTGTAAATGTAAAAAAAGAGTGTTTTAAAAAGTTTTTTTGAGGATAAATGTTCAATAGCTTTTTTATTGGCTTAAGGTTGGTGATATTACATCTTCCGCCGCCGGTCATAAGGAGCTTACGTCCAAGCTGCGGGTTTTTTTCGAGCAATATTACCTTGGAGGAATTCTGGCTTGCGGCAATTGCAGCCATGATTCCCGCCGGGCCTCCGCCAATAACAGCTATGTCATATTCATCCATTTAAATCTAAAAAATAATATTAAGGGGTTAATCTGTGTCTGTCTCTTGGGAAGAGTGCACATTCACGGATGTTTTCAGAACCGGTCATGACCATGGTCAGCCTTTCTGCACCTACACCCCAACCTGCATGAGGAGGCATACCGTATTCAAACGCCTTGAGGTATGTTCCGAAACCTTCTGGGTTTAAGCCTCTTTCCTCAATTTGTTTTACGAGCAAGTCATGTTGGTGTACACGTGTAGCACCTGAAGACAGTTCAAGATTGTTGTACATTAAATCGAATGCATGGGAGTATTTTTCATCTCCATCCTTAGGCATGACATAGAATGGTTTAATTGCAGATGGCCATTCTGTCAGGAAGTAGAATCCACCCATTTCGTCACCCAAAGCCTTTTCAGCTTCCCGGGAGAGGTCTTCACCCCATGGCATTTCAACGCCGTGTGCATTGACGATTTCGACAGCTTCATCGTAGGTTACATGAGGGAATTTCTCATCAGGAATTTCAAGTTCATGTCCTAAGATTTCAAGTTCGTCTGCACATTTGTCATTGATGTCGTTTACTACATTGACGAGCATGTCATTTAGGATTTTCATTACATCCTCATCATCTGCAAATGAAACTTCAGCATCGATAGATACTGCTTCATTCAAGTGTCTTAGGGTATCATGCTCTTCTGCTCTGAATATTTGAGCGATTTCAAATACCTTGTCCATTCCACTTGCCATCATCATCTGTTTGTATAGCTGCGGTGATTGTCCAAGGAACGCTTCCTTGTCAAAGTAAGCGATTGGGAATAATTCTGTACCTCCTTCAGTAGCTGAAGCTACGAGTTTAGGAGTGTTAATTTCATAAAATCCATTATCATAGAAGAAATCTCTGATTGTATGGAACATTTGACCTTTGATTTTGAAAATAGCTGAAACATTTTCTTTTCTGATATCCAAAAATCTTGAATCCAATCTTGTATCGATTCCTGCTTTGACCTTTTCTGTAGGATCCATAGGTAAAGGCTGATTAGCCATGTTCAATACTTTCACTTCTTTAGGTAAAATTTCAACACCGTTCGGTGCTTTAGGAGCTTCCTGAGCCATACCTTTAATGGCTACTACGGATTCTTTTCTTAATTCTCTTAATTGTTCTAACACTTCTGCTTCTACTTTTTTACTTGGAGCGGTTATTTGAACTCTGCCGGTCACATCACGGATGATGACGAACATGATTCCACCGAAATCACGGATTTCATGTACCCAACCCATGATAGTGACATCACTGCCTGCAATTTCAGGATTGCATTGGTTAGCATAGTTTGTTCTTCTCCAATCTTTTAATAAACCTTGCAAATTATTCACCTCGAGGTCTGTAAAAATAAATAATAATGATAAATTTTCATTATAATTTTAGTTTAGATTTAATGTTTAATAAAGATATGTAAATTTTAAAAAAAATAATGAAATAATCAAAAAATAAATTAAAAATAGTGTTGCCTTTTCTAATCGGCAACTGAAAATGATTAAAACTTATTCTTATCCAGAGTTTTCATGACCCTGGCCGGAACGCCTGCAACAACCTCATAGTCTCCTACGTCTTTTGTTACAACCGCAGATGCGCCTACTATAGCATATTCACCAATGGTTACTCCCGGAAGTATTGTGGCGCCCGCTCCAATCCATGCACCTTTTTTAATGTGGATGGGCTTGCAAAGCAATACATTTCTGCTGTACTCGTCATGATTATTGGAAAGAAGCTGCACATTGGCGGCAAGCATCACATCATCCTCGATTGTTATTCCGCCACGGGCCATTGCCAAACAGTTGGAATTGATGAATACATTATCGCCGATTACCAGCTTATCCAAAGCTGCGCCTGAAATAGGGGCCATTACCCTTGAATTTTCACCAAGATTATCACCGAAAAGCTCCTTCAATATCTCATCATACTCGGGAGTCATCGGCATGGTATGATTGAGCTTGAAGACCAATTCGCCTTGGCGAGCATATTTCTCCAATTCCTCTGCAGGAAGTTCATCCATATCCACTCTTTCAAAATCCATCTAATCATCCCTCAATCTTGTTTTAAATGAGTTTGCATGTGCAAAGAAACCTTCATATTCGGCTATTGGAACGGAAGTTTTTGAAAGCTCCTTAAGACCTTCCCTTGTAAGTCTTTGAACTGTCGGTTTTTTGATAAACGCTTCAGTTGAAAGCCCGGAATACATTTTTGCCCCTCCGCCTGTAGGCAAAACATGGTTTGTTCCGGAGCCGTAATCTCCTGCTGCCACCGGTGAGTATGGACCTAAAAAGATGGATCCCGCATTGTTGATGTGTGAAAGGGTTTCGTCATCGTCATTAGTGGAGATGATTAAATGTTCAGGAGCATATTCATTTGTTACATGAATGGCTTCGTCAAATGTGTCAGTGATAATAATTTTTCCACTTTTTGCCAATGATTCCTCTATAATTTCACGTCTTGGTGCAATTTCAGTCAACTGTTTGATGAATTCATCAGTTTTAATTGCCAAATCTTCACTATCAGTTACCAAAAAGCAGGATGCATTAGGGTCATGTTCCGCCTGCGCCAAAATATCGGTTGCCAAAAATTCGGGATTTGCACTTTCATCGGCCAGTATAAGTACTTCTGATGGGCCTGCCGGAAACTCGATGTCTACTTGACCATAGACAAGTTTCTTTGCTGCAGTAACGAATATATTTCCAGGACCAACAATTTTTTCAACTCGTGGAATTGACTGTGTTCCGAATGCAAGTCCTGCAATGGCCTGTGCTCCTCCAACTTTGTAAATTTCATCGGCTCCTGCAATATCTGCCGCAACCAAAATCGCATCTAGAATTTTGCCATCTTTTTGAGGAGGTGTAACACAGACAACCTTTTTAACGCCTGCAATTTTCGCAGGTATTACTGTCATCAATATTGATGATGGATAAGCCGCACGACCTCCAGGGATATAGCAGCCTGCAGAGTTAATAGGCCTTACGATTTGGCCTGCAACCACACCAGGATTTACTTCCATTTCCCATTCCTGCGGAATTTGCTTTTTGTGAAATTTTTCAATGTTTGAGGCAGCCTGTTTTAAAGCCATAAGCAAACCATCGTCCAAAGTATCATATGCCTCTTCAATTTCATCTTTGGATACTTTCAAATTTTCTATTGTAACACCATCAAACTTTTCGGTATATTGTCTGATAGCCTGGTCTCCATTCTCTTTGACATTATCTAAAATATCAGACACAATGTCCAGGACATTGTTTACGTCCTGTTCCGACCTTTTTATTGTTTCCAGTAACTCAATGTCAGAGTATTTGAGTATTTCCATTATAACACTACCTCATTATAGCTCCGGTATCTGCTGAGTGAACCAATTTTTGATATATCGCCAGCCATCCGGAAACATCACTTTCAGGGTGTTTCACTTCTTTTAATCTTTTTTCAATTTCTTCATCAGTAAGTTCAACATTGATTATTCTATTGTTAATGTCAATTTCAATTATATCGCCATTTTGAATGGCTGCAATCGGACCGTCCTCTCTGGCTTCCGGTGATACATGTCCTATACAAGGGCCTCTTGTTCCTCCTGAAAATCTTCCGTCAGTTATTAATCCCACATCTTTGATGTTCATTCCGGCCAGTGCGGATGTTGGATTTAACATTTCACGCATTCCAGGACCACCTTTAGGACCTTCATATCTGATTACGACAATGTCTCCCTCTTCAATTTCATGGTCGAATATTGCTTTTGTAACATCCTCTTCTGAATCATACACCTTTGCAGGTCCCTTAAGATGCATCAGGTTATCGGCAACTGCACCTTTTTTAACAACACTTCCATTTGGAGCAAGATTACCTTTAAGAATTGCAATACCTCCATCCTCATGTACAGGATTGTCCAATGTGTGGATAACATCGGTATTTTTGTTTTCGACAGTCTCCAAGTTCTCGGCGATTGTCTTTCCGGTTACTGTCAACTGGTCTGTATCAATCTTATCGCCTAATGTTTTCAATACAGCCTGAATACCTCCCGCAAGATGTAAATCCATCATTGAATCTTCTCCGGCCGGAGAAATGAGCGCAATGTGAGGTACTTTTCTGGATATTTTATCAAAGAGTTCCAAATCCACTTCAACACCTTCAACTTCACTTGCAATAGCTGGAATGTGAAGTGCTGTGTTGGATGAACCTCCCAGTGCCATGTCAACTGCAATTGCATTGTTGAACGCTTCCTGAGTCATGATATCTGACGGTTTGATATCCTTTTCAACAAGCTCTATGATTTTTTTACCTGATTCGTATGCAATCTGATCATTTTCTTCTGTTCTGGCATGGGTGGTGGCACATGTCGGAAGGGACAGTCCAAAGGTTTCGGTTATGCATGCCATTGTATTTGCAGTGAATAACCCGGAACAGCTTCCGGCACCCGGACATGCGCATTTTTCAAGTTCATTGACTTCCTCTTCAGACATTTTTCCAGCAGAATAAGCGCCGACAGCCTCAAATACTGTAATAAGGTCTGCAGGTTTGCCGTTATATTCCCCTGATGCCATTGGTCCTCCGGTTACAACGATTGAAGGGATGTTTACTCTTGCAGCACCCATGATCATTCCCGGAACGACCTTGTCACAGCTTGGAATTAATACTAATCCATCAAATGCATGGCCCTTTGTCATTGATTCGACGGTTGCCGCAATAATTTCACGTGAAGGCAGGGAATATTTCATTCCTTCATGGTTCATGCTTATTCCATCACACACTGCCATTGTATCGAATTCGAATGGAATACCACCTGCAGCAATAATTCCTTCCTTTACAAATTCAACAAGTTCCCTCAGGTGAATGTGACCCGGTACAATGTCTGTAAAACTGTTTGCTATTCCAATAAACGGCTTTTTGAAGTCATCATCATCAAGTCCGCAGGCCCTTAAAAGTGACCTGTGCGGTGCTCTTTGAATTCCTTTCTTGATACTATCACTTTTCATTTAATCACACATCAAATTTAATCATTAGTATATATCTTCCTGATTACTTTTAAAACATGGTGTTAAATGATTAAATTGATGAAAATAGTCAAAACTGTTATGGATATCTACATGTCCATGTAAAGAATTATTATTTTAAAATTAGAACTTGATTATATTAAAAATAAGTATTATTATTTTATAGCAATATTATATTTCATATAAAATTATCAATTGTAAAATCAATTTAAAGCAACTTTGCTTTGGTACAAAAAATAAAAAAATATGGGAAAATAAAATTTCCCATTAACGTGTTTAACTTTTCCGTTTTAATGATATGCCAACAATTGCGAGTAATGCTAATAAAACCATTACAATAGGATTTCCTGTAGCAGGCAGTTCTTCATGTGAAACTTTTACAGAAGGTACATCAGAACCAGGAGGCACATCAGTACCGTTGTCAGGATTTGGCACGTCTGGAATAACACCCGCAGGTTCTTCGTTATTGGTCATGTTAGGATCGTAAGTATCACTTTCAACAATCGCATCTATATCAATTGAACCATGTTTTAAAACTTCAGTTTCGAGTTTGAGAGTTACCTTTTCATCCGGAACTAAATCTCCAATAGTCCATATTCCTGTTTCAGAATCATATGTACCTTTGGAAGGTTTAAAGCCTAAAACTCTTAATGAATCAGGTATAACAATTCTTGCACGAGAATTGACTGCAGAATCTGGTCCATGATTTACTACAGTAATTGTCCAAATAACCTCATCACCTACTGTTACAATATTAACATCCGGTACGGTAGTTACCTCCAAATCAGCTTTAGGAGGAACAGTAGTTGAATCATTGCAATAATTGTTTTCTTCATTAGGATCATATGTATCTGAGGTTACACTTGCCGGGTTAACTATGGTCTTATTTGTTACAACCACTTCAGTATAAATTGTTAGATTTACTGATTCTCCGCTGGCAAGGTCACCAATAGTCCAAACTCCAGTAACACTATCATAAGCTCCTTGAGAATCATCTGAAACATAAACTACACCAGAAGGTAATTTATCGGTTACAACTGCATTTACAGCTGTATCCACACCATTGTTTTTAACAATGATGGTCCAAGTGATTATGTCGCCTATTTCAGCCGCTTTATCAGAAACGGATTTGATTACTTCTAAATCAGCTTGGGCAACAATCTCAACAGAGCTATTATCATAATTGTTACTTAAATCAGGATCATAGGTATCAGATGAAACAGAAACATTTCTATATACAGTAACATTTGTAGCGTTTGCTAAAGTTCTAATAGTTAAAGTTACGGTTTCACCGACAGGTAAGTCTCCAATAGTCCAAACAGCAGTTTCATTATCATAAGAACCTTCAGAATCGTCTGAAACGTAGACTAATCCATCAGGTAATACATCTTTCAATATTGTGTTGATTGCGTCATCAGGTCCGTGATTGGTTACGGTAATTGTCCAGATAACTTCATCACCATTATGGGCAGGTGTGCCTTCTTGTTCGAAATTGTTAGTAATAGTCACTTCTAAGTCAGCTTCAGGAGGAATGTCCAGAGAACTGTTGTCATAATTGTTACTTAAATCAGGATCATAAGTATCAGATGAAACAGAAACATTTCTATAAACTGTAGCATTAGTAGTATTTGCTAAAGTAGTAATAGTCAAAGTAACTGTTTCGCCAACAGGCAAATCACCAATACTCCAAACAGCATTAACCTCATCATAAGTACCATTAGCATTATCATGACTTACATAAACAACACCATCAGGCAAGACATCCTTAAGAATGGAATTAACCGCTGTATCAGGACCATTATTAGTAACAGTAATAGTCCAAACAATGGTATCACCATCATGACAAGTCTCACCGGACTCCTCAAAGTTGTTAGTAATAACAACTGCTAAATCTGCTTCAGGTGGAACATCAACAGAACTGTTGTCATAATTGTTACTTAAATCAGGATCATAAGTATCAGATGAAACAGAAACATTTCTATATACAGTAGCGTTAGTTGTGTTTGCAACAGTAGTAATAGTCAAAGTAACTGTTTCGCCAACAGGCAGATCACCAATAGTCCAAACAGCATTAACCTCATCATAAGTACCATTAGCATTGTCATGACTTACATAAACAACACCATCAGGTAAAACATCTTTAAGAATGGAATTAACCGCAGTATCAGGACCATTATTAGTAACAGTAATAGTCCAAACAATGGTATCACCATTATGACAAGTCTCACCGGACTCCTCAAAGTTGTTAGTAATAGTGACTGCTAAGTCTGCTTCAGGTGGAATCTCAACAGTGTCATTAGCCTCATTATTAGTCATATTAGGGTCATAAGTATCAGAAGTCACATTAACAACATTAGTAATATTGACATTAGTAGCATCAACAGTAGTATTAAGAACTAAAAGTAAACTGGTTCCGCTTTCAAGCCTATCAATAGACCAAACATTGTTCTCAAATGTACCCCTACTAATGATTACAAGAGTAACATCAACTAACTCAGAAGGAACAACATCCCTAACAGTGATATTAACAGCTGCATCAGGACCATTATTATAAACAAAAATCATCCAAGACACAACATCGCCTTTATGAGCAGTACGATTAAATGTTAATTTAAAGACCTCTAAATCGGCTTCAGGAGGAATCTCAACAGTATCATTATCCACATTATTAGTCTCATTAGGATCATAAGTATCAGAAGTCACATTAACAACATTAGTAACATTAGTGTTAGTTGCATCAACAGTAGTATTAATAATTAAAATACTAAAGTTTTCGCTTTCAAGTCTATCAATAGACCAAACATTGTTCTCAAATGTGCCATTAGTAATGTGTACAACAGTAACATTAACTAACTCACTAGGAACAACATCCCTAACAGTGACATTCACAGCTGCATCAGGACCATGATTATAAACAAAAATCACCCAAGACACAACATCGCCTATATGAGCAGTGCGATTTAATGTTAATTTAATAACCTCTAAATCAGCCTCAGGAGGAACAACAGTCTCATTAGAAGCGTTGTTATTGGTTTCATTAGGATCATAAGTATCAGAAGTCACATTAACAACATTAACAATTGTAGTGTTAGTAGCATTAACAGTAGTTCTGATAACTAAAACCTTATAATCACCACTAGCAATCTCATCAATAGACCAAACATTACCCTCAAACTTACCAGCGTGACCAAGATTAATCACTTCAGGGTTAATTAACTCTTTAGGTAAAACATCAGTAACAGTCACATTAACAGCAGTATTAGGACCATTATTTTTAACAGTAATAGTCCAAGTTACAGTATCACCTTTATGAACAGAAGCATTAGAAACAGTCTTATTGATTTCTAAATCAGCAACTGAAACAACGAAAGTGGTATTGTTAGCATTGTTGTTAGAATAATCTGATTCATTAGTAGTTGTATTTACAACAACAATGTTAGTGTTATTGCCTTCAGTAGTTAAACGGGTGACAATTTTAATAACAATAGAAGAATAAGCATCTAAATTGCCAATTTTTAAAATTAAAACACCATTAACCACATCTTTAGCATAAGAGCCAATGACAATAGCACCAGCAGGTAAAGTATCAGTCACAACAACATTCTCGGCAACACTAGGACCATTATTAACAACAGTAATAGTCCATTCCACTGATTCAAATCACAAATAGGATCAACCTGAGTAGTATTATTAGCCTTATTATTAGAACTGTTAGTCTCATTAGTGTCAGTAGTAACAACAACAATGTTGGTTAAATTACCCTCTTTAACCGCCTTAGTAACAATAGTAAGCACTTTAGAAGTATAAGGATCCATATCACCAATACTCCAAGTAAACTCATTACCAGAAACAGTCACACCAGCAGGAGCAGTCACAACAACATTCTTAGCAACACTAGGACCATTATTAGTAACATTAATAGTCCAAGAAACAGTCTCATTCAAATTAATAACACTAGCATTAACAGTCTTGTTAATCACTAAATCACAAATTGGATGAACAATAACTGTCCTATTAGATGGGTTATTGGTTAAATTCCAGTCTTTTTCATTACAAGTAACATTTACTTCGTTAGTGTAAGTACCATTATTAATGGCGCGGGAATTGATTGTCAATGTTTCAGTAGTTCCATTGGTCATGTTTCCGATTGTCCAGATTTTAGTTGCATCACTATAATTACCTTTGGTTGCTGTAGCATTGATGAAAGAGAATCCGGATGGTAAAACATCTTTTAAAGTTACATTTGTAGCATTAGAAGCGTTAGCAGCATTGTGAACTTTAATTGTCCAAACTACTATATCACTGACATTATACTCATTTTTATCAGATGTTTTGTTAGTACTTAAATCCACAAGACCTAAAACTTCAAATTTAGCAGTGCTTGCAATGAATTTATAGTTCCAGTCTTCAGGGTGTTCAGCATACACAGTATAATTACCTGGTTTAATAGGTTTTCTAATTGTATACCTGATTTCACCTGTAATATTGGTATAATCTGTATGCTGTTGTAAAATGACTTCACCATCTTCATCACGTACAATTTTAGTAATGTTAATTAGTTGCACGTTTTCGCGATCATCTTGATATAATAACTGACCATCATTACTTGCTTCAGCTCCATTAACAGGATTAACTCCCCAGTCTGTAGTAACGACATCGCCATGACTGTTTTTGTAAGTTACCTGATGGAAGGTTATTTGATCATTTGATGCAGTATTGTGAATTGCATTAATGATATTGTCTCCACCAACATGGCAAACAGTTATGTTAACATCGCTTTGATTATAATAACTTTCTTCAGGTTCAGGAGTGATAATCAAAAGGTAACTCCAAGCCTGATTTTCATTAAATGTATCATAATAAAGTTTGAAGTCGTTACCAGATGTATAAATTGCAGAACCGTTACGGGCTTTGTTGTGGGTGAATGTATTTTCTCCAGATTGGGTATGATCACCATTTACATAAATAGCTCCACCTAAACCGGTAGTTCCTGAAGAGCTGTTGTCTTGAGGAACAGCTTCGTTATAAGTGAAATCATTTTTACTGATATAAGAATTGGAACCATCAATATATACAGCTCCACCCTGATTGTTTACATTGTTATGATCAAAAGTAGACTGTTCAATATGAGCACCATTACCTTTAATGAAAACACCAGCACCATTTTCAGCCCGGTTATCTTCAAAAGTAGACTGAGTGATTTGAGCAGTATTACCCTCTATGAAAACACCAGCACCATTTTCAGCCCGGTTATCTTCAAAAGTAGACTCTATAATTTTAGCATCATTACCTTTAATATAAACAGTACCGTTTGTACTTGTATGATTGTAGAATTTAGAATCTTGGATAGTAGTTCTTTCACCTTCTATATAAACAGCAGCACCCTTACCACTTTCTGCAGTATTACCATCAAAAATACAGCCACGGATAGTTGTATCATTACCATAAACAAAAATCGCACCGGCATTACCTGTTGGGTCAAATGTTATACGTTCATGCTTGATATACCAGTTCCCGTTAGAATTTGGAGTGAGAACCTCACTTGGCGGGGTTCTGTCATAGTATTGTACTCCAGGTCTTCTTTGTTCACCCCAAGCTAGTTGATAAATACCGTTACAGTATGATGAAGTTTTATTAAGGGTAGCTACATTGTTTGTAAAATTACAATTTTCTATAAGTACATTATTAGCCTTAGTGTTTCTACCACTGAATCCGTCATGGTCACCACTTAATCCACCAATCATAATAGCAGAACCTTGTCCACCACTACAGTTTTCGAATTGAGAATTTCTAACAATTACATTAACGTGACTTATTCCTAAACCACCGGAGTATTCTCCAGTACCAGTACAATTTATAAATTTACAATTATCAAGTATTTCAGGAGTTTTGAGGTAATCTACTGAAGTACTGAAATTACCGTGTATGTATACTGCAAACCAACGGGAGGTAACATTGATAAAGTTTGTGTCTACAAGTGTAGAAGCAACACGAAGTGAGCCCCATTCTGATTCATCAGCAATACATAAAGCTCCACCGTGTTGAGCAGAAGAAGTATTGATAAAATTACAGTTACGCATATCTATACCGAATACTGCTCCAAGTTGACCTGTACCATCCTTAACACCATCATCACCAGGATAAGTTTGGCGACAGTTTGTAAAATTACAACCATAAACGTGGATTTGATCACCTGTTTCAGAACAACCCACTAATGTAAGAAACTGATAAGCTGATTCACAATCATCAATTACACAATCTATTACAGATCCACTACAGAACTGTATAAATTTTTGCTCTGCTTTAATGTGCTTGAAGACAACATTTCTTACTTCATAACCGGAGTCACCATAAAATCGAGTACCCCAATTTTGAGGAGTTCCCCTAAATGTTAAAACAGGACCGCCATCAGTGAAAACAGCCATTTGTTCTGGATTATCTTCAGATCCGCCGATGACTGTAACATCGCTAATTACCGGATGGCTATTTCTATTAGCTGTAAGTGTTCCTGAACCGGTGTAAGTTCCACCATTAAGATAAATAATATTTCCAGTTCCTCTATTTCTCCAAATTTCATCCATTACATCTTGTGCAGTACCGCCCCTTAAATTAACAGCAGCACCGAGCACAGGTTCGTCATTACTTACTCCCAATATCGGAGTTTTATCATTAAAAGTTAAACGACTTTCATTTTCAATTTCATTCGTGTTTTTCGCATCATCTACAAGGCCCAATGTAGAATCCGCTGCCTCATCAATTGAATCCAAATTAACATTGCTTAATTTATCATTATCAATTGCAACACTGTCATTTGACAGCATTATTTTTCCGTTCGTATCGCCATGTGCTAAATCTTCACTTGCGCTTACAAATGAAGTTGAAAAAATTATTAAAAATAGTATTAAAATGAAAAATAAACATCGCTTATCTCGCATAAATTTACCTCACATTTTAAACAAATTTTAAATTGGTTTAACTTTTTTTAACGAAAAACTTAAAATATCAAATAGTTATGAAAAATTAATGAAGAGACAAAAAAATGCCTCACATATTACTATATAATTAATACAATAAAAATATTATGGAATATAATTTATACAAAAGTTAAAAAAAATCTTATAAAAAAAGTTAAAATAAAATAATCTAATAACTATTAATCAGCCATTAAAAACCAAAGTTGATTTAGAATAACTGATGTGATAAGATCAATGCATAGTTATTGGATTATTTTAATAATCTAGAAAATCAACCGTTAAAATGGCCAAACTTTAACAGCCGAATTTTTAATAGATTACCTGTTTTTCGCTAGGTTGAACATCCTAGAACTGAATCAAGACTGAATCCCGATTAAGACTGTTGGTTAAAAGCCTTACATTCCTAACATGTTAGAAATGATTTTTCACCAATTTTCATTAAAATACTATTTAATAACAAATTTTCCATAACACATGCAACCTCAATTATATTTTCTATAATCGGAATACATATGCAATTAATATTTTACTAATTTTTTAAATATATAGTTTATTATTTTAATTTTCTTTTCATGATTATAAAAATTAAATGTAAAATATGAATCTATGTAAAATTTAAGTGAATAATCTTGAAAACTTAAAAAAATTGCAATGAAAATTCTAGAAATTTTTTAAAAAAAGTGATTTCATACATATTTTATAAAATTATGATGAATTTTATAAATAAAAAATAAAAAAATATGGGAAAAATCAATTTCCCATATAACGTGTTTAGTTTCTTCTTCTTATGCTTACTCCAACTATTGTTAATAATGCTAAAAGCACCATTACTAATGGATTACCTGTAGGATATAATTTTAAAATACTTACAGGAGGTTCTGGAGGTTCTGTAACATTTACAACAGTTACGGTAGCATTGTCATAGTTGTTTGAAGTGTTGTTGTCGTAAGTATCACTTTCAACGTAAGCTTCGTTGACAATTTCACCTACAACCAATGCTTTTGCAACTATGCTTAATGTAGCACTATCACCTTTAGCCATATCTCCAATATTCCATATTCCTGTGACAGGATCATAAGTACCTCTGGATACTTTGAAACTGATAAGTTTCAATCCGTCAGGTAAAACATCGTATGCACGAGTGTTTACAGCAGTGTCCGGACCTAAGTTTCTAACAACAATTGTAAATTCAACTTTGTCACCGACTTTTACAGTATCTTTGTTTACATCTTTGATGATCATAAGATCTGCAACTGGGCCGACTTTAGTTGTATTGTTATCTTTATTGTTTGATTCATCTGGGTCAGGAGTATCTGAAGTAACATTTGCGAAATTAGTGATTGTTCTGTTAGTACCAATTACTTTGGTTTTAATATGAAGAACTTTGGATTTGCCTTTAGCAAGGTTTCCTAGTTTCCAAACGCCAGTATTATGATTATAAGCACCATTTGAATCATCTGAAACATAAACTACACCAGAAGGTAATTTATCTGACACGACTGCATTTACAGCAGTATCAGGACCATTGTTTTTCACAATGATAGTCCAAGTGATTATGTCATTAGCACGAGAAGTAGCTTGGGAAACCAGTTTAGCGATTTCTAAATCAGCTTCAGGTGCGACACGAATAGTGTTATTGTCATGATTATTTGTTTCGTTCGGATCGTAGGTTTCGGAAGTAACATCAACATTGTTTGTAATTCTAGCATTTGTTATGCTAATATTGGTTACAATGTTCAAGATTACTGATTCTCCTTTTGCAAGGTTACCAATGTTCCAAATACCGGTATTATGATCAAATGCTCCTTGGGAATCATCTGAAATATAAATTAAACCGGAAGGTAAGAAATCAGCAGCAACGGCATTAACAGCATCATCCGGTCCATGGTTGATGACTTTTATTGTCCATGTTACTGTATTACCTTTTGAGTAAACGTGGGTATTTGGTTTTTTACCATCACTTAATTTTATTACTTCTAAATCTGCAATAGGAATAGGAGTTATTGTACAGTTAACAGTTATGTTATTACCATAAGCAGGAACAAGAGTTCCGTTGTTGGTTAAATCTCCAAGTCCATCTACAAATACTTTTACAGTAATGACAGCGCTGGATTTAGCTTTAATGTCTTTAAGGGTCCAAGTAATAATTTGGCCATAGACAACAGTGTTGACTAAAGTAGCACCCTCAACGTTTAAAGTATCCGCATATACTAATCCATCAGGCAAGCTATCAATCACAACTAAACTGTTAGTGTAATCGATTTCTTCGGTATTTGTAATAGTTAAGTAATATTCCACAAACTCGTAATGATATGGTTTTGTGTTATTAACTGTTTTTTCAATGTCAGGATTCTTTTTAACATCCACTGTTTTATTATCGAAGTTGTTAGTGTAGTTCCATTCAGTTTCATTACAGGTTACGTTTGCATAATTGGTAAATGTACCTTCGGTTGTAGCAAGTGAATAGATTGTTAAAGTCTCTTCAGTGCCTTTGAGCATTTCACCGATAGTCCAAACACCATTAGCATAACTACCTTTAGTTGCAGTAGAGTCAATTAAAGTAAATCCGGCAGGCAAGACATCATTCATTTTGACATCAGTTGCAGTGTAACCATTGAAAGCATTGGATACTTTAATAGTCCAAACAACGATATCGCCCATGAAGTAACTGTCTTTATCGGATGTTTTAACAACAGAAACATCTATAGGTTGTACTTCAATAGTAGCGTTAACTGTCTTATTGGAACCATCAGGATAAACAAGAGTCTCATTATTGACTTTAACACCAATAGCGTTTGCTTGAGCTAAAACTTCAATGACAGCAGTTGATCCTGCAGAAATATTGGTAATTACCCAATATATTTTATTGCCATCACGGGTAGCATTCATTAACACATCAGCACCAGTGATTCTAAGAGTTCTAATGTAATCCACACCATCAGGCAAACTATCAATGACAAGTAACTCATTTTCAAAGGTCACAGGTCCAACATTAGTAGCAGTCAAGTAATAGATTACGTTCTCATGATGGAACGGTTTAGTATTATTGACATACTTGAATGGAGGAGGATTTATGAAAACAGTGACAGTAGCATTGTCATAGTTATTGTCGTAATTCCATTCAGTTTCATTACAGGATACATTCGCTTCATTGGTAGCATTTACTACAGCACTATTAGCAAGTGAAACGATAATTAAGGTCTCTTCAGTACCGTTGCCCATAAATCCGATAGTCCAAACGCCGTCTTCATAAGTACCTTTAGTTGCATCGTAATCGATGAAAGTAAATTCACTTGGTAATATATCCTGCACTCTGACATCGGTTGCATCAGTACCATTGAAAGCATTGGATACTTTAATGGTCCAGACAACAATATCATCAACGTAGTAAACAGCTTTATCAGATGTTTTAACAACAGACACATCAACAATAGGAAGTACATCTATAGTACAGTTGACAGTCTTGTTATAACCATTGTCAAAGATAATAGTCTCAGGATTGAGTTTAGGACCAACAGATGTAGTGTTAGTTCTAATTATGATAACAGCAGTTGAATTTGCAGTAATGTTAGTAATTACCCAAGTTACAGTTCTGCCATTATTGCTGAGAACAGCATCTTGAACTACATCAGCACCTATAATGTCGACTGTTTCGATGTAAATTATTCCATCAGGTAAATTATCAACGACAGTTACATTTCTGGTGAAATCATATTCGCCGTCATTAATAACAGTCAAGTTGAATAAGACATC
>NZ_CACXXB010000016.1 GCF_902771435.1 uncultured Methanobrevibacter sp. | reverse complement strand
CTGGTTCAACGGGGATAGCCTGAAAAAATACTTAAATTAACCATTATTAAGTGAAAAAAATTCAGGAATCCCCATCCTCTATAGGATGGGGTGGTTCAATAGTTTATGTGTTTTTCAATTTTTTCATTGCCGTTTATTGTGGGGGTGTCTTTGCTATTTAAAGTTTTTCAGAGAGAATTTGGGTTATCCCCCTACTTTTTTTCTCAATTTGAGCCGAACTTATAGAATTCTTGCATTTTGATATAATTTATCCCTTTTTGAGTTTATTTTATTAACAATAAGCAATAAATATTATTATTGGGGGAGATAATTATTAAAAAATTGTTTATTTTAATATGTTTAATCTTTATTTCTATCGGCTGTGTATCTGCAAATGATAATAATACTGAAATAGGAAATTTTACAGAATTAACCACTCAATTAAATGATTCTAATGAATCATTAACTCTTGATAAAGATTATTCAGATTATAATAATACATTTAATATCTCTAAATCATTTACTATTGATGGTAATAACCATTCTATTAGTTTAAATAATAATTCGTTTTTTAAAATCAATGAAAATAATTTATCAATTACTTTTAAAAATATCATTTTTAAAGATAATTTTTTTATAACTTGTGATAATGAATCAAACATTACTTCTTTTAATTTAACGTTAATTAACTGTTATTTACAATCTGAGTGTACTAATGCTATTGAAGTTCACAGTTATGGTCATGATTGGGGTTATGGTTATAGTTGTCATGTAACTGGGAAAATCAAAAAATTGGCTTTTAAAATTATTGGCAAATCTAAAGGTTTGGCAGCTGCTAAAAAATTAACGTTATGGGTTCGTAAAAATATTAAAAAGGAAAGAAATGCAGGTTTTTATCAAAAGCCATCTGTAACTCTTAAACGTAAAGCAGGTAATTGTTGTTGTAAGGCGGAATTGTTATTGCAGATGATGGATGCTATTGGTCTTAGAAAAAATCATAAACTCTATTTTATTCATGTCGGAAATAAAATGTATCGTCATAGGCATTTCTTTGCCAAAATTGATAATATATGTGTTGATCCTAATTTAAAAAGGCCATGGGGACATGGTCATTTTTATAGTACTCATGCGGATATTATTCCCTATCCGATTTTACCCCTTCCGTATGGAGATTATCGTTAAAACTTGCAGGATATACTTATTTCAATTCTGATTATATTTTAAAACTGAATATTTTCAGAGGAATATACAAAAATAGTTAAAAATAAAAAATAGCTAATTAATCTTAAAAAATAAAAAAATTTGCAAGAAAAACTTGCAAATTACAATATCTTAACGTGTTCATTCTCATTTTTTTTCCATTTTCTTAAATGATTTAATGATGTCTTCAATGCCTTTTCCTTCAGATGCAGCATCAAATACGTCTTTGATTACGTCTAAAATATTGTGTTTTTCTTCAGGAGATTCAGCTTTTGGACTGTCAATAGCTAAAGCAATATCTTCTGCTTTTACTGTTTTTCTTTTTGCATATTTTGCATAGGTTACTGCTTTTTTAGAGACATCTTCTGCGTAATCTTCTAAGTATTCAGCTAATGCATCAACAGCATCAGCACTTACTCTTTCCGCGCCAGCTTCTTGAATAATCCTTTTTACAGGAGCTTTAGGGATTGCCATGTTTTTCACCTCCATTATAAGTGTATATATTATTATATCATTAATGCAATATTAAAACTTTGCCTTTTTATGTGTAAATTTACTTAATTTTGATACAATAAAAAAAGAATAGCTTAAAAGATATTTAAAAAAATTAGGCCATTTCAATATTTTTGTTTATTATCAAATTCCAATATAACAATCATAAGTAGTGAATATTTTCAGTTGAAATATTTAAAAAAAGTAAAAGTTTAAAGAAAGGGAGTTTAATTACCTCTAATTTAATTATATATTAGGAAAATTAGTATTTAATTAAGAATTAACTTAAAATATATTTATTTGAATATTGAATAATTAGTTATAAGATAATATATAATTACATTGATTATCTTCCAGATGCATGTCGGTTATGCAAGGTTCAAAAGGTAAGATTTGGATGGTAAAAAAATACTGTCCATAAACGAAAATATTACTGGAAGGTAAGAATATGCTTGATTTCTTATTGGGTGATGAAATTTAAGGAAAAATAATCACTGGGGGAAATATCATGAAAAAATACTCCTGCACCAGTTGCAGAATTATAAACTGCAAACACCAGGACGGACAATATCCTAAATTCTGTCCAACAAGAGAATTAACAAATGATGAGATAATTGAAATCGAAAAACTGTACAATGAAGACAACAACAAAGAGATATCACGGATATCTGCAGAGATAGAAGAAGAGTTCTACTGCAAATACACAAGAGTGGAAGAAATCATAGAGTTTGCAAAAAGACTAAAAATGAATAAAATAGGAATAGCCGCATGCGTGGGACTGATGGAGGAAAGCAGTACATTTGCAAAAATCCTTGAAAAACACAACTTTGAAGTATATTCCGTCGCATGCAAAGTTGGATCAATGAAAAAAACAGAAATAACTGGGTTGGATGAAGAAAAAACAACCATAACCGGGAATGTAATGTGCAACCCGATTCTTCAGGCAGAAATACTCAACAATGAAAAAACAGAGCTTAATGTAGTAATGGGATTATGTGTCGGTCATGACAGCCTGTTTTATAAGTATTCTGAAGCTCTGTGTACAACACTTGTTACAAAAGATAAGGTACTCGCACACAATCCGGTAGGTGCATTATATCAGACAAACACATATTACAAGAAGTTAATGAATGATTAATGTGTTAATAAGTCAGTTAAAATAGATAAAAAAGGAATGATTTGAAGTTTCATTCGATTGTGATGCACTCGTTGGGACATATGTCTACACAGGTTTCGCAGTAACTGCATTCATCTGGTTCATTGATGGTTAATTTGCCGTCTTTAAGAATCAGGACTTCCATGGGGCAGACGTCTGTGCAGTCTCCGCAATCATCACATTTGTTGGTGTCTATTGTAATTTCAGCCATTATAATCATCTCTTATTTTTAAATATTGCATAATCCTCTTCCCTGTAGTGGTGAACCGCATTCAGGGCAGGTTTTTGTTCTGCATGGAATGCCTCTAATCTTTGGCTCTGTGTAACCGCAATTAGGGCAACTGCATGTGTCATTTGACATTTGATTTCTTCTATTGTTTGTGTTTAATTTGCGAATGTTTGTTGATTTGCAATCAGGACACTCTTCGTATTCTTTTTCTGGATTTGACCATTGAAAACCACAGTCTTCGCATAAGTATTTGTTCGGATCAATCATTGTATCACCTTTTACAACAACTATTGGTCGACCTTCAATTAAAGAGGTAGCCAGTTTATGTCTTGCAGAATTCAGTATTCTGTGAAAAGTTGACTGTGAAATTCCCATGAATTCAGCGGCCTCAGTTTGCTTTATATCATGATAGTCTTTAAATCGGATAGCTTCAAACTCGTCTACTGATATTTCAATCGGTTTTCGATTCCTGTTCAACTCATGTTTGTGACATGTAACTACTCTTCTTCTTCTTTTAGGCCTTACCATAATATTCTCCCCAAATGTATCTTCAGGTATTATGAATATATATTCATAACTACTATATAAATGTTGTTGCCATAGGATTGCAGAATCAGAAGGTATGGTGATGCATCTATCTTTGATATAATTATTAGCTGTTGCTGTGATTTAAATCAAAAGTAAGTTCAAAGCTATGGCTTTAATGAAACATTCTAACATTAACGGCACTGATATTATAGAATGTTAGTCCAACAAAAAACTATATAAATTCACTAATTTAATATATATTTGGAGATTAAGTATTTAATTAAGAATTTACTTAAAATATATTTATTCAAATGTTTTATTATTCTCATAGTCCCGTAGGGTAGCGGCAATCCTTCTGGGCCCTGGACCCAGAGACAGCGGTTCGACTCCGCTCGGGACTACTTAATTATCCAGTTATTTTTATTTTTCATTTTGTTTTTCTACATGCACTAACTTTTTTTAGCACATGTTATATATGTTATATCTTAATAATACGTGCTACAATTAATATTATAATTTGAGACAGACAATAATCCTAATTCAGCTTGAAAAACCACTAATTGAAATTTAAAGTATTAATTAAATATTATAGGAGAAGAGCTGTATGAAAACTCATGTGATAGTTGTATAATTTTGTTCTTGCTATACTGCTTTTTTTTAGAACTCTGATAATTAAATATTTATATTTAATTTAAAAAAGTAAAATAATATATTGTTGTTGCTTTCCAATAGGAGTTAATCCTTTGATGAATTGATTTACTTTATATATAATTTCTTTCATAATAATTCATTAAGAGTTTAAAGTCAATTTTCAGGTACTTAAATTCTAAATTTTGAATAATTGGATTAATTCAATGTCTACCTACTCAAGCATGTTTCATGTTGTGGGCATTGTTTTTTTCTTTTACTAATTTTAAATTATTTAAATCTCTTTTAAAAATTTTTTTATAATTTATTGTTAATTAATTTGTATTCGAAGTGTGGATTTTTCCTGAGATAGTTGGGCCACATCCCCACTTGATATTTGTTAATTAAAAAGTAGCTATTAATTATATATAACTTAAAAATTAAATCATTAATTAATTAAAATTATTTTGAGGAGAGTTGTATGAAAGGCGATGTATATTATGGTAAAGGTATAAGAGAGTTAAAAGATAGTCATCAGGACTTATTTGAATTAGTATCTAACATTAACGACACAGTATGGGATGGTAAAGTCTTAGATTATAAAACTCAAAAATTAATTGCTATTGGTATCACCGCTTCCCGTGCAGATCCAAGGGCTACCAAAAAACAGATGAGAAGTGCTATTGAAGTGTTGGGCATTACTAAAGAAGAGATTGTTGATGTTTTGAGGGTTGTATTGTTAACCTCAGGTATGCCTGCATTTTCCAAATCACTTCAAATATTAAACAGTGTCACTGAAGCTATTGAAGAGGAAAGGGAAGATAAGGCTTAAGGTCTTCTGCTGTTTGCGGAAAGGTTTGAAAAACAATTGTTTTTCATCTTTTTTTTATTATTTTTTTAAGTTTTCACCATCAATTTTAACCATTTCAATAGGACTTTACTTTTCTATTTTTTTTACCGCAATAATGAATATAGAATTATTAAAACATAAAACAGAATAAATAGAATCATTCCAGGATTTAATAGGCTGGTTTTCAATGGATGTTTTATGACAATCTGTTTTTTGCTTCCGTTGAATTTGCCTTTTTTATAGCTTAGCAGTCCAAGCAGTCCAACAAATAATGCTGCAAGCATCATCAGGACATAAATGACTATAATCGCCAGATCCATTGTTGCGTAAGTATTTGAAGTAAATGCCTGAACGCTTTGAACCACAAACAGGCTGACTACTGATCCCATCAGATTTACAATGATGTGCAGTATTATTGTATAAATTATTTTTCCGGTTCTTATATAAACATATGCAAAAAATCCTCCGAGCAGGAATGCATAAAAGAATTGGCTGAGGTTTCCGTGGAAAAATCCGAAAATAACTGCGGAGAGAATGATTGAAACTCTGGCGCCATATTTTATTGTTCTGTCTATTAGGAATTTTCTGAAAAATATTTCCTCAAATATCGGTCCGAGTACGCTGATTAGTATCATGTTTAGCCAGATGTCTGTTGAGCCAATCAGAGTCTGAACTGGATTTGTGATTTCCGTGTGGAACAGGCTGCCGATTGCTGATGTTATTGCAAGTCCAACCATGTTTCCAATCCACATTAACGTAAATGTAATTGATAAATAAAGCAGGAATTTTTTCAGGCTTAAACTTTCCTTTTCCATTTCCTGTTTTTCAATTTTTCTCATTAGGTAGAATAATACAGGAAACGGTAGAATATAATTGCATATAGCTGAAACAATTGTTATAGCATTGAAATTGTTTAATATATTGTGATTTGTAAAGCCGAGGATATTTATCACTATTATCTGTATTATTAATGATGCAACTCCAAACATCAGATAGTTAAATCCTATTTTTGAGAAAAATTTTTTATGGATATTCAATGTTTCACCTTGTAATCAGTATTTCATTTTTCTTACTATTTATTTATATCCTTTAAAGTTTAGGTTATCCTAAAATTTAAATATTAGGTAAACCTAAATATTAATTGCTGAGCTATTTATTTTAATAACTATGGGAGAGTAGAAAAATGGGATATGAAGATTTTTTAGATAAATGTGCTGAGCACAAACATGCACTGATTTTTGCAGCAGGAATTGCAACTGCTATCGTTGGTAAAAAAGTACTGGAATCCAAAACAGTAAAAGATGCCGCTACTCAGGGAGTGGCAGGTGTAATGTCTGTCAGAAGAGACGCTGAAGAAACATTTCAGGACATAAGGGAAAATGCTGAAGAAATAGTTATTGATGCTCACGAAGAAGATAAAAAAGAAATCTACGTAGAAGCCAAAGATTAATTTTTATTTTAGGTTCAAAAAAATGAAATATCAAGTAATGTATGATAACGGAACTCGTTTGAGAGTACGTTCAGGCCAATGGGCTTTTACAAAAGAGGAAGGCTATGGTCTAGCTTCATTACTTTTAAATCAAAGTTTCATCCACGAGGTATATACTTCCCACAGAAACGGAAGTATAACAGTTTACTATGATGGGGATATTGAAAGCAAGCAAAAGATTTTTGATATCCTGAAAAGCATCACAATTGATGATTTGTTTGAAGCTGAAGCAACACAAATTCAAGTTTCAAAAGAAATAACAAATGATTTCTATTTGAAATTATCTAAAATGATTTTCAATAGAATCAGTTACAGACTATTTTTACCGATGCCACTTAGAAATGCACTGACAATTTATCATGCTGCAAAATATATTTGGCAGGGTCTGGATAGCTTAACTGCCTTCAGATGTGATGTTGCACTCCTTGATGGAGCGGCAGTTGCCGGTGCATTGCTGCATAAGCAATACAAACCGGCAAGTTCCATGATGTTCTTATTGTCAATCTCCGATGCATTGGAAGACTACACAATACAAAAGGCCAAAAGTACTCTAAAAGACAGTCTGGCTTTAAATATTGATACTGTATGGGTAGTAGGAGAGAACGGTGAGGAAAAACAGTGTCCTGCTGTCGATATCAATAAGGGAGACAAAATCAAAATCCATATGGGTGACGTGATACCTGTTGATGGAAAAGTAATTGAAGGAGATGGAATGGTTAATGAAGCTTCAATGACTGGAGAACCATTGGCCGTTCACAAGAAGCCTGGTAAAACAGTGCATGCCGGCACTGTTGTTGAAGAAGGAAACATTATCGTTGAAGTTTATTCAATGAATAAAGAGACAAGACTAAACAAGATCATTGATTTGATTGAAAATTCAGAAGAGCTGAAGGCAGATACTCAAAGTAAGGCTGAAAAGCTCGCAGATTCAATTGTTCCATACAGTTTTCTTGCAACTGCGCTGACATATCTGATTACAAGAAACCCTACAAAGGCATTGTCTGTTCTGATGGTTGATTTTTCATGTGCAATCAAACTGACAACCCCATTGTCGATTATTTCTGCAATGCGCGAAGCATCAGACAACAGAATGATGGTTAAGGGTGGAAAATTCCTTGAAAACTATGCAAATGCAGACACTATCGTATTTGATAAGACCGGAACTCTGACAAATGCTGCTCCAAAGGTTGTTGATGTCATTCCAATGTCCAGAAGATACAAACGTAACGACATTTTGAGAATGGCTGCCTGCATTGAAGAGCATTTTGCACACAGTATTGCAACGGCTATTGTAAAGCAGGCTAAAGAAGAAGGTCTCAAACATGAAGAGGACCACAGTGAAGTCAAATATATTGTGGCTCATGGAATTGTAACCGAATATGAAGGAAAACGTGCAGTGATAGGTTCCAAACACTTTTTATTCGATGATGAGAAGGTTAAAGTAACCAAAACTCAGGAGAAAAAAATAGAAAAGAATGCCAAAGAGCACTCTGTAGTTTACCTTGCAATTGATGGAAAGCTTGAAGGAATAATCTGCATCGATGATCCTGTACGTGAGGAAGCGAAATACGTTATCGAAGAGCTTAAGCAGTTGGGCATTGAAAATGTCATTATGCTTACTGGAGACAGTGAAAGCGGTGCTAAAGCAGGTGCTAAAGCTCTTGGAATTACCGAATACAGATCTCAAGTGCTTCCTGAAGACAAGTCAAGAATTGTTGAGGAACTTCAAGCGGAAGGAAAAACCGTAATAATGGTTGGTGATGGAATAAACGATTCACCTGCACTGGCCGCCGCAGACGTAGCCGTATCCATGAAAAACTCATCTGATATCGCACGTGAAGTGGCTGATATATCACTACTGTCTGATGATTTGCATGACCTTGTAACACTTAGAAAGCTAAGTGTTGGAATGTTGGACAAAATCAACAGTAACTACCGTAATATTGTAGCGGTCAATGGTTCACTTCTTGTTTTGGGTGTATTGGGCGTTATTCCACCATCAACTTCCTCAATGATACACAATTTCTCCACAATGCTGTTTGGAGTAATGAGTACCAAGTCTGTTTTAAAAGATGGGGAATATAACAGCACTATTGAAGTTGAAGCTAGTGAAGTAGCTTAAACTTCACTTTATTTTTTTTCAATTTATTTTTTAAAGTTTTTATACTAGTTTAACCTAACTATTAATGTATAAAATTTTTAGTTAAGTGATGAAATGTTTGATAATTACAAGAACAAATTTGTTCCATTAATCGTACCAATAATTTTAATATTTTTTTGGTATCTGATAACTAATGGTTTAGGATTATTTTCTTCATATATCCTGCCGGGACCGCTTGATGTGATAAATTCTGCTTGGGTGGTTATTGAAAACGGAAAACTTTTAACAAACACTATTGATACCTTATTTAAAGTGTTTGCGGGTTTAATCTGTGCATCTGTTGTAGCAATTCCATGTGGAATTTTGCTCGGATGGTATAAGACCCTTGAAGATTTGTGTACTTTTGTAATCAGTGTCTTAAGGCCGATTCCTCCTGTCGCATGGATTCCATTTTCAATTTTATGGTTTGGTATCGGTACTTTTCCTGCTGTGTTCATTATATTCATGGGATGTGTATTTCCTATTTTGGTTTATACCATCGATGGTGTTAAAAGAACCGATAAGGTTTTGGTCGAATCCGCTCAAACCTTGGGAGCAAACGACTGGAACGTATTGAAACGTGTTGTTGTTCCGTCTGCCGTCCCGTATATTGTTTCAGGTTTAAAAGTCGGTATCGGTATTGCTTTAATGTGTACAATTTCAGCGGAAATGATTGGTTCAAGCAGTGGTTTAGGTTATATGATTTTGACTGCAACAAACTTGTTCGATACAGGTACTACAGTTGTAGGTATGCTGGTAATCGGTTTGATTGGACTTGCTTTTGACTTTGTATTTACAAAAGCTCAAGATAGGATTTTCTGGTAGGTGTTAATGTGTCAATTGAAGTTAAAAATATTAATAAATCCTTTGAAGGAAAAAAATCAGATAAATTATCTGTATTGGAGAACATTAATGTCCATATTGATGATGGGGAGTTGGTGTGTCTTTTAGGACCTTCAGGATGTGGAAAAACTACACTTTTGAGATTAATAGCCGGTCTCGATAACCCTACTTCAGGCGAGATAGTTGCAAATGGTGAAGTCGTTAAAAACCCATCCGGTGACCGTGCGGTTATTTTCCAGCAGTACTCATTATTCCCTTGGCTGACTGTATTGCAGAATGTTACTTTCGGTTTGGAGATGACCAATAAGGGAAACAAGGCGGAAAATATTGCGGCCGCAGAAAGATACTTGACAAGTGTTGGATTAATTGACTTTAAGGATAGCTATCCTCATGAACTTTCAGGTGGTATGAAGCAAAGGGTTGCAATTATCAGATCTTTGCTTAATCATTCACCAATCTTGTTGATGGATGAACCGTTTTCTGCATTGGATATGCAAAATAGGCACAAGCTTCAGGAGCAGCTCATAGGGGTTTGGAAAAGATTTGAAAACACAATCGTTTTTGTAACCCACGATGTTGATGAAGCCGTATTTCTGGCCGATAAGATTGTAATCATGGATAGGAATCCCGGAAGAATTGCAGAAATCATTGAAGTTGATATTGAAAGGCCAAGAAAAAGAGAATCAAAGGAATTCATAAAACTTCAGGAATCCATCGTTGACAAATTGGATATGGAAGAATAATAGTTTTCGCTATTATCATCCTTTACTTTTTTTAAAATTAGATTTTAGAGCATTATAGTTAAATTTTAGCTATCAATGTTCCATAATTTCCATTTTTTATTCCCTCATAAACATAATCAAGGGATTTTACAATGCTTGTTTTTAAGTCGTTGCCTTTAGCCAAATGAGCAACAATCGCTGATGATAGGTTACAGCCAGTACCGTGCAGATTTTCAGTTTCAATCAGCTCCTGCTTTATTGTTGTAACATTGCCGTTAATGTTGATGGTGTTGATGCCGTCCAGATGGCCGCCGGTAATTATGCTGTTGCATCTGATTTTTTCACAGGCTTTGATTGCATCTTCTTTTGTGTTGATACTAATGCCTGATAGTTTTTCAGCTTCACTGACATTTGGTGTTGTCAGAATGGAATGTGGAAGCAAATATTTGTTGAATGCATCCGCTATGTCTTCTTTAGTCAAATTGCCGCCGGAAGTTGCAACCATTACGGGATCAACCACAGCTTTTAGGCGGTACTCCTTAACCTTTTTGGAAACAAGTTCTATAATTTCCGGTGAGTACAGCATTCCGGTTTTAATAAATTCAACTTCATATGAATCCATGACTGAATCAATCTGCTCTTCAATATATTCAGGCGAAACAGGCATTGTTGAAAAGAATTTATATGGGTTTTGAGCGGTAAGTGCAGTAACAATGCCGCATCCGTAAACGCCGATGGCCTGAAATGTCTTCAAATCAGCGAAAACTCCTGCACCTCCTGAAGGGTCAACGCCTGCTATGCTCATTACAATCATCTAATCAGCTCTGGTAACTTTAAGTCTTTCAGATCCACGGTATGACTCGACACTGACTTTAAGCTCTTTTAAGTATTGTTTTGTATGTGTATTATCACCATGAAGCAGGATTTCACCCAAATCTTCAGTTGTATTGACGTCCAATGCCATGAAAAATGAATCGTGAACTTGAGGATTTAGCTTTTTCTTTTCGGCAACCTGAACATGCTTTTTGTAGCTGAATCCTTCAAATTGGGTGCGGATTGCCATAGGTTTCATTATAATCATATTTGTTCCGCCTCCTTTTGATGGAACGATGATGAAATCCAGGTTTTTCCCTGCATCAATTAGCATCTTGATGTTTGTTTTTCCAATAAGGGGGATGTCTGAGGGAACGATAAGGATTTTCCTTGTCTTTCCCTTGCATAATTTCATTGCCTGTGTCAGGGCCTTGTTCAGATTGGAATTTTCGTTTTCCAGAATGGTGTTAACATTTAAGCTTTCAGCATAGTTTAATATGTCTTCATCACGGCTTATGATAAAGATTTTGTCCACATATTTCTTTAGAGTGTCGGTTACATCATGAAGCATTGCCTTTAAGAGTTTTTCCCTTTCTTCTTCTGATAAAAATGGAGAAAGTCTGGTTTTTGCATTTTTGAATGTGGTAACTGGAATTATCGCGTATATGTTATCCATTTTAATCACTAGTATGTTTTAGCTATCAAAGCAACGTATTTTGCATCTTCGCCACTTGCTATGCATTTGCCTTCGGATACCTCTTCCTGAATTCCTAAAATGTCATAGCCGGTTTTTTCTTCAATTTCTTTTCCTACTGCTTCATCTCCACCCCAGTAGAATTTAACAACATTTCCGGCTTCAACAAGTTCTGAAATTTCATTGATATCTTCTGTGAATTTGACATGTTCGCCCTGGAAATCCCATGCTATTTTAGAGAGGTTTTCATTAGATTTCTCTAATAAATCCATGACGTTGTCAGCCAATGAGTCATCCAAAGTGAGTTCTATTTTTTCTCCTTCATCCCTTCTCATTGCAACAGTAATGTTGTTTTCCAAATCTCTAGGTCCGAGTTCAAGCTTAAGAGGGGTTCCTTTGAGTTCCCAGTCATTGAATTTTTTACCAGGTCTGATGTCCCTGTCATCGATATTTACTCTAATGCCAGCTTCTTCCAGCTGTTCTTTGATTTCTGAGCATTTTGCCAAAACTTCCTCTTTTCCTTTCTTGAATAAAATCGGAATTATGGTTACCTGATTCGGTGATACTTTAGGTGGTAGTCTGAGCCCTTTTTCGTCTCCATGAACTCCAATGACGGAAGCTATTACCCTATCGGATACGCCTGCACAGGTTTGGTAAACCAGTTTGTGCTCTCCGTCCTTATCTTCAAAGGTAATGTCAAAGGTTTTTGCGAAAGTCTGGCCTAAATTGTGGATTGTACCAATCTGCAGGGTTTTACCGTTAGGCATAATCACATCAAATGCCATAGTATAGTCAGAACCTGGGAATTTGTCCCATTCTGGTCTTTTAGAAATTAAGTATGGAATTCCTAAATCATCAAAAAACTCTTTATACATTTCAATAAAGTCTTGAATCTGTTCATCAGATTCTTCTTTGGTTGCATGTGCAGTATGAGCCTCTTTAAATGTGGTAATTTCACGAACACGTATTAACGGTCTGGTATGTTTTGTTTCATATCTGAATGTATTGACGATTTGATACATTTTAATTGGAAGATCAATATGTGTTCTAATCCATAATGAATACATTGGATAAATTGCAGTTTCACTGGTTGGCCTTAATGCCAATTTTTCGTTCAATGGGGTTTGACCCCCTTGAGTTACCCAATATACTTCGTCTTCAAATCCTTTAACGTGTATGCCTTCTTTTGCTAGTTCTGTTTCAGGAACAAGCATTGGGAATAGAACTTCATCATGGTCTTTATCCAATAGCTTTTTGATAATGTTCATTGAGTGCTTTCTTATTTGAAAACCATATGGTCTCCAAACTGCCATCCCTTTAATAGGATATCTTGAATCGGTTATATCTGCATTTTCTAAAATATCATGAAACCATTCGTCAAAATTTTCCACCATATCACCTAAATAATTTTTTATAGTATTAAATATTCTGTTTTTAATAACTATTAAATATATTCAAAGAAAGTTATTTATAATTATTTTATACATATATATTAATGAATAATTCAATTTAGGAGATATTATGAGTAATAGGAAAATACAAATGCCTCGTGAAGTTTACATTGATCCGGGTATTATAAAGAATACCGGTGAGATATGTAAATCTCTGCATTTAGATAAAAAGATTTTGATTGTTACAGGTTCCCACACCTATGATGTGGGTGCGTTTCCGGTAATTGAAAGTCTTGAAAATGATGATATTGAGTATGATGTTATTAAGGTCAATGGAGCATCTGCCGATTCAATATCTGAAGTCGAAGAATTGATTACACCTGATACCACAGTTTTAGGTATTGGCGGTGGAAAAGTCATTGATGTTGCCAAACTGTCTTCATTCAATCAGGGCGTATACTTTGTATCCATGCCGACAACAGCTTCACACGACGGTATTGTATCTCCTATGGCATCAATCAAAAATCCTGATACTTCAATATCTGTTGCCGCTCACTCTCCAATAGCTGTTATTGCCGATTCTGAAGTTCTAGCACAGTCCCCATTCAGACTGTTGGCTGCAGGATGTGCTGATTTGATGGCAAATTTTACTGCAATCAAAGATTGGGAGTTGGCACACAGACTTAAAAATGAACCATTCTCCGAATCTGCAGCGGCATTGTCCATAATGTCTGCAAATTTAATCACTGACAATATAGCCAATATCAAGCCTAATCTTGAGCCTAGCGCAAGAATAGTTATGAAATCATTGTTCAGTGGAGGAATGGCAATCAGCATTGCAGGTTCATCAAGGCCTGCCAGCGGATCCGAGCATTTGTTCTCACATGCCCTGGATAAGATATTGGACAAGCCTGCGCTGCATGGTGAGCAGTGCGGTATAGGTACAATAATGATGATGTATCTCCATGGAGGAGACTGGAAATATATTAGGGATGCTTTAAAGGCTGTTCAAGCCCCGACCACTGCTGCTGAAATTGGCGTATGTGAAGATGACATTATCGAAGCATTGATGATGGCTAATGAAATCAGGCCTGAAAGATATACTATTTTAGGAGATAATGGAATTTGTCGGGATGCGGCTTATGAATTGGCCTACAAAACAGAGGTGATTTAAATGATTACATTGATTGGTAAAGAATTAGCAAAAAAAGGTCAAGAATTTGTTTTTTTAGGTCCTGCTGAAGATTGCAAGGATTGTAGATTTAAATCATCTTGCATAGGAAGCCTGGAAGAAAACAGAAAATATGTCATTGTTGATGTAAAGGACAATGAACAGAAATGTCCTGTGCATGCTGAAGGTGCAGTTGTGCCTGTGGAAGTTGACAGGGCTCAAATAGATTTGCTGACCACTTCCAAGAACATTTTTGAAGGTTCAACATTTACATTTAATGCTCCTGATTGTGATGAGGAAACCTGTCAGTTCCATGACTTGTGTTTCCCTGAAGGTTTAATGGAAAATGACAAATGCATTGTGTTAAATCATGAGGGAAAACATAAGGAGGAATGCAAAAAAGGTTATAATCTTAATAAACTTACTTTAGGGTTTGTGATATAATGAAAGATGCTAGCAGTAATAATTCCGGTAAAAAGAATGCAGGTTACAAGGCTGCCGAATATGTAAAGGATGGAATGGTTTTAGGACTTGGTACAGGTTCAACAACACATTTCTTCATAGAAAAAGTGGGTATGAGAATTCGCGATGAAGGAATTAGAGTAATGGGAATTCCAACTTCATTTCAATCATTATTAATTGCAAAACAGTGGAATATTCCGATAACTACCTTGGAAGAGCATGACATTGACCTGTCAGTTGACGGTGCCGATGAAGTGGACTCTGACTTCAATCTTATTAAGGGAGGCGGAGCAGCCCACACCAAGGAGAAAATAGTTGACTATGCTGCTGATGAGTTCATTGTCATTGTTGATGAATCAAAATGTGTTGAAAAGTTAGGAAATTTCCCGGTACCTGTGGAAGTTTTGCCTGATGCATCCAGAATGGTCATAAAAGCTCTGGAGGATATGGGAGCTAGCTGTCAAATCAGAATGGCTCAAAGGAAAGACGGCCCGGTAATTACCGATAACGGCAATTTTGTCATCGATGCCAAGTTTGACGAGATTGAATCCCCTGCCCATCTGGAAATTGATTTGAATGCGATTCCGGGCGTTGTGGAAAATGGAATATTTTCACAAATGGTGGATAAGGTCATTGTCGGAACCGATGACGGAACCAAAGAACTGTAAGGTGGTTTGATGCCAATTCCATACGGAGGAGTTCCTGATTTAAGGGATATAGGCTATAAAGTAGCTATTTTATTCGGAGCTTTAATTGTAATATATGGTGTGTTATGGCTGTTGGCGGAATTAAAGGTCATTCCGGCAATATTTTTTGCAATATTCTCACAGATAGTTTTAATTCTAGTTGGAATATTTATTATCTATTATGCATATTCTAAAAGGAATATGTATTAATCTTATTTTTTTAAAAAAAGAAAAATTAAAAGAGATTAGTTGAAATCTCTTTATTTTATTGTTATTTTTGGTTTAACTGTTTTTGCGTAGTAGTAGCTGTTACCTGAATATTTAACTATTGAGGTGTATTTGCCTTTTTTAGTTAATTTGGTAATCTTAAATGTAGCTTTACCGCTAGATTTTGTAGTTGCTTTGTAAGTTTTACCTTTAATTTTAATAGTAACTTTTGCTTTTGCAATAGCTTTTCCGGATTTGGTTTTTAAGGTAACAGTATATTTCTTGGTTTTGGCACTGGCCTTAAAGGTCTTTTTGGAAGCTGTTAATTTGGAAGCCTCTTTTTTAACTTTAATTGTTGCGGTTTTGTTTGCTGCTTTGGATTCATCATCACCAGCAAAGTTTACAGTTACTTTTTTGGATCCGATTTTTGTTGCTTTTAGTGTTACGCTAGCTACTCCCTTATCGTTTGTAGTTGAATTGTATGTTTTACCGTTAAATGTGATTGTAACATTTTTGTTAGCTAAAACATTTCCATTACTGTCTTTTAGGGTAACTGAATATTTATACCCTGATTTGATTGTTTTTAAGTATGCTGTTTTACTTGAGGCAGCTATTACGCAATCTGCCCTATCATCACTGACAGTTATTGATGCAACTGCATTTCCTGCTTTATTGTAATAATCGCTTGAAGTATGGATAGCAGCAGTGTAATTGCCTTCCGGCAAGTCCACATTAACTGGGGCAATACCGTTGGCATCTGTCATGCCTGTGAAAGTTTCATCTCCAGCGGTGACTGTGACTGTTTTATTTACAATCGCTTTGCCTTTATTGTCTTTTAAAGTCACATCCATTGAACCTTTGTATCCGACAGTAGCGTCTGATGCAGTTAAGTTTACAGCCTGTGAATCTTTGTATGTGCCCTGTACATTTTCAGAACTTTGGTATCTGTTTTCACCTTGAACCACATAGAATTCGAAAGTAGGTGGGAACGGTAATTTGTCCGGTTTGTATGCGTTTTTGCCGATGGTTACATCATAGTATCCTCCACCGAGTAAAATTGCAATTCTGCTTCCGCTTAATGTATTGTTGAATATGGTTTCATTGTATGATCCGTAACAGGTAATTGAACTTATTTTTGAGTTTAAAATTGTATTTTCATATACTTTGTGTCCGTAGGAGTGTAAAAGATAAATTCCTTCTTTAGCACCTGATACTGTATTGTTGAATACAGTAACGCCAAATCCAGCAGGGAATCTTACATCAATTCCATGGTTTTTAGCATTAGCCACTGTATTGTTAACAATAATGGATTGTTTGGATCCAAAACAGATTATACCTGTAGTGTATTGGTCTTTAACAATATTGTTGGTAATAATTGAATTAGGACATCCTCTCTGTTGATATCCTACAAAAATACCCCATGATGCACCGTTAATTTTACAGCCTGTGACTGTAAGGTTTTTGCTGTTTTCAGCATAGATACATGCAGTAGTATATGCAGGTCCATTAGGTTTGTTTAAATCATATGCCGGATAGTTTCCGATTATGTTTAAATCGCTGATAACTGCACCGGTGTTATTCACTGAATATAATACTGAGCGGTAGGTAATTGCATATCCTGATTCATTGGTCTGTTTGGTGATTTTTTCAGGAATCTTATTGATGTCAATAGTATTTAATCCTTTTAATGTTGCATTATTTCCCAGTATCTTAATGTTTTTGTCAATGTAAATGCAGATGTCTTCAAATACTGCATTTTTCTCAAAACTTAATGTGTCGCCGTTTTTCATTTCATTGATTTTTTCTTGGATTTGTGCATTGGTCATTCCTGAAGAAATTTTAACGATAGTGCCTGTTTCTTTAAGAATTGTATTATAATCTACATTAATGTCTTTTGGAGTTTCAATTCCACTATATTCAACATAGGTGATATTGGTTAGGCTGCTGTCTGAGTAAGTGCCCATCATTGCATCAATGCCAGCGTAATCTCCTTTTGCTTCGCCAACATAAAATACGAATGAAGGAGGCATTGGTAAGGTATCTAATTTCCATTCATTTGCACCGATAGTGATATTGTTATATCCGGTATAAGCTCCACCTACAGGTTGTCCTCCACCTAAAAGAACACCGATTCTGGAGTTGTATAATTTGTTGTCTTTTATGGTAATGTGGCTAGCGCCGCAACAGGTGATTGAACTTAAGGTACAATTGACAATTGTGTTTCCGGTTACAACATGTTTTGCAGAGTGCAATAAATAGATTCCTTCTTTAGAACCGATTACTGTGTTGTTTAAAACTTTCACATTTGGTCCAACACCATGCCTTACATCGATACCATGGTTTTTGGCATTGGTTACTGTGTTGTTCCTTATTATTGTTCTAGGTGACTGGAAGTTGAAAATTCCTGTGATTCCCTGATTTTTAACATCATTGTTTTCGATTATTCCATCAGCGCAGTTTTGGAACCAAATTCCCCAGGAACAACCTTCAATTTCGGTGTTTGTTATGGTTGTTTTGTTTGAGAAATAATTGTAGATTACACAGTTGCTGTATCTTGTATCAGCTCCTTTGTCTGTCCCACTGTTTGCACCTGCAACAATATTTATGTCTTTTAAAACGAGACCATTTGTTTTAAGGATATATAATGTAGCAAGATTTGTAATGGCATATCCTCCTTCGGAGGTCTTGTTCATGATAATGTCGGGGGTGGTATTTGCGGAAGGCCTATCATAACCGTATAATGTAGAGCCGTTTCCGTTAATTGTAATACTTTTGTTTACGTATAGACAGATGTCTTTATATTCTCCAGTCTGGAAATTTAAAGTGTCTCCATCATTCAAACTGTTAATCTTTGTTTGAATTTGATCATTGGTGTCTGTTGTTTCAATTGTTATTTGTGAAGCGGACAATACATCATCTACACTTCCACTATCTGTAGTGTTTTCTGCAGATACTGCTGTTGCACTTAAAAAAACAATTAATACTAACAGAACTGATAATATTAAACTCTTTTTATTCATGATTTTTCCTCATAACTAATTATAATCAATTACTTAATCTAATTTATATAATGAAATTTAATCGATAAGCAATTATTTTTATATTGATTTTCATATTATTTAAATTAAAATGTCTTTAATTTGTTATATAACACTGTTAATCTAATCTTTTTGATGTAATTAGATTTATATCGCCTACATTTTCTAATATAACGGTGTTATTATACTTATATTTAAATATATTTAAATTCAAAGAGTATATCGTTAATCAATATTATGTATATGGATAATTTCTTTCATTTTAAGAATTATTTTTATATTTTATTCATTGATTATAAAAATAAGGTTTAGGAAGTTTTTAATATGGGTAAAAAAGTATTTAAGATTTTTATCACATTATTATTGTTCTTATTCTTAGTTTCTTCAGTTAGTGCAGCTAATATTCAAGAAAACAATATGACTGTACTTGCAGATGGAGGAAGCAATTATCACTCAATCACTTCTGACTTATCAAATGAAGACATTCAATCAAAATTTGATAGTGCAAATGATGGGGATACATTTGAATTTACAGATGGTGAGTACAGGAATATTTCTTTAATCGTAAATAAGAAGTTAAACATAATTTCTAAAAATGACAGTATTGTTTACACATCAGGCAAATTAAATGATAATGCTAAGAGATTAGGAATAGACAAAACTTTCGGATTTTACTTTACATCAAAATCAGCCGGCAGCATATTGTCCGGAATAACTATCATTGCTGGGGGCAGTGACTGTGGTGTCATTGTTGATGGCGTAAAAAACGTCACTGTTGGGGATAATAATGTAATTGGTGGAAAAAATGGAATATTGATTAAAGATTGCGATAGAATCATCATATCCAATAATGAGATTTCAAAAGCCACCAACAATGGTTTGCAGCTTAAGGATGTGAAAAACAGTCTTGTTGAAAATAACAGTATTGCCTATAACAAATGGTCCGGAATTGAAACATCAAATATTGAATTTTGCAATATAACTAACAACACAATCCACCATAATGACTTAAATGGTATTTCAACGTTCAACAGGTCTTCAAATACTTTAATCACTCGAAACAATGTATATGATAATACCAATGGTGTTTATATCAATTCAACATCAGCCAATGACGTTGTCAAATCAAATTCATTAACCCATAGCCGAAAAGATCCTCGTTCATCTATGGGCGGATTTGAAACGGGAAACGGTTTTTTGTTGGGTTCTGCATTCAGAAGTTCAGGTAACTCGAAACTTGTGGTTGAATATAACTATATGGCGCATAATGAATTTTACCAGGCTAAAAATTACTGGGAAAATGAGAATTTTGAATTGGGTCAGAACTGGTATGATTCTAACGACCCTTCAAATACTTTTGTATGTCCAAGGCTTTTAGCATCATTAATGAAGTTGGATACATTATCAATTAGTAATACGTTATCCCTTCAGCTGAAGGACTCATCCGGAAAAGCAGTCAATGAATTTGCAACATTTCAAACAAATGTTGAAGTTGATGGAAATAAATATACAGTTGATGTTAAAAACGGACAGGCTACTGTTGTTAAAGGTTTAGATTATACTGTTGACCATGATGTTCAAGTTGAAATTGGTGGTCAGTATTATAAATATGATTATAAGGCTTCAGGAGAAAAGGGAGTAGAACAGGATTCAAAATCAACCTCATCTGATGGTGAAACAGGTTCTCAGGGAAATTCTGATGATGGGGGAACTTCTGATGTTAGTGGAGGTTCCAATTACCAAGGAAATTCTCAAGGAGGAAACTCTTCAGGTTCACATGTAACCAATTCACAAAAATCTGGCAATTATGGAACAAACAGTTCAAGCATTCCGTCACAGGATACCTCAGACAATAGTAATGATGCCTTGTCAAATGGTGATTTGGATGCTGGAGACACTGGAAGTGGTGATGCTTCCAGCGAAGGAAAAGCATATGAAATTATTCCTCCTGTTACAACATCAAAAGAGCTTACAAACACTTCCGGGCTGATAGTATTGTGCATTCTCTCAATTATGGGATGTCTTATTTATGGATACAGACGTAAAAGTGAATTCGAATAATTTTTCCTTTCTTTTTTTTCTTTTGTTTATTAACAACTTTAGACAAATAGTTATTCAATGACAGTTAAAACAGATTCTATAAAAATCAACACTTCAAAAAACTTTGAAATTATTGACATAACTTCCAGAATTAATGAGTTAATTGAGATTAACGAGGGGATTGTCTCCATTTTCTCAAGGCATTCAACATCCGCCATTGTCGTTAATGAAAATGAGGCGGGTTTATTAAAGGATGTCCAGTTCACGTTGGATAATTTAATCACTGACAAATATTCCTACTCTCATGATCGAATTGACAATAATGCACGCTCACACCTGAAGTCATTTTTACTCTCTTCAAGTGAATGTTTGCCTATAAAAAATGGAAAACTTGACTTGGGCACCTGGCAATCAGTATTTTTTGTTGAATTAGATGGACCAAGACACAACAGAACAGTAACTTTGACAATGGTTGGTGAATAATTGAAGAAATGGACAATAATTTTAATAGCTATTATAATAATCCTATTAATATTCATACTTGTTTTCTATAATTATGATGGCACTCATGTGGTTAACAATTACTCCCAAATGGAAACTGACATGAGAAAACTGTGGTATTAAAAAAAGAGTGAAAGAATTCATTTGTTAATGAATTCAATTTCAAATCCGATTACAGGATATTCCAGGGTAAAATTGGTAATCACTTCAGGTGAAACCTCTCCAAAGAATCCTTTAATTGTTCCTTTTTGCGCTTCACCGGTAACGTCCGCTGCCCTGCCTTTAATGAATGTTTCATTTTCACTGTCGGTTATTTCCATTGAATATCCCAGGTTAGCTAAGACGCTTGTAACAATGGATTTGATTTCAGTAAAGTTTGCAGTTGAGTGACAAACGAGTGCTGCCAATTTCTTGGATGATGCGGTTTTATTTTCTTTGGTTTCATCAAGATACAATACATCACCGATTTCAAAGATTTTCTGAGGCAGGTCTTCGTGGGTGTTGTCCTCTAAAAATTCCATCAGGCTATTCATTAAACTTGTTCTAATCATTGTCCTGTCGATTGTAATAGGTCTTGCAACTTGAACATGAGGTTTTTCTTCCTGATTCATTTTTTCGTAATGTGCTTCCTCATTTGTAAGCATTAAACTCATTATTTCCTGGAAACCTAATGTGACCATCACTTCACGAATGGTGCTTTCAGCTTTAAACCAGTCATTCTCATAAGCTACTGTATTCATGTCCGGAAGCTCTGCAACCACGTCGTTAATGTGATATTGCACAGCAATATTTTCTACGACATCAACTTCGTGAAGGATATCCACCCTGTATGCAGGTATGATTGCTTTGATTTCATTTTCATCGATTATTTCGGCATCAAAACGTGCTTTCAAGAGCAACTCTTTAATTTCTTCTGCATTGAGATTGGTTCCTCCAATCAATTCATTTGCAGTATCAACATGAACGCTCATTTCTTGAGGAGTTAAATCAGGAGTTTTAATAGTTTTATCTTCATATTTAACTTCCATGGATTTGATTTGACCTCCAACTTCAGCAAATGAGGAGCAAATGATGTTTAAAGCCTGATTGACGGCTCTCTCATCGGTACCAGTTACATCAACAATGATGTTTTTAGTGTCTTCTTTAAGTTTGGTTAACTCTCCGTTAATGATTGGAGGCATGGATAAGACATTGTCGTCTTTATCTAAAATTAATGGATATTTATCAAAATCTTCGATTAAATGAGCATAGGCTTTACCTTTGTCATGATCTGTTAGGATTTCGTCAGGAGTCATTTCGGTGTCTTTTTCCAAAGGTACGAATGCATTTGCATCTTTCGGTGTTGCAATGTATTTGAATGGACCTTCAACAACATCTGCATTGTGGATACCGATAGCAACTTTTTTTCTGTCTCTTCCAATAACCCAGTGGAGGTTTTCCTGGAAATCCATTACATATTTGAGCTTATCGCCAGTGAAATCAACATTATCGATTTTTGCAAATCCGATGTATGGTCTGATGGAGGCAACATCACTGTCTACAGTAACATATTCGCCTGATTCTTCCACTTTATAATCAGGAAAACCAATTTCCTGACCAATGAATCCTTTAAAAGATCTAGCTACTCCTTCGACGGACAAGTTGTCAGGTCTGTTTGGGAAGAATTCTACCTTGATTTCCTCATCATCAAAGTCCTCAATATCACTTGACATCATTGGTAAGGTGTCTATTAGTTCATCTTTTTCCATATCGATTCCTAAATCTTTTAAATCTTGATATTTGAATGTAATAACTGGCATTTAATAACTCCATTAATTATTTTCATAATCCATATAGTACCATGAAAAATAAAGATTCTATTGTAAAGTGTAGCGCTCTATGTTCCAATTCGCCCAAATCTCTTATGAATACTGTATGGGTTACATCTATAACAAAATGAATAAGGGCTGCTTCAATTCCTATAGTTGGGTTCAGGAAAACTATTGACAGCACAATGAAATGAAATCCCGCTTCCATTATTTCGTGAACTAACCATGTTTGCCATGTAGAATGTGTGGATTGCTGGATTAGACCTCCTAACACTATGTAGAAATTATTTAAAACTTTCCACATTAATGTAGTGTGCAATACATCGCTTACAGCTAATACAAGGGCAACATAAAACCATAACAATTCCATTTTTTCACAGTCCTTTATTAATTTATAATAATATTATTTTGATTTTATTATATAATATAGTTAACTATTATAAATGTTTTTAAATAATAAACTACATAATTAATAATATTATTTTTACTTACATTATTAGGAGAAAATATATGTCAAAAGAAGAAATTCCTAAAGACTATGATTTTAAAAAAGAAAAAGAATGGGGGAAGAAATGGGAAGATGAAAACATCTACAAATACATTGGAGATGGATCTCGTCCTAGATATGTTATTGATACTCCTCCACCATACCCAACAGGCGCAATTCACTTAGGGCACGTCCTGAATTGGGTTTATATTGATATGAATGCAAGATACAGAAGACAAAAAGGATTTGACGTCTTGTTCCCACAGGGATGGGACTGTCATGGTCTTCCGACTGAAGTTAAAGTTGAAGAAACTCATGGAATCAAGAAAAATGATGTTTCAAGAGCTCAATTCAGACAATATTGTATTGACTTGACCACCAAAAACATTGCAAGTATGAAAGCGGACATGAAGGCAATGGGTTATTCACAAGATTGGTCTCGTGAGTTCGTTACAATGAATCCTGAGTACATGAAAAGGACTCAATATTCATTTTTAAAAATGTATGAGGATGGATTAATCTATCAGGGCAAACACCCTGTAAACTGGTGTCCTCGCTGTCAGACAGCTATTGCATTTGCGGAAGTCGAATACTCAGACAATACAACCTTTTTAAACTATGTAAACTTCCCTCCTGCAGTTGAAGATTCATATGAGGATATTGCATCTTCACAGGAGTCAGGAAAACAGGCCGACCCTAAAGAGGAAGGTATTTTAATTGCAACAACCCGTCCTGAACTGATGTCTGCATGTGTGGCTGTTGTAATTCATCCTGAAGATGAAAGATACACTCACCTTTTAGGCAAATATGTTGAAGTTCCTTTATCTCACCAAAAAGTAAAAATCATTGCAGATGAAGAGGTAGATCCTGAATTCGGTACAGGTGCAGTAATGATTTGTACATTCGGGGATAAAACTGACGTAAGCTGGGTTCAAAAATATGACCTTGAAGTCATTGACGTCATGGACGATGCGGGCATATTGACAGCTGCCGCAGGAAGATATGAAGGAATGGACTTGCAAAGTTGTAAAAAACAGACTATTGAAGATTTGGATGCAGAAGGATACCTGTTGAAGAAAGAACAGGTTGACCAAAACGTAGGTCAATGCTGGAGATGTAAGACTCCTGTTGAAATTCTTCTTAAGGAACAGTGGTTTGTGGCAGTAAGGGATTTGATTGAAAAGACCAAAGTTGCAGCCGATGAGATGAAATGGGTGCCTGAGCACATGAAATCCCGTATGGTCAACTGGGCAGATTCCATGGAATGGGACTGGTGTATCTCAAGACAAAGAATATTTGCAACCCCAATTCCTGTATGGTACTGTAAAGACTGTGGAAAAGTTATTTTGCCTGATGTGGAAGACTTGCCAATCGATCCGACTGTAGATAAACCAAAACATGCATGTGAATGCGGATGTGAAGAGTTCGTACCTGAAGTGGATGTATTGGACACCTGGATGGATTCATCAATTTCACCGCTGTCCATTGCAGGATGGCCTGATGAAGATTATGTAAATCATTTCCCATCAAATATCCGTCCGCAAGGACACGATATTATCCGTACATGGGCATTCTACACCACTTTACGTTGTATTGCCTTAACCGGACAAAAGCCGTTTGATGATATTGTAATCAACGGTATGGTATTCGGTGAAGATGGAAACAAAATGAGTAAGTCAAGGCCTGAATTTGTGGTTGGACCTGAAGAGGTCATTGAACAATACGGTGCAGACCCTCTAAGAACATGGGCTGCCAACAGTGTTCCTGGATCTGATGTAATATTTGACTGGAAGGACATCAAGCACGGATACAGATTCCTTAGAAAATTCTGGAATGCATTCAGATTCATCAGCATGCAGATATTTGATGAAGAAGTTGCATATGAAGATGTTAAGGATAATTTAGGACCGCTAGATTTATGGATTTTGTCAAAACTCAACAACCTCAATAAAAAAGTGGATGCCGCATTTGCCGATTATAACTTTGCAGATACAATAACCTCAATCGAAAGGTTCTTCTGGCATGATTTCTGTGACGAATACATTGAAGCCGTAAAATACAGATTGTACACAGATGTTTCAGATGAATCAAGAAAAGCTGCAAAATACACATTAAAAACAGTTGTTGAAACTTCACTTAAATTGATGGCTCCGATTGCACCGTTCTTTACCGAGGAAGTTTACCAATACTTCTCAGACGAGTCAATACATACAACATTATGGCCTGAAGTATATGAGGAACTCATCAGCGATGAAATGGAGACAAAAGGTGAAACTACTGTTGAGCTAATTGATGAAGTAAGAAGATTCAAATCAGCATCCAAAATACCGTTGAATGCGGAACTTGCTGAAGTGAATGTCTACACTTCCGATGACGCACTGGTTGAAATTTTCAATCAATTCGATGATGACATAAAAGGAACTTTAAAAATTAAGGATTTGGCTATCAGTCAGGGAAAACCTGAAGTTCATGAAAAAATCATTGAAGTTGAGCCTGACATGTCTCAAATCGGACCGACATTCAAGGGAGATGCCGGTAAAATCATAGGATATTTAAAATCTACTGACATTGATGAAATCGGTGCTGCTTTGGAGAAAAACAATGAGCTGACTGTCGGCGAGATTGTAGTTCCTGAAGGCATGTTAAATGTCAAAAAGGAGATTGTAGGTGCATCCGGTAAGAAGGTTGACATCTTGCAATCCGAAAACTTGGATATGATTGTGGAAGTAATTAGATAATTACTTTCCCATTAACTTTTTTTAATATTAATGCTATTGCATAGGTTATAGCAAAAATAACCACTGTCCACAATATTGAATGCAATATTGGCTGCTTATTTACCAGCAAAAATGGATACGGTCCTTCAACTATTTTTAAGATATTCAAAACAATCATTATTGCCCCATATACTATTGTAAAATACAAGCCCCTAACCGCATTTAGGCCATCATATTTTTCAACAAAGGCAAATGATAAAATTGCCAGCAGCGGGCATAATGTGTGGTGGTACAGCATGGATCCGCCGAATAACAAGTGATAGAGTCCTAAATCGGTTGTCCAGGACAGTACTGTTACAACAATAATCAGTGTTAATGTTGTGGAAACTATTGAAACATATCGAAAGGACTTGAACCATGCAGGCAGTTCCCTGTTTTTTGAGATATAGATTAAAAAGATCACTGATGATATTAATAGCAATAGATTACTGTCTTCCGTATAGTATTCTAATGACTTAATTCCCAATTCATTAAAAACCAATACAAATCCGATAATTTCTAAAATTATCAGCAATAAATTAATTATTAAGTTAATATTTTTTGAATTCATTTTAATAGTCCAAATCATGTAAATTTAATCTATATCATTTTCTATTTCTTTAATGACGCGAGCCGGAACGCCTACTGCAAGAGAATTGTCGGGAATATCCTTTGTTACAACAGCACCTGCACCAACAACGACATTATTTCCAATTGTAACTCCCGGAAGTACGGTAACATTGGCACCTAACCAAACATCATTTCCAATTCTGATTTCACTGGCCTGACCTAAATGCTGTCTTCTTTTTTTAGGGGATAATGGATGGCCTACAGTCGTTATTGTTGTATTTGGGCCAATCATTACGTTATCTCCAATATGCACTTCGTTAATGTCCAATATTGTCAGATTGAAGTTTGCAGTAAAATTATTTCCAATGAATATGTTTTTGCCATAATCAAAGCAGAATCTTTTGGCTATCCATACTTTTTCACCAACTGAACCTAAAATTTCACTTAAAACCTCGTGCTGCTTTTCCAAATCATCTTCAGCAAGTGAATTGAATATATTTGCATTTTCAATGGCATATAATTTCATTAATGAAATTTCTTCATCATCATAACAGTATTCAAGGCCGGCTAGCATTTTTTCGAATTCTTTCATAGAAGTATATTTGATTAATTTAGATTAAAAACATGTTGATGTGGTGTTAATAATAAAAAGATATTCTAATCCTGATTGAAATTTGACTATTTATAATTTGTTATTTTCACATGAAAAAATAGAAATTCAAAAAGAGGCATGCTTTTCACATTTCAATTTAAAAAAAGGTTAATGAGAGATAAACTCTCATTGTTTAATTTTTATATCTTCTAGCCGCAACGTTAGAACAAGAACAACAGCCATAAGAATGGCAGTTACCATCATTACGAATGCCATGGTTTCTTGAATAATGATGTTTACAACATCTACGAGAAGACTGTCCTGTGTAATATTGTCTAGATTACCAACTTTTTGGAAGTAATTATTGACGTCTTGATGGAATTGTTCGTCTCCTGAATGATCAGGTGCATATGTATCGACAGCAGTACTGATACCGCCCATTACTCCAAGAATTAGAATTATTCCGATAATTGCTGTACCCATTGATTCACCTAATGAGGTACCTGTTGAATTAATACCTGATGCGTTATTTTGACTTTCAGCAGGGATGTTGGATAATGAAATGTCTGTACATAATGCCATGATGAAACCAAGTCCTGCGCCTAATACAAACAGGCCTGGCATTAAAGTCCATATTGTTGTATCGAGTCTAAATTGATAACTTAACAGTAAACATCCAATGATTGCCATTACACATCCTATTGCCATGGTTTTCTTGTGACTTAATTTTCCGGTTAAACTTGGTGCCAATATTGCAAAAATAAGCAAACCTATAGTCAACGGAAGTGTAGTCACACCAGTATCGAATGCATTTAACTGCAATACGCTTTGCAAGAACAGGGAAACTGCAAACAATGCCCCACCCATTGCAAGATAAGCTATTAATAAAATTAAAGTTCCCACACGTAAGTTTCTGTCTTTAAATAAGTCCATATCAAGTAATGGTACTTTGCCGTTTCTTTTTCTTCTGATTTCAAACAATGCAAAGACTGCTAATGCAGCTAATCCGACAATAATCACGATTATGCTGGTGTTAAAGTCTTTAGATAATGACAATATGCCTAAAACTAACAGAACAAGACCTATAATTGAAATTATGGAACCAGTAATGTCCAAATCACTTCTAGATTCAGTAGGTTCGAAAACAGGAATTTTGTTTCTCATTATTAAAATGATGAAAACGATTATTAATTCACATGCAAATCCGTATCTCCAACTTAAGAATGTTGTCATGATTCCACCGAAAAGCGGACCGATAGCGGCTGCAATTGAACCCATTACACCTACAATTGCCAATGCAACTGTACGTTTTTCACCGGAATATGTTCCACTAATTATAGAAACTGTAGCAGGCATCATTAATGCCCCAGCAATTCCTTCAATTACTGCCCATCCGATAAATAATATTGTAGCACTTGGACTTACCGCTGCTGTGAATGTACCAAGACCATAAAGCGCAGTACCAATTAAAAACAGTTTCTTTTTACCAACTATGTCCTGAAGCTTGGCACTGAGCAGCATGAATGCGGCGGTGATGAGAGTATAAAAAGACATGGTCGATTGAATAGTACTCACATCAGTATTCAAGTCTACAACGACCTGTGAAATACTAACATTCATGAATGTAGCATCCAAAGCTATGATAAAGGAAGCAAGAGCCACTACTATTAGCGGAATCCAAGAGTGTTCCTTAATTGTTTCATTCATTTTTATTTAATCCTCCAATTTTTTCAATTTTTAGTAACTTTTGTCATCTTTCGGATATATTATTAAATAATTCAATCCTATTATTCCTTTTTCTTTTTGTTGTGTTATATATTTTTGGAATTTCCTAAACAGAGATTGTAAATGTTTATATATGGGGTGTTAAGTTATTTTTTCTTTAAAATAAAAGATTAAAATACATGTTTTGATAAATTATAATTATGGAGATTTTTAATGTTATTTGTGAAGTACTTATTCCAATTCTAATATTTGGCATACTATTCGTAATTGGAAAATTTATTTATAAAAAAGTAGATAATAGTGATAGTAAATTTTTAAATCCTGGTGAATATTTTCCCGAACAAGAACTTGAAACATTAAAACAAGTTTATTACTTAATAATGATGTTCATTTTCTTTATTTTCATAATATATATCACTGCTATTAATAAAATGGATGTAATTCCTATTGCGATTTTACAAATTGTTGTATCGGTGTATATTGCTTTAACTTTAGATTATAGCTCTTGGAATAATAGAATATTATTTTTCCTATTGGTGCCTTATGAATCAATAATATTATTTGTCTTCAATCAATATCTTTTAACATGGCCAATTTATCTAATTCATGTCTTCGTTTACGCATATTTCATTAAAGTATATTTTGACAAATTCAGGAAATATACAGAGACAAATGGCCTTGGAATTGCAATTATATTATTATTTTCTTTGATATTTGTTAGTTTTATTGTCACAACAATTGCAGAAAGTGTTGCTCCTTTAGATGCATTGGTTATGGTTTCAAATGCATTTACAAGTAACGGTTATGCTATACTTGGTAATACGGGTATCGGTAAATTGAATGCTTTGGCTTTGGTTTGGGGAGGATACATCCTATCAGGTGTAGGTACTGCAACATTAACTGCTGCAATTTTATTAAAACATAATCAAAAACGTAACGAGGAATTAAACAAACGTCTGGATGAATTGGAATCATTAATTAAAAATAATCAACAATAAGATATGGGTCATGTCAAATTTCTTATCTTATTGTATTCTTTTAATTTTTTTTTGAATTAAGTTACTTAACAGAAACGCATATATGCTTTTGGCACTGTTCCAAAAAATTAATTAAGTATCCGAAATAAATTTTAGTACAGAAAAAATTGAGGGTAAATCGATAAGCATATTCTCTTTTCGGTATGATAAAATGATTCTTAAGATTAAAAATATTTCAGAAATTGGGGGTGTTGTAAAAGCGCCGCCTTCAAAAAGCTATTCTCATAGGGCAGTAATTCTGGCGTCACTTGCTAAAGGTACTTCTAAATTATATGATATGCTGTATTCGGAAGATACATTGGCTTCAATTCGAGTTTGTGAGGCTTTAGGTGCTAAAATTAAAAGAAACGATGATTATTTGGAAGTTGTCGGAACAGGTGGTAAGTTACACAATTCTTGTGAAGATCCGATAGATTTGGCTAATTCCGGAACTACTTTAAGGTTAATGACTTCCGTAGCTGCTTTAAGTGATAATGAAGTTATTTTAACAGGAGATGAGTCCCTTCAGACTCGTCCGATGGGATTGTTGATGAATGCATTATGGCCGTTAGGAATCGAAACTGAATCATTAAAAGACAACGAAAAGGCACCAATTTTAATCAAACCGGGATATGTTGGTGGTGAAACCAATATTTATGGAAATGTCAGCTCTCAATTTATTTCATCAATTTTAATTTCATCTCCTTTATCTCAGGAGGGCGTTACTCTATATGTTTTACCTGAATTCAAATCAAAGCCATATGTTAATATGACTTTGGATATTATGAGAAAATTCGGCGTTAAAACATTAAGCGGATATTTTTTAAAGCATGAAAGCTGTGATAAGGAACATCAAAGCTGCAGAATCGATGAGTTTAAAGTTCGAAAACAGGATTATGTTGCCTGTGATTATACTGTTGAGGGGGATTATTCATCCGCTTCCTATCTTTTGGCATTGATAGCTATCAATGGAGGAAAAGCAATAATCCGAAACTTATTTAGAAATTCCAAACAGGGTGATAAGGTAATCCTGGATATTCTGCAAAAGATGGGTGCAACTGTTGTCCGTGGTGAAGATTATGTTGAAATCGCATCTACAGGCAGTCTGAAAGCTATTGATGTTGATTTGTCAAATGCTCCTGACCTTTTGATAACAGTTGCTGTGCTGGCTGCAATGGCTGAAGGTACAACCAACATTACAGGTGTTGCTCATGCAAGAGTAAAGGAAACGGACAGGATTGATACGACTTGCCGTGAGCTTGAAAAGTTAGGCTGTAACTTGACTGAACATGAAGATGGAATGAGCATAACTGGGGGTGTATCTTCTGGTGTGGTGGATTCACATGGAGACCACAGGCTGGCCATGGCCTTTTCATTGATTGGCTTAAAACATGATGTTGAAATTACTAATGGTGAAGTGTTTGATGTTTCATTCCCTAATTTTATAGAATCAATGGCAGAGCTAGGATTTGAATTGGAGTTGGTAGAGTGAATAAAGAGGAACGTGTAATTCAATTAATTGAAGATTTAGAGAGTACTTTTGAGATAAGGACATTTTTGGACCATGATCCTTACAAGGTACTGGTCAGAACTATTTTATCTCAAAGAACCCGTGATGAAAACACAGACCAGGCTACTGAAAACTTATTCAACAAATATAAGGACATGTATGAAATTGTTGAAGCTCCAATTGATGATATTAAAGAGCTAATCCGACCTGCCGGTTTTTACAACGTTAAGGCAGGCAGAATAGTTGAAGTTTCCCAAATCCTGATTGATCAGTATGGTGGAGAGGTTCCTGATACTGTAGAAGAGCTTGTAAAGCTTCCTGGTGTTGGCCGTAAGACTGCAAATTGTGTTATGGTATTTGCTTTTGAGCTTCCTGCGATTCCTGTCGACACTCACGTTCACAGAATATCAAACCGTATGGGTTTGGTGGATACAAAAGACCCTGAAGATACTGAAGTTGAATTGTGTAAAATCGCTCCTAAGGATTTGTGGATTAAACTGAATGATTTGATGGTTCAGTTTGGTCAGAATATCTGCAAACCAATGTCTCCTCAGTGTGAGATTTGTCCCTGTACTGAGATTTGTGATTATTACGCAGAAAATATCTAATTTATTTCTTTTTTTAACTTTTATTTTTAGTTATACCAAAACATTTATAAAGTAAAACATTGTTATATAACAATAGTTATAATTTTTTTATAACTTTCAGAATAACCCTTTTAATATACCATTAAAAACAAATTAATTATTGTAGGAGAAAAAAATATGGCAAATATACCAGAATTAAAAAGAGGAGTACTTGATAGCATTACCGATGCTATTGGAAACACTCCAATCGTAAGATTAAATAATTTAACTGATGTTTTAGAAGCGGAAGTTGATGTAAAAATCGAATCATTCAACCCAACTGGTAGTGTAAAAGACCGTGTTGCTGTTGCAATGATTGAAGATGCGGAAGAAAAAGGTTTGCTCAAGCCTGGTGCAACAATCATTGAGCCAACCAGCGGTAACACAGGTATTGGACTTGCGTTTGCTGCAGCTGCCAAAGGTTACAAATTAATTTTAACCATGCCTGAAACAATGTCTGTTGAAAGAAGAAAATTCCTAAGTGTTTTAGGAGCAGAACTTGTTTTAACTCCTGGTGCTGATGGAATGGGTGGAGCAATTGCAAAAGCAAAAGAACTCAATGAGGAAACTGAAGGATCCATTATTTTGGGTCAGTTTGACAACCCTGCAAATGTAAAAATCCACTATGAAACTACTGCTCAGGAAATCTTAAGGGACACTGATGGCAATGTTGACTTTGTCGTATCCGCAGCAGGAACAGGTGGAACAGCTACAGGAATTGCTAAAGGTCTAAAAGAAGTACTTCCTGATGTTAAAGTAGTTGTTGTCGAACCGGAAGAATCCCAAACACTTGGAAAAGGGGAAAAAGGACCTCATAAAATCCAAGGTATCGGTGCAGGATTTGTTCCTTCAATCTATGAAGCTGACGTTATTGATGAGATCTTCCCGGTCGCAAGCGAAGATGCCGGAAAAACCTTATTGGCCCTTGCTAAAAATGAAGGTATATTTACCGGAATATCTTCCGGAGCTGCAACTTTTGCTGCTTTGGAATTAGCTAAAAGAGAAGAAAATAAGGGCAAAAGGATAATTGCAATATTACCGGACAATGGTGAAAGATATCTCTCCGTAGACTGGTTATTTGAATAAGAATAACTATTTATACTATATGTTATATTATATTACAATATAGTAACTTTGGAGATTTTAAATGTTTGATAGTTTGAAAAGTGAGATTAACACTTTTAAAGAAAAAGACCCAGCGATGAGATCATCAATAGAAATATTTCTATGTTATCCTGGGTTTTATGCATTGGTATTTCATAGAATCAGCCATTGGTTCTGGAATCACTCTTTAAAATTGTTAGCTCGTATACTATCAACTATCTCTCGTTTTCTCACAGGAATTGAAATACATCCAGGTGCACAATTTGGTAAAAGAGTTTTTATAGATCATGGCATGGGCATTGTTGTTGGTGAAACAACTATTGTCGGTGATGATGTATTAATTTATCAAGGTGTTGTGCTTGGTGGAACTACAACTAGTAAGGGCAAAAGACACCCAACCATTGAAAATGGAGTGATTATTGGTGCTGGAGCTAAAGTAATGGGTAACATTACCATTGGCGAATATGCCAAAATAGGTACTGGTGCAGTTGTATTGAAGGATGTTCCGCCGGAATCAACCTGTGTTGGTGTTCCGGGCAGAATCGTCAAATGTAAAAATCAAAGTCATGTTGTTGATTTGGAACACAATAAGCTGCCGGACCCTGTTGCAGCGGCAATAAGATCTTTGGAAAAACAGATAGATGAAAATGAGAAACTTATTCAAATTTTGCTTGATAAAAATGGAATATGTTTGACTGAAGAGAAAGTCGATGATAAGGTTCAATTTGGTGATTTATTTAAGGAAGATGGTGATTAATTATGAAGCCGCCTTGTGAAATTGTAGTATGGTATGTAATCCCTGCAATTAGATCTGAACTAGCTAAAGAACTTTTAAATTTAGGGATGAAACAAAAAGATGTTTCAGAACTTATGGACATAACTCAGCCTGCTGTATCTCAGTACATTACTGATAAAAGAGGCAGTGGAATAAAACTGGATGACAATGTTAGGGGTATGGTTCAGGAATTTGCACGTGAGTTGTCTGAAGGAGAAGCTACAAAAGCAGATTTAATTCCAAGAACTTGTAAAATTTGTAAAAATGTAAAAACAGCTGATGTTTTAGTGCAATTGGGTATTGATAAATCAGAACTAGGTGATGATTGTCAAACTTGTATTGGGTCTGAATCTGAGTAAATTTGGTAAAATATTGGAAAAAATAGTAAACTATTTAAACTATCAATAACCAATATTTTATTATACTTTAATATTAAGTGGCAAGTTTACCGAGTGGCTTAGGTGTGTGGCTGCAGACCATAATACGGGGGTTCAAATCCCTCACTTGCCTTTTATAATTACTATTTTTTGAGGTTATTTTTTATGGACGTCTATTCAACTTTAACTCGCAGTAAAGAGGATTTTGTAACTATTAATAAAAACAGAGTTAACTTATTTGTTTGCGGTCCAACTGTTTATGATGATGCTCACATTGGACATGGAAGAACCTACATTTCTTTTGATACAATAAAAAGATATCTGGAGTTCAAAGGGTATGCAGTATTTTATATCCAGAATATTACCGATATTGATGATAAGATTATCAACAGATCAAAAGAAAGTGGAATTCCTGCACAGGAGTTGGCTCGCAAATTCGAAAAAAGATACATTGAAGATATGAACAAGTTAAATGTCAATGGCGTTAACTTATTTGCAAGAGCAACCGATCATGTTGATGAAATATTGGATCAGATTCAAAGATTAATTGATAAGGGATTCGCTTATGAAACCGAAGATGGGGTTTACTTTGAAATAGACAAATTCCCCGAATTCGGAAAATTATCCAACAGAAATGTTGAAGAGCTTGAATCTCACAGAGACATTGCGGAAACCACCAAGAAAAATCCGCAGGACTTTGCGCTTTGGAAAAAACGTGTTGGAGTGGATGAGCCTACCTGGCCTTCTCCATGGGGAGACGGAAGACCTGGATGGCACATTGAAGACACTGCAATAACTGAATACTACTTCGGACCGCAATATGATGCCCACGGTGGAGGTCTTGACTTGATTTTCCCTCACCACGAAGCGGAAATAACACAAATGGAAGCGGTTTCAGGCAAAGCTCCGATGGTAAAGTTCTGGTTGCATACAGGATTCTTAAATGTTAATGGAGAAAAAATGTCAAAATCTTTAAACAATTTCATTACCATTCGTGATTTGCTTAAGGATTATGCAGCAGAAACATTCAGATTCTTTGTTCTTTCAACACATTACAGAAGTCCGATTGACTTTTCCAAGGATTCACTTCACCAATCTGAAAAAAGTTTGGACAGAATCAGAAAATACTATGAACTTTTGGATGTTTCAGTTGGAGAAGACAGTTTCGAATGTGAAGCGTTAGCTCCTCATAAGAAGGAATTCTTTGACAGTATGGATGATGACTTCAACACTCCAAAAGCTATTGCTGCAATCTTCGGTTTGATTAATGATACCAAAAATGATTTGGATTCATTTTCTGATGAGGATAAAATAGCTATTAAAGCATTCCTTGATGATGTGGCTCATATTTTAGGAGTTAGCTTTGAGACTGAAGAAGTCAGTGCAGGCTCTGATGACTTGCTTGATTTAATTTCTGAAGTGAGATCTGAACTTAGAGCTAACAAGCAATATGATTTATCCGATAAAATCAGAAGTGACCTACAATCCTTAGGTTATGAAATTAATGATTAGGAGATTTTTCTCCTATTTTTTAAATATTAATATAACTTTTTTTCAGTTTTTTTCCATATTCCATGACAATGTTTATATAGTAAAAATAACATATGTTATCTTGGTATAACATAAGTTATAATTAATTTTCTTACTTTTTTTTAGGCATACCAAAATATTTATATACTAATAATAACTATTGTTATATAGTGAATATAACACGTGATATATTTTACTCAAATTATTTTATAAAGGTGATTATTAATGTCAAATAAAGATTACGGATTAGCAACATTAGGTGTACGTGCAGGACAAACTCCAGACCCCGCAACAGGGGCACAGGCGGTTCCAATTTATCAAACTACTTCATATGTATTTAAAGATTCAGATGAAGCTGCAAGAAGATTCGCCCTTCAAGAATTTGGACAAATTTATTCCAGATTAACTAACCCTACCAGTGATGTATTTGAAGCAAGAATTGCTGCTATCGAAGGAGGTAATTCAGGTCTTTCAACATCAAGTGGTCTTGCAGCAATATCATATGCGATTTTAAATGTAACCGAACCTGGAGACAACATTGTATCTGCAGATAACCTTTATGGTGGAACTTACCAATTATTTAACTACACTTTCAAAGATTTAGCAAGAGAAGTTAAGTTTGTAGACTCACAGGACTTAAAAGCCTTTGAAGATGCAATAGATGAAAAGACCAAAGCAATTTATGTTGAATCAATCGGAAATCCTAAATTGGATGTTCCTGATTTTGAAGCATTGGCTGAAATTGCACATTCACATGATATTCCATTGATTGTAGACAATACAGTTGGTGTCGGACTTGTAAGGCCTTTGGAACATGGTGCTGATGTTATTGCAGCATCCGCTACAAAATATGTCGGCGGTCACGGTACTGCAGTTGGAGGATATATCGTAGATTCCGGTAAATTCAACTGGGGAAACGGCAAGTTTGCAAACTTCACAGAACCTGATCCAAGTTATCACGGACTGGTGTTCTGGGATGCATTCGGAGACGTGCCTGAACTTGGAAACCTTGCATTTACTGTAAGGGCAAGAGCAAGACTTTTAAGAGATCTTGGTGCAACCCAAGCTCCTGTACACAGTTTCATATTCCTGCAAGGACTTGAAAGTCTTGATGTACGTGTAAAAAGACATTCTGAAAATGCTCTTAAAGTAGCTAAATTTTTAGAATCACATCCTAAGGTTAAATGGGTAAACTACCCTGGACTTGAATCACATCCAACCTATGAAATTAACAAAAAATACCTGAAAGACAATTTCGCAGGTATTTTAGGTTTCGGTGTTGAAGGCGGCGAAGAAGCAGGAAGAAAAGTTATTGAAAAATTGGAATTATTCTCAATTCTTGCAAACATCGGTGATGCAAAAAGCCTTGCAATACACCCTGCAAGTACAACACATCAACAGTTAACCCCTGAAGAACAGGAAGCTACCGGTGTAACTCCAGACTTCATCAGACTTTCAATTGGTTTGGAAGATGTTAATGATTTAATTGATGATTTAAGCCAAGCTTTAGACAGTATCTGAGTAAAGTAACCCTTTACTCACTTAAAATATTTATATTATTAAATTTAATTTTTTAAAAAACGACAATTGGGAGATAGAGAATGTATTTAGATAACTCAGCAACTACACAAGTAAGTGAGGAAGTATTCGAAGAAATGAAACCATATTTCACAGAAGAGTTCGGAAACCCTTCAACTCTTTACAAATATGGTCGTGAATCTAAAAAAGCATTAGATCAGGCCCGTCAAAGAGTGGCTGATGCAATTAATGCAAAACCTGAAGAAATTATTTTCACAAGTGGTGGATCAGAATCAGATAACCTGGCTATCAAAGGCATTGCTTTAAAATTGGCCAAAAAAGGTAAGCATATTATCACTACTGAAATTGAACACCCTGCTGTAACTGAAACTCTTCATTTTTTAGAATCCCTTGACTTTAAAGTAACTTATTTGCCGGTTTATGAAAACGGTATTATTAAAATTGAAGATTTAAAAGAAGCAATCACTGATGAAACAATTTTAATCACTGTTATGCATGCCAACAATGAAATAGGTACAGTTCAACCTATTGAGGAAATTGGTAAAATCGCAAAGGAACATGGAATCAAATTCCATACCGATGCCGTTCAGAGTTTCGGTAAAATCGAAGTGGATGTTGAGAAACTGAATGTCGATTTGCTGTCTTTATCATCCCATAAGCTTAACGGACCTAAAGGTGTTGGAGCAATATATATCAGGAAAGGAACTCGTCTCGTACCTTTGATTCATGGTGGAGGCCAGGAAAGAGGAATCAGGGCAGGAACTGAAAATGTTCCGGGAATTGTTGGATTTGGAAAAGCCTGCGAGCTTGCAAGTCAGCAATTGGAAGAACACTATGAGAAATTATCTTCAATTAGAGATGAACTCATTGAAAAAGTTTTATCCACTGTTCCTGAATCTTATGTTAATGGAGACAAAGAACATAGACTTCCAAATCTTGTCAACTTCAGATTCAAGGCAATTGAAGGTGAATCCTTAATTCTGTTATTGGATGCTAAAGGATATCAGGCTTCAACCGGTTCAGCATGTTCATCCAATAAGTTGGAGGCATCTCCGGTTCTGACTGCACTGGGTTTAGACCCTGTTGATGTTCACGGTTCTTTAAGAATTTCACTTGCCCCTGAAAGTGATACCTTTGACATCGATGAATTTGTAGGTATTATTGCGGAATCTGTTGCAAGACTTCGTGAAATGTCTCCTTTATGGAATCAGGAAATTGATTATGATGGAGTAATGTGTTCAAAACACGGTGATGATTGTAGGATGTGTTAAATATGGATTATTCAGAAAAAGTAATGGATCATTTTGCAAACCCTAGAAACTGCAGAAAAATGGAAGATGCAAACGGTGTTGGAACTGTTGGAAACCCAACATGCGGAGATTTAATGACAATTTACATAAAGGTTAATGATGATGAAGTAATTGAAGATATTTCATTTCAAACATTTGGTTGCGGAGCAGCTATTGCAACCAGCAGCATGATTACTGAAATAGCTGTTGGTAAAACTGTGGATGAAGCATTAAAAATCTCTAGAAATGATGTTGCAGATGAATTGGATGGTTTACCACCAGTAAAAATGCACTGTTCAAACCTTGCGGCTGACGGACTTCAGGCAGCAATTGAAAACTATAAGGAAAACAATCAATAATAATATATACTTTGATGGATAAAATATCTTTAACCTATTTAAGGAGATGTTTTATTATGGCAAAAATATTAAAATGTGACGACTGTGGAAGCATTATCCAAGTTTTAGTTGAAGACGATGGAGACGCATGTGACGCACACATGCTCAAAATTCCAGTACAAACCGAAGGAGAAAAAGCTCCTAAACACAAACCTGTTGTTGAAATCGATGGTGACAAAGTAACCGTTAAAGTCGGTGAAGCTGCTCACCCAATGGATGATGACCACTACATTCAATTTTTAGTTGTTGAAGCTGGTGCTGAACAATATGCTAAATCATTCAAACCTGGAGATGTTGCAGAAGCTACATTCACTGTAAATGATGCTTCTGATGTAAAAGCATTAGCATTCTGTAACTTACACGGACTCTGGTCCAGTGAATAAGTTTAAAATTTAATTTTAAACTTCTCTTTTTTTATTTAATTTTTTTCATGAAAAATTTTAATTACTTGTTTTAATATACAATATATCGTGTCTAGTTATAGCAAATTAATAATTTTTATTGTTGTTTTACTAGCTATTTCGGCAGCGGTTCTTTTTATCGACAGTTCAACCGATAATATGAATGTTGCAATGCCTGACATAAGTGAAAGCATTGTTGATGGTGATAATGAATATAATGAAGCTGTTGATTTAGTAAACAATAAGAATTTTCATAAATCTAAAGAAAAAGCAGAATCTGCTGGAGATAATTATAATAAAAGCTTGGCTAAATTGCATGAAGTTCAAAGCAATTTCTCTTCGGATATACACGGAGTACATAAGGATTACATTAACACTGTCATAGATGAAGTTGAATTAAAACTTAAAGCCGTTGACTTATTGAAAGAGGCGATTGATTGTTTTGAAGTAAATTCAAATTATACAGGTAGTAATTATGGTTTTGAAGCTAACGATGCAATGGACCAGGCTGTAGAATATCAAAATCAAAGAAATTCAATAGTTGAAGATAATCCTAAGTTATTCAAATGAATGTGAGGTTTTATTTTGAAATCTAAATGTCCAAAATGTAAAGGTATAGGCTCTGTTGTTGTGGACTACAAGGAATGTGATGCCTGTGGCGGAACAGGTTATGAAGATGATTTATTTGATGTAGGCAGTCATTTTAAAGGAGTCAACAGTAAAGCAAAAGCTAAATTTGATTTGGGTTCTGATCAAGATGTTCCATGTGAGATATGCAATGGAAAAGGACAGGTTGAAGTGTTTGAGGAATGTCCTAACTGTAATGGAACCGGTGAAATAAATGTATGCAGGGATTGTGGTAAAGTACTTCCCGGTGAACTTGATTTATGTGATGAATGTAAAGATAAAAGAAAGGTTGAAAAAATGAAACATGATGAATTTGAAGCTCGCCAAAGAGCTGCTCGTGTTGTATATGTTTTAGATTCTTTATGTCAAATGAGAGATATTGACAAAGATAAATTGTATAGAGGTAAAATTACAAGAATTGAAAGATATGGTGCTTTTGTTTCCTTAAATAACAATGTTTGGGGACTTATGAGAGGAGATGTCTCCAACTACAAAGTTGGTGATGACATTGTCGTATTCATCACTGCCATTAAGTCCAGAGAAGGAAAAATTGATTTTGCACCTGCTTTTGTAGATGAATACAAACTCAAGAGATTGACCAAATCCATTTCAAGAACATTAATAAGCAAACTTGAAGAGAAAAAGGGCAAGATTGTTAGAATTGCCGGTGAAGTCCAGCAAATCCAGCAAACTTCAGGTCCGACAATTTTCATCATCACCGATGAAAGCGGAACAACTGAAATAGCCGCATTTGATAAGGCTGGAGAGAGGTCATATCCTGAAATTGAACTTGGCGATGCAGTTCAGGTCATTGGTGAGGTAAACGAACATGGTGGAAAAACTCAAATCGAGTCATCTTCCATGACAAAACTTGGTGAAGAAAACACTCGCAAGCTACATAAATTAATTGATGATGCATTAAACAAGAGAGCTGAACCACAACATGTCGATTTCTTAGTCAAAAGTGATGTTTTAAACAGACTTAAACCAAAGATGAGAGAAGCCGCCCAAAGAATTAGAAGGGCAATCCTTGATGGAAGAACAATCCTGCTTAGACACCACAATGATGCCGATGGTATTTGTTCAGGTGTGGCAATGGAAAAAGCTATTGTTCCTTTAATTGAAAAGGAAAATCCAAGCAATGATGCTCAATATTATTATTTCAAACGTTCTCCAAGTAAGGCTCCATTTTATGAACTTGAAGATGTCGTTAAGGATTTATCATTCGCATTGGAAGACCAGGAAAGGCACGGTCAAAAATTGCCGTTGATAGTTCTTTTGGATAACGGTTCCACTGAAGAGGATATTGTGGCGCTGATGCAGGCAAAGATTTATGATATCGAAGTTGTAGTAATAGACCATCACTCCCCTGGGGACCTTTTAACAAAAGATGAAAGGGACGGCGAAATTTATGGCGCAACAGTTGCAGTGGATGAATATGTCGACTGTCATGTAAATCCATACCTTGTTGGCGGAGATTCCCAATTGACTGCAGGGGCTCTGGCAACTGAAGTGGCGCACCTCATAAATCCGAATGTAAAAGAATTAATTAAACATTTGCCGGCGGTTGCAGCATTAGGCGACCGTGCGGAAAATGGTGAAGTTTATCAATACCTGGAATTGGCCGGTCAAAAAGGTTTTACAAAAGAGCATCTTGCAAAAATTGCTGAATGCGTTGACTTTGAGGCATATTTCCTGAGATTTATGAATGGTAGAGGAATCATGGATACAATCTTGGCTGTGGATAATATTGATAAGCATGAAAAAATGATTGATGCATTATATAAGGAATATCAAAAGAGAATTGATACTCAGCTTAAAGCAGCTCTTCCAAATATCAAAAGAACACAGCTTTCAAACGGCATTTACTTAAATCTCATTGATGTTGAAAAATATGCACATAAATTTACATTCCCTGCTCCCGGAAAAACATGCGGTTTTGTCCATGATCATGTTATAAAAGAATTGGGAGAGGATAAGCCTATTGTGACTTTAGGACACGGTCCTGATTTCGGAGTATTTAGGGCAACTGATGCCGTCAATGAAGAGTATGGTTTTAATGTAAATGATATCGTAGCTACAATGATAAACAGAGTTCCATCAGCAGGTATTGACGGTGGAGGTCATGAATGCGCAGGTTCCATTAAATATATCGAAGGGCTTGGCGAAGAAGTGTTATATAAAGTAGTTGAAGAAATCCAATCATTGTCAAAAAAATAGCTCACGGTAAAAATGATTGTAGGGAATTATTGTAGAAATTGCGGCCATAGGCTTCTTCCGAATGAATCCGAATGTAAGGTCTGCGGATATAAGACAGGCTATAGTCCGTCTTCTCAAAATTATATTTTTGAAGTTCCTATTCATAATATAGGCTTTTTTGACTTCCCTATTGATTTTTCTCCGTATATAGAAAGCAATCGTGACGATCTTGAATTTGAAATCTGCTCATGCGGTTATGTGAATCGTATAGATAATGAATATTGTTATATGTGTGGGAAAAAGAGATCCGTCACCAAATTTGAAAGAATTTTTAAAAAGAATTCCAAACCTGTTTTTTCCATTGATAATGTGCAGTGCGAGTGCGGCGCCATGAATTCCAGAGAAAACGTATTCTGTGAAATGTGTGGAAAACAATTAAAAGAGGATACCCATTATATTAATGAAAATTACAGCAATTTCAATCTTGAGTTTAAAGATTCAATTTTTTGCTTTTGTGGTGAAGAAAACGATAAATTTTCTCTATTTTGCAGAAATTGCGGTCTTCCATTGGTTAATTATGGAAAAACTAATGATATTTTTATTTTATGTACCTGCTCTACAATTAATGAAAGCACTTCCGATTTTTGCATTGAATGCGGAGCAAATCTTAATTATGAAAATTCGGTTGTTCTTTGTGTCTGCGGTGAGAAAAATCCGAAAGGCACCAAATTTTGCAGAAATTGCGAAAGACCTTTAAATCCTCAAAAAACTTTAAAAACTAGGATAATTTGTTCCTGTGGGGAAATTTTAGATTGGGACAGTGATTATTGTCATAATTGCGGTAAAAATATAAAATCGGCTTTTATTCGTAAAAATTCCATTAAGTCTACAGTGAAATCTATTAAAGGCATGTTCAGGTAAGTGATATTTTGATAAATTGTGATGTTTGCGGAACACTAAACTTCAAGGAAAATAATTATTGCACTCATTGTGGCAATAGGTTAATAACTGAGCATTTCTGTCCTTACTGTGGAGAAGTGAACCTGGATTATGATACACACTGTGCAAAATGCGGAAAGCAAATCAATCCCATTACTATTGATGATTTTGATACATTATTCAGCGAGTTCAATGATGATTTATTGGCAAATGCAAAAATAAGTGACGAAAAATATAACCGGATGCTATCAAACATATTTGCACGGGCCGATTTTTATGAAATTTACGGAGATACAATTAAAAATAAAATTTTGAATTTCGCATCAATATTTACTGAATGCAAAACTAAATCACGGGGTTATGAGCGAGGGTTCATATTTTTTGGAAATGCTATTCATTATGATGACCGTTTAAGCGATTCTCTTCAGATTTCCACAATAATTCACGAATTAGGTCATTATTTTTTGTTTGAGATTATTGAAAATGTATTGTGTGACATATTTAAGGTAAAAACATCCACTACACTGCAAAGTTTTGTCTGGTATTTTTTAACTCTTCCCGAATTCAGAATCATGAATGAATACTGCGCCCATACGGTTGAAGGAAGATTTATTCCATACGGCTATCAGAATTACGGTTCATTCAATCTGTTGGTTGAACAGTTGGAAATCAGCAAGGAAGCGTTGGATGGCATGGTCGTTTTTGGAAATACATTTGCAAATGAAATAATTGTTTATCTTGAAAAATATATTGATGAAGGATTGAGAGAAGAGATAAAAATACAGTATATGAAGGATGCCATTGAACCAACATATAAATCAATACTGACTGAAACAGAAGACTGCTTGCCGGAAACTTTGAAAAATATGACTTTAATAAAAATTTTACATGATATTTTTAGAGAAGCATCGGAAAAGAATATAATAAAAGAATTAGAAGAGATAAAAAAAGGAATAGAATCAAATTAATCTTTTTTCTGTTTCTTTTCTTTGGATTCTATAGTTTCTAAAACACCTTTTCCAGTGTCGGTTAACCTATATAATCTTCCTTTACGAGCTTCCTCATTAATACATTCAACAATATCTTTGCTTTTTAATTCACTTAGAACTTTTGAAATATGATTAGTTCTAATTCCACTGTCTTTTGCAATATGAGTTGGTATCTTAACTTCATTTCCAATTGATTTTAAAGTTTTTTCTCTGTATTTGGAAATTTGAACATATGAAGTTAATTTCAAAAGCTCATCATTTTCTTTGGACATAATCATTTATTTATTGTTTATACTATAAAATATTTTATACCATCTTATAATATTAATGTAATTACTTTAATCACTGCTTTAATGTTGTTTTACTTATTTAATGGAACTTGTGAATCTTTAAATAATTTGTGGTAAAATATATTATATAACTAATATGTGGTTTAAATGAAATGTGAAAATTGTGGTTTTGAAAATAAGGATACAGCAAAATTCTGCACAAAGTGTGGAGCTGTTTTAAATACTCCTGAAATACCCGGTAATGATACAAAAAGTAATGATAATACCAAATATATTATTATTGCATTAGCTATTGTTATTGTGGTTCTTGTTGGTTGTGTAGGGTATTTTGCAGGTACCATGAATACTGATAGTGGTTCTGCACAGGATACTTCCGCCCAGTCAACTTCATCTTCTCAAGGGTCTTCAGATAGCGCTTCCGACTCTCAATCCACTACTACGGAGTCTCAATCAGAGTCAACATCAAGCAGTGAATCCAAATCCTGGGAGTCTATAGGCAGTTACTCAGGTTCGGGTTCAGGTTCACAGACAGTTAAGGTTCCTGCAGGTCAGATAATGGTAAAACTTTCAGCATATCCTATAAAGAATTATGCTACTAACCATTTATATGTTTCAGGTCCTGGAGGATCTGGAGGTGTAGATTGGGGTTCATACAGTGATGTAGAAACAAGATCTGACTCATTCTCATTTACTTCATCATCATCTGGAACCTATACAATTGATTATTATGAAACCGTAAGTTGGGAAGTTGAATTCTATCGTTATCAATAAGTGATTTTTTCAAATCACTTTTTTTTTAATTTTTAATAAATTATTAATATAAATAAACAATAAATTTACAACTATGTTTTTTGATTTGAATATTAAGGGAAGTAGCCTGGAAAATAATTTAAATTTGGCTATGGAAGCTTCCAAATATGGGTGGGACCACATTAATTTTTCATATAATCAAAATGATTTTAAAGATGCTTTAGATATTAAAAATGAGTTGTCTGATAAGTTGGAAGGCATTATTAATTTTGATTATACATTAGAGATTTACTCAAATAATGTTAATGAAGTAAAAAAGACCGCTCGTAAGTTCAGAAATAAATCTTCATGCATTTCAGTTATTGGAGGAAATTTGAAAATCAACAGGGCTACCGTCGAAACTATTCAAATCGATGTTTTATCAAGGCCTTATCTGAGAAGATACGACGGCGGAATCAATCATGTTTTAGCTAAAGAAGCTGTTAAAAACAATGTTGCTATTGAGCTGTGTTTTAAAGATGTTTTAAGAAGTTATCTGTCCCACAGGTCAAAGGTTATCTCTAATTTTAAGGATATCTATACCTTATATAGGAAATATGATTTTCCGTTAATTTTATCCAGTCGTGCAGAGTCTGTTTTTGACATCAGAACAACCCATGACTTTATGGCGTTTTTCAAACAGACAGGTCTGAATGATTCTGAAATTGACAAATCATTTTTAACCGCTCAAAATATTCTGGAATTTAATGAGGATAGGGACAAAATGATTTTCCATGGTGTTAGGAGGGTTGATGATGAAGCTTAAGGTTTTGCCGCCAACTTTAAGAAAAAACAATAGGTATTTAACCATTGAAATCAAATCTGAATCTCCAATCGTTAAGGATGATCTGGTTACAATCGTATGGGATGCATGTGTTCGTTTCCAGGGAGAATGCAATACCTCTAATTTTAACTTATGGGTCATGAAATTTTATGAAATGGAAAAATCAGAGGATTATTATTCATATAAGTCAATTGTTCGATGTCAGAGAGGGTATGTGGATGACGTCAGATCTGCGCTGGCACTGGCCAACAAATATAATAACTGCAGGATTGCAATCACAACAATCGGTTTGTCAGGCACTATCAAGGCATCACAAAAATATATTTAATTACTTTTTGTAACTTTAAAATAGAAACATTTATAAATAATTTATATTATAAATAACAATTGGATTTATGGAAAAAAGAATAATAAAATATTTTAATAGACTACAATGTAGTGATTAAAATTAAAATTTACCTTTTCATGGAAGATTTGGTTTTGATTTTGAATATATTTTTTTACGTAGTTGAATTAAAATTTTTAATATTTATAAAAATATTGTATATGTGAGGTATTTATTATGCAACCTTTACAAAATGCTGGATATGATAGAGCTATTACTGTATTTAGCCCAGATGGAAGACTTTTTCAAGTAGAATATGCAAGAGAAGCTGTTAAAAGAGGAACTACCTCTATAGGTATTAAAAGTTCTGAAGGAATTATTTTGGCTGTCGATAAAAGAACTACTTCAAGTTTAGTGGAAGCATCATCTATCGAAAAAATATTCAAGATTGATGAACACATTGGAGCAGCTACTTCAGGTCTTGTAGCAGATGCAAGAGCTTTAGTTGAAAGAGCTAGAGTCGAAGCGCAAATAAACAAAATTACCTATAGCGAACCTATTCGCGTAACTAGCTTATCTAAAAAGTTATGCGACATGTTACAGTTATACACTCAAAATGGTGGAGTAAGGCCATTCGGTTCCGCTTTAATCATCGGTGGTGTATACGACGGCAAATGTAAACTTTTCGAAACTGACCCAAGTGGTGCATTGATTGAATATAAGGCAACCGCTATCGGTTCAGGAAGGGCTACTGCCATGGAAATATTTGAAGAACAATATTGTGATGATTTGACTTTGGAAGAAGCTATTACCTTAGCTTTAACTGCCATTAATGAAGCCACTGATCATGATACCACTTCAAAAAATGTTGAAATTGCAGTTATCAAAACCGAAGATGAAAAATATGTAAAACTCTCTCCAGATGAAGTACAAGAATACATTGATGAGATACTCGTCGAAGAGGAAGAGGAAGAAGAAGAGTCTGAAGAAGAGTCTGAAGAAGATTCACAAGAAGATGAAGAATAATTTTTAATATTGTTAGGGGATGTTTCAATGGTCAATGTTGATGAAGCTATTATTGCTAAATATGAATACTGCGGTGAACATTTTGAAATATTGGTTGACCCTGATTTGGCAGCTGATTTTAGAAATCCGGATGGCCCAGATGTTGCCATTGAAGATCTTTTAGCTGTTGAAGAAATTTTCAAAGATTCCAAAAAAGGAGATAAGGCTTCTGATGAAGCCATGAATAAAATTTTTGAAACTACCGATCCTATTGAAGTTTCAAGAATCATACTTGAGAAGGGGACTGTTCAGTTAACTGCCGATCAAAAAAGAAAAATGCAAGATGATAAAAGAAAACTGGTCATCAATAAAATTGCAAAAGAGGCGGTAAATCCTCAAAACGGACTTCCCCACCCTGTTCAAAGAATTGAAAATGCATGTGATGAGGCAAAGGTTAGATTTGATCCGTTCATATCTGTTGACCAACAAGTTCAAACAGCCTTAAAAGCCATTAAACCGCTTATTCCTATTAAAATTGAAAAGGCAAAAGTCGCTGTCAGACTTCCCGGTGCTGCAGCAGGTAGAGCTTACACTACCATTCATGGCTTTGGCGAGATTGTTAATGAAGAATGGCAACAAGATGGTTCCTGGATCGGCATTATTGAAATGCCTGGAGGTCTTCAAAATTCTTTCGCAGCAAAAATGGCTGAAATTTCAGGTGGAGAAGCGGAAACTAAAGTTATTAAATAATAATTAATTATGCTTATGGGATTATTATGATATACGTGGAAAATAAAGATTTAGTTATTCCTGGTCAGATTTTGTCTGACGATGAATACTATTCAGGAAGAGGTACCTTTAAAGAAAATGGTAAAGTCTGCTCTTCTTTAATAGGACTTGTTTCTTTAAGGAATAAAAAAATAAGGGTTATTCCTCTTAAAAGTAAATATGTTCCTAAAAAAGGAGATGTTGTAATAGGTAAGATTAATGATGTCAGATTCTCAATGTGGGATGTTGATATTAATTCACCTTATTCTGGAATTTTACCTGCTTTTGAAGTGTTTGGTCGTGAGAAAAAAGAGCTCAACAAGGTTTATGATGTTGGGGATGTTCTATTTTTAAGAGTTGTCGATGTTGATGAAATCAAAAAGGCAAAACTCGGTTTAAAAGGAAGAGGAATGGGCAAATTTAAAGGAGGAATCATTGTAGATATCGCTCCAACCAAAGTTCCTAGGTTAATCGGTAAAAAAGGTTCCATGATTAACATGATTAAAGATAAAACTAACTGTAAAATCGTTGTTGGTCAAAATGGTCTTGTCTGGGTAAAAGGAGACGAAGACATGGAACAGCTTACCAAAAACATTATTCATTTAATTGAGGCTGAAGCTCATACTTCTGGTTTAACAAATAAAATCAAAAACAAATTATACCTTGCTATTGATGGTGAATTACCACCTGAGGAAACTCCTAGTGAAGAGGAAGAATTTGTTTTAGAAAAACCTAAGCTTCAAAATTTTAAAGAAGAATTAGAACAAGAAGAAAGAGAAGCTGAAGAAAAAGAGGAAAAAGAAAAAGAAGATAAGCCTAATATTGCTGAGGTCATTGAAGAATTAAGGAAAAAAACCAAAAACAAAGATAATTCTTTATCTTTAGGCGGTAACTCAAATAATTCTTTTATTTTGAATAATAAATAATGATTATTAATTCTTCGTATTAAAATGAGGTAGATATAATGTCTGAAATGATAAGAGAAGATGGTAGGAAATTTAATGAATTGCGCCCTATCAAAATTGAAGCAGGAGTTCTTGAACGTGCAGATGGTTCTGCTTATTTAGAAGTTGGAGGAAATAAAATTTTAGTAGCCGTATATGGTCCTAGGGAATCATATATAAGAAGGTTGCTCGAACCTAATTCTGGTGTTATTAGATGCAGATACAACATGGCACCATTTTCAGTAGATGACAGAAAAAGACCAGGACCAGACAGAAGGTCATCCGAAATTTCTAAAATTACAGCTGATGCATTAAGACCAGCTTTAATGTTGGAAAATTATCCTCGTTCAATGATTGATATTTATATAGAAGTAATTGAAGCTGAAGGAGGAACCCGTTGTGCAGGTATCACAGCAGCAGCAGTTGCATTAGTTGATGCCGGTGTGCCTATGAAGGATATTGTTGTAGGCTGTGCAGCAGGTAAAGTAAATGATGAAATTGTACTTGACTTATCTGAAGTTGAAGATAAAGAAGGTCAAGCTGATGTTCCTATAGCTATGATGCCAAGAACCGGTGAAATCACATTATTACAAAGTGATGGTAATTTAACTGAAGAAGAATTTGCAAAAGCAATTGATTTAGCTATGGAAGGATGTCGTCAAGTAAGCGAACTTCAAAAAGAAGCTTTAATGAAAAAATATTCTACAGAATAGTGGGTGGATAATATGGATATAGTACCAGAAATTACAAGACAAAGTATTACTAACCTT
>NZ_CACXXB010000015.1 GCF_902771435.1 uncultured Methanobrevibacter sp. | reverse complement strand
AATTTCATTTGCACTAAATTTAATAGACACTTAAATCTACCTCAAATCGTCTAATATAGTAGAATCTCCTGGATCGTTTACGATTAATGTAGCAACAGTGAAAGGTTTACCACAAACAGAACCCAAATCTACACTAGTTCCATCATATACTAAGGATGGAATTTCGGAAAGATTTGCATAATATTCAACATCTTCAAGAATATCTTTAGGAGCGTTGGCAGCAACAACTACGAGTTGGCCTTTTCCTAATTTTAAAGATTGAATTGATTTTTCAGAGCCTAAAGTTACATCTCCAGTATCTACAGCTACTCTGATTCCTCTATCTACGTCCATCATCTAGCCTCCTATTCTTTTTTATAATCCATTTTGACACCGACTGAACCGGTACCAAGAGGTATTGGTTGTCCAATAATAATATTTTCGATGATACCTGTTAAATCATCTACTTCACCACGAATACTTGCGTTAAGTAAATGTTTACCAGTTTCTTCAAAAGCTGCACGAGCTAATACACTTGATTTTTCACCACTAATACCGTGTCTTCCGATGGATTTCACAACACCTTCAGAAGTCATGATATCAGCAACTAACATGATATGTCTTACATCAACACTAAGACCTTGTTCTGAAAGGGTATTTTGAGCTTCGTTAATAATTGACTGACGAGCCGCTTCAATACCCAGCACTTCACCGATTTCGTGAATATTGTTGGTGGTAGTTCTTACAGGGTCAATACCTTCCATATCAAGAATTTCTTTAAGGTTGGATCCTTCGGTATGGATAATCCATTCCCTATCATCCTTACGGATAATAACTTTACCGATACCTTTTATACCACTGATTTGCAAATCACGAACCTTATCAGCCAAAAGACGAAGTTCACGAATTTCGAACTTTGAATCTGATTTGTCTGATTTTTGTGAAGGAACGATAATGTGATTATTGTTAATTGTAGCTTTCTTGAAAGTTTTTTCAATAATAGCATTAATTTCATCACGGTCAAGTCTTTTCTCTTCAATTTTCTTGTTATCTAAAACTGCTTCCACTTCCATGGTACCATAGTTTAAGTTAAAGTCGGAAAGAACATCGTTTATAGTACTTTTACCAATCTGGTTAGCTAAAGTTCTGACAAACTCTTCATCATTGCGTCTTTCCTCAGTAAAGTAAATGTCCATGGTTGGAGTAGCAATGTCTTTTCTAGCGTCAACAATCTCAATAAGTCTTGGAAGACCTAATGTTACGTTTAACTCAGTTACCCCTGCGTAGTGAAAAGTACGCATGGTCATCTGAGTACCAGGTTCACCAACAGATTGTGCAGCTACAGTTCCAACAGCCTCACCAGCTTCAACATGAGCTCGGTCATAGGCAGCCTTGAGCTTACGAATAAGCTCGGTTAATTCATCATCAGTTAAATCTCTGTTAATATATGCTTTAGCCAAATCTTCGATATAACTATCTGGAAAAGCTATATCAAGATTTTCTTCTTCATTAATTTGAGCAATAACCTCTTTAATTTTAATTATAACATCTTCCATAGTTACACCTACTTAGCATCAGTCTTAATCCTGATTTCATCAATGAGTTTATTCAAGTCTGCAGGTTTACCGAAGTCGGATTTTGCAGGGTCAACACCATCTTCACCGAACATGGTTTGAATAACATTACCTTGGTTGTCTGTAACAAGTCCGGAAGGTTTAACCTGCAAGTCCTGAAGCGCATTTACAAGTCTTCTTTGCATGTAACCGGATTGTGCTGTACGAATCGCAGTATCTACAAGACCTTCTCTTCCACCCATTGCGTGGAAGAAGAACTCGATTGGGTCAAGACCTGATTTGTAACTTGAGTGTACAAATCCTTTCGCTTTAGCCCCTAACTCACCTTTTTTGAAGTGAGGTAAGGTTCTGTTGAGGTATCCCCTTTCGATACGTCCACCCCTAACCGCCTGTTGTCCTACACAAGCAGTAATCTGAGTAAGGTTCAACATGGATGCCCTAGCACCGGTACGTGCCATTACTACAGAGTGGTTTTCTACAGCCATTACGTGGTCATATGGGTCTTCAGGATATTGTTTACCCATGGTAAGGTAGTTTTCTGCAATACTACCGGACATGTCCCTAGCTTCCCCGAGAACCTGCATGATTTTCATCTCTAAAGTCTCTTCAAGACTTCTGCCCGGTAAAGCTTGGAGATATCCTTCTTCATAAGATTGAACAAGCATATCTACTTCTTCCATCTTTTTATCCAAGTGCTCGTTAATACGGTCTTGAGCTTCCTGAGGAATTTCCTCATCATTTAAGGATGTGGTAATTCCGGTTTTCATGATTCCACAGATTGCAAGGTCAGTGGATCTGTCTAAGAATTCCTTAGCTCTTCCAGGGCCGTATTCCTTAACGATTTTATCCAGGATTTTTCCTGAAAATGATCCGTATGCGGATTCATCTATTACCCCTTGGGTAAGGATACCGTTTTTGATTACAACGGTTGCATCCTCTTCAGGATATACCACAGGACATTTTGAAATCTCAGCACTGTAGGATAAGTTCAAGTCATTAGGTAATAATAATGAGAATAACTCTTTTCCAGTCCATTTATCTCCTTTGTCCTTGTAGATGAATGAATCTTCATCAAAATCAGGGTCATATTTTAAAACCCATTGGTTGGATTTGAATGGTGGAATAGCCAAGTGAGATTTACGTATGATTTGTAAAGCTTCCTCTTCAGTGAATTCCACACCATCTCTTGTGAGCAGGTATGCTCCTGAAATGTGGTCGTGAATAGCACCGATAATAGGTCCACCGAACCTTGGAGATAAGATGTGTTCCTGAACACGCATTAATGATTTTGCTTCTGCACGTGATTCGTCAGTCTGGAAAACGTGCATGTTCATTTCGTCTCCGTCAAAGTCAGCGTTGTACGGAGGACATACACATAAGTTAAGTCTGAAAGTTTTATAAGGTAATACCCTTACTTCGTGAGCCATCATACTCATTCTGTGAAGGGAAGGTTGCCTGTTGAATAAAACCATGTCTCCATCTTTCAAGTGTCTTTCTACGATGAATCCAGGTTCCAGTTGTTCTAAAATGAACTCCTTGGTTTCTTCAGTAACCCTTCTTTTGGTTCTGCCTTCATTTGAAATAACATAGTTAGCACCAGGGTGAACGTCAGGACCGTTTTCGATGAAGGTTCTGATTTCATCAATGTTCCATTCATTGACGTATACAGGTACGGTAACTTCTTTTGCAATCATTTCAGGTACACCGACCTCGTTGATACTGATGTTAGGGTCAGGTGAGATTACTGTACGTGCGGAGAAGTTTACACGTTTACCGGAAAGGTTTGATCTGAAACGTCCTTCCTTACCTTTTAACCTTTGGGTTAAGGTTTTGAGAGGTCTTCCTGACCTGTGTCTTGCAGGAGGAACACCTGATGCTTCGTTATCGAAGTAAGTAGTAACGTGATATTGTAATAGCTCCCATAAGTCTTCAACGATTAATTGTGGAGCTCCTGCTTCCATGTTTTCAAGCAGACGTTGATTGATTCTTAAGATATCAACAAGCTTGTGTGTAAGGTCATCCTCTGACCTTTCACCAGTATCCAAAGTAATGGAAGGCCTTACGGTTACAGGAGGAACAGGAAGTACGGTCAGTACTAACCATTCAGGTCTTGCAACTTCAGAGTTTACTCCCAAAATGAAAGCGTCTTCATCAGTGATTCTTTCGAGTCTTTCCCTTACTTCTGAAGGGGTTAATTTGTAATCGCCTTGACGAATGGTAACAGGTTTGTCTAAACTGATGGCTTCCTGAGGTGCGCCACAGTGTGGGCAGCAGTATTTAGGGTCGATTTCCTCGCCTTCTTCAGGCATTGTTTTCAATTCGATTTTTGCCGCTTTGTAAACATCCTTCAAGATAGCGTTGATGCTTTCCTTGTTGTTTACTGATTCGCGAATTTTCTTTTCGAAGTATTCTATCTGTTCATCTTCTAAAAGGATACGACCACATTCATTACAGGTGGAACGTAAGATTTTGTGGATTATATCACCAAAACCTACATGAATAACAGGTCTTGCAAGTTCAATACTACCAAAGTGACCTTGACAATCCCCACCTTTGAAACCACAAGTTCTACATACTAAACTAGGGTCAATAATACCTAAACGAGGGTCCATTAAACCTTTTTCAATAGGAAAACCATCATCCCCATAAGTATCAGGATATTCGACAGTGACAACTGACATCTTACGGATATCCTCAGGAGACATTAAACCAAAGTTAATTTGTTGAATTTTTTTAATATAATGTGACATGTATTGGCTCCTTTAATAAATGTTAATTATGCTTTGTCTCCTAAAACTAATTTAGGGAAAATACATAAACTCTTAAGTTCGTCTAATAATAATTTAAATGCGTATGAAATTTCTACAGGATAAGTCTCTACATCTCCACAGATCGGACAGTATTTCTTGTTTTTGTTCCTGTCATATACGGCTAACATACCGCAGTCTTCACAAACGATAGCTTCGTATTTGTCAGACTCATCCAAAAGCCTTTCTTTTAAGGTTAAAGCTGCACCGTGCGCAATAAGACAGTCTCTTTCCATTTCTCCAAATCTTAAACCACCTTCACGTGCTCTACCTTCAGTAGGTTGACGTGTAAGCACTTGTACAGGACCTCTGGAACGAGCGTAAACTTTATCTGTAGTCATGTGATGTAATTTCTGATAATATGCCACTCCAACGAAGATTTCAGCATCGATTCTTTCACCGGTTACACCGCTGTATAAGGATTCGCATCCTGCTGATTCAAATCCGTGATCAAGTAATTTCTGTTTGATTTCATCTTCAAGGGTCTGGTTGAACGGAGTTGCATCCACACGTTCCCCTTCAAGACAACCTGCCTTACCGGCAACCATTTCCAATACCTGACCGATGGACATCCTGGACGGAATCGCGTGAGGGTTAACTATCAAATCAGGAACAACACCGAATTCTGTGAAAGGAATATCTTCAGGTGACAATATTAAACCGACAACCCCTTTCTGACCGTGTCTTGATGCGAATTTATCACCAAATTCAGGTTGTCTGGTGTCCCTTACTCTGATTTTAGCTAATCTTGAACCTTCAACGGTTTCGGATAAGAGCACTGCATCGACAATACCTTTTTCACCGTGTCTTACAGTTACGGAAGTTTCCCTTCTTCTGTCTGCAACGGTTCCGAAATCTTCTTCAAGGAATCTTGGAGGTGAAGTTTTACCTATCAATACGTCACCGGATTCCACTTCAGATTCAGGATTTACGACACCATCTTCATCGAGGTTTCTGTATGCCTCTTCAGACCTGTAACCTTTAATGTTCTTGTCAGGAACTTCAAATTTGTCCACTTGACCCCCGGCATATCTTTTTTCTGAAGTGTCATAAGCTCTGAAGAAAGAGGATCTTGCCAAACCTCTTTCAAGGGAACCTTTGTTGATAACCATTGCGTCTTCCATGTTGTATCCTTCATAGGACATCAGCGCTACAACAAAGTTTTGACCGGAAGGTCTTAAATCATAATTAGTTGAATCAATAATACGTGTTTTTACGATTGGAGTTTGAGGATGATGCAAGAGGTGAGCCCTTGTGTCTGTACGTAATGCATAGTTAGAGACATATAATCCTAAAGCCTGTTTTGTCATACCTGCTTCCATGGTGTTCCTTGGAGAGGAGTTGTGGTCTGAAAATGGAATAATACCTGCACAGATACCGAGCATTGTTGCAGGGTCGATTTCCAAATGAGTGTGTTCCTCATTCAAATCAGCCAGGGTCATGGCAATGTATGAGTTCTCTTCTTCTTCGGCATCCAGATATTCAATGAGCCCATTGTTTATCAAATCATCCCATTTCAATTTGCCGTTGGCTACTTTGTTTAGGTGTTCTTCTTTTAAGAGAGGAACTCCTTCCTTAACGATGATTAATGGTCTTCTTGCCCTACCAGGGTCATCGAATATGTAAATTTCATTATTATCTTCATAATAGGTAATGTTCATTTCATGGGATATTTCACCTTTTCTTCTTTTCTCCCTCATTTCCTGGGTGAATTCAACAGGATTTTCACAGTATCCTAAAAGTTCACCGTTGATATAAATTTTAGTGGATCCTGCATTGTCTTGTTTACGTTTGTAAACAGGAGGAGTGTAAATAAATGAATAATCCTCATCATCTTTTTTGGATTTGTCGTCATCGACATCAACTACATCTAAATCTCCAGAAATGCCGAATTTTTCACAGTCGATTTCAGGAAAATCGCTGACGAGCTTTTCACTGGATTTTTCAGTGGACCCTTCTAAAACTTCAGCCACATTGATTTCATAATCTTCAGATAACTCATTTTCCTGGAAATATTCTTCAATTTTGGAAAAATGACTGTTAAATTTATTTAAGGCATCCTTTTCATCACTTTCAGAATCTACCTGTTCGGTTACCCATTTTTCAATGTCCCTACAGGTGTTAAGTGAAAAGGATTCATCAAATCCGAAATATAATATTGCTTTTATAAAACTACTATCGACCAAACTTTCACCCCTCTAAATTAATTCTACACCCATGCTTTCAATAACATCTTTAATCTCTTGCTGATCTGAACCTTCTGAAATATTACACATCAAAGCCAAGTTTTTAACCAAACCACAGTTAGGTCCTTCCGGAGTTTCGTTCGGACAGATTTTACCGAATTGTGTTGGGTGCAAATCTCTTGCTTCAAAGTGAGGTTGGCTTCTTGTCAATGGAGATACGACACGTCTCAAGTGAGAAAGAGTACCCATGTAACTTGTCCTGTCCAGCAGCTGACTTACACCAGCTCTTCCACCTACCCAATTACCGGTAGCAATAGCGTGCTTGATGTTTTCAGTTAAAACATCACTACGGACAGCCTGCTTGATGGAAAGTTCCTTACCACGGGAAAGACTTCTTTCAAGTTGATAACTCATATCTCTGGTTAAATTTGTGAAAGCTACTCTGAACAAGTCTTCCATTAAGTCGCCGGAAACCCTGAGCCTTTTGTTGGTATAGTGGTCCTTATCGTGAGGTTCCCTTTTACCTTCAATAACTTCAAGTAACATTTCAGTCATTTCAGCCAAATAAATAGCTTTATCACGAGCTTTTTCCTGTTCAGTACCCATATGAGGTAATAAATAACGGTTGACTACATCAACAGCACGTTTTAAACGATAATCTTTAGGCATGTTTTTAGCTACCCTGTTTCCTATGTATTTGATAGCTGCAACCTGCAAGTATCTTCTTCTTTCTTCAAGAGTCATTCCATCCATTTCATTTTGGTCAAGCTTCAATGCTTCAAGTGAAACCTGAATGTCGTCCGCTATCATCATTTGGAAATTATTGTCATCGGAAATTGCTTCAATAATTTCTTGATCTGTAGCTAAACCAAGTGCTCTCAATAAGATAACCAATGGAATTTCTCCAGGAAGATATGGGAATGAAATTCTTAAAAATACACCATTTTTACGTGGTTTTTTATATTCCAAAGTAATTCTAGCTCTGAAACCACTTTTAATTGAAGTGACAACAGCCTTAGCATGTCTGTCTTCAATGTTGCCCAAACGTTCAAGAATGATTTTGTTTGGAGCGATTTCTTCCATAGTAACAACAGCCCTTTCGGAACCGTTCACAATGAAGTAACCTCCTAAATCCTGAGGGTCTTCATGCTTTTCAATTAATTCTTCAGGAGTGAGACCATTAAGATGGCAAATGTCGGATTTGAGCATTACAGGTAATTCCCCGATATACACTTCCTCTAAGGGATTTTCTTCCCCGTCTTCATTTAATGCCATTTCAAGGTACATGTCTGCAGAATAATTTAAGTTCCTAAGCCTTGCTTCAGTTGGATCGATTTCACTGCTAGATCCATCAGCTTCTTTGTTAGATGGTTTTTCAATACGTACTTTACCAGTTTTTAAAGTGTATTTTCCGTCATCTAAAGTAATAGGTTCAGTAATATCAATAATATTTTGAATCCTATTATTTACAAAATCGTTGTATGACTTAATGTGGTGATCTACCAAATCATACTTATCAAAAAATGCATCAACTAATTTCCAGTTATTCTCTGTCATGGACATCCTCCAGCATTACGTAACGCAATAAAAATAATAAATAAATAAAAAATAATAAAAACTAGGATAAACCTAATAACTAATTCATTTAATCATTATTCTTAATTTACTCATAACTATCTCCAATTTAAGATAATTCCTCTCAAACTAAGTTCAAATTTATTATAATGAATTTCTAAAAAAGAAAAAAATACAGAAATTATACTATATTAAATTTCACCAATTCTAAAATCATATTAACTTTTAATAATCTTCAACAATCCTGTAAGTTACAAATTTACCTGCAGTTTCACTATCACGGGTAATTTTTATAATATTATATATCTGTAAATCTGAATCGTCGAAGTCATCAGAAACCAACTTATTAGCTTCTGTAACTTTTTCAGCTAAACTTTTATCTAAATTGCCGAATGCATCTCTTAACACAACAATTTCATCAAGTTTAGGTTTTTTATTATCAAAAAACAATGCTTTGATAATATCTCTAGAAATCAAATTGTTGAGTTTTAAAAACAATTCAGCAGATTCTTCATCTTCTAATTCAAAATCTAATAAAAAATTATATGTATCAGTAAAGAGCTGCATTAATTTTAATTTAGTTTCTTCTTCAGCAATTAATTTACTAATACTGTCCTTTTCCTTATTAGTTTTTTCTTTTTCTCGAGATAATAATTTAGTTAACTTTAAAAAATGTTTTACAGAATCTAAATCAGTAATTTCAAATTTTAAAATGATATTAAAAACCATTGGATCATTTATTAAAATTTTAGGAAGACGATTTATATCATAATCAACATTTTCAAATTCTTCATCAATTTCTGAATCTGACATAATAAGTTTATGTTCAGGTACAAGATTATAAAGTTAAAATATAAAATTAGAAACAGGCCTGACGGGAATTGAACCCGCGGCCGCTTGGTTAAAAGCCAAGCGCTCTGCCAGACTGAGCTACAGGCCTATGAGACATATATACTATTATAACTTGAAGCGCCCTGGCCGGGATTTGAACCCGAGTCGCGGGCTCGACAGGCCCACATGATAGCCCCTACACCACCAGGGCAACTCACATTTAATAGTACATGTAAAATAATACACTATCAATTACTATAATCTTCATCATATATAAATGTTTCGGAAAAATTGGATATTTTCCAAAAATTACATATGAATTCAGATAAATAGATTGAAATCCCGCCTGCCGGACTTGAACCAGCAACATTTGGATCTACAGTCCAACGCTCTGCCAAATTGAGCTAAGGCGGGTAAAGATGGGTCCGCCCGGATTTGAACCGGAGTCTCAGGCTCCCAAAGCCCAAAGGATCGACCAAGCTACCCTACGGACCCACATACAATATGCATGTAGATAACATACTAATTATAATATAATTATAATCCTATATAAACTTTACTATAATTATACTAAAATCATTGAAAAATACAAATTTCAATATAAATTAAAAGCCCCGGACGGGAATTGAACCCGCGACCACGAGATTACAAGTCTCGCGCTCTACCAGACTGAGCCACCGAGGCATTATATGAAAATTTGTAGAACACTACAAATTATGTTTATAGTTATTTAAATACTTTACTATAAATCAGATAAATTGCATAAAAATATAAATATCAAATAATTTATAATTAATAATCATGATAAATAATGAATCAGAAATTTTAGGAAAAATTGAAGAAACTTTAAAAAATATTCAAGAAAAAAATCCTTTAACTCATTGCATAACAAATAGAGTGACAATCAACGATTGTGCAAACGCCTCTCTTGCAATTGGAGGATCCCCTCTCATGGCAGAAGATGCTGACGAAATGGAAGAAATTGTCACAATAGCAAATGCATTAGTAATAAATATTGGAACATTAACCAAATTGCAGATAGAATCCATGAAATTAGCTGCAAAAATCGCAACAAAAACTAATACCCCAATCATATTAGATCCTGTTGGAGTAGGAGTAAGCAAACTAAGAAATGACACAACCCTTTACCTGATTGAAAACAGTGATATCGCAACAATTCGCGGAAACATCAGTGAAATAAAAGCAATAGCAAAATTAACAGGATTGATTGATGAAAACAACACCGCCAAAGGAGTGGACGTTAATATTGATGATATAATCACACAAGAAAATCTTGCTGCAAACGGAGAAATTATAAGAGAACTTGCAGCTAAATTGAACACAACAATTCTTGCAAGCGGACCTATAGACATTTTAAGTGACGGAAAAACCACAGTCGCAATTGACAACGGAGATGACATGATGCCATTGATTACCGGAAGCGGCTGCATGTTATCTACAATAGTTGGAAGCTGCGTTGGAGGATCAACACCATTCGAAGGTTCATTGGTTGCAATTTTGGCAATGAATATTGCCGGTGAAAAGGCAAGAGCAAAAGTTGATGCGAATGATGAAGGAACCGGTTCATTTAGAGCATACCTAATCGATTATTTATACAAAACTACTGCTGAAAGCTTAATCAACGAATCAAACATCAAGATATTATGAATAGCATAGACCTGTCTCTATATCTCGTTACCGATAACAGCGATGATGTGGAGAAATTTTTAAACACAATAGAAGAGGCAATAAAAGGCGGAACTACTGTTGTCCAAATCAGAGAAAAAACAGCCGATACACTTGACTTTTACAATTTGGCGCTGAAAGTAAAAGAGATTACAACAAAATATAATGTTCCGCTGATTGTTAATGACAGAGTTGATATTGCACTGGCCATCGATGCAGATGGGGTGCATGTCGGACAATCAGACATGCCCTGTGATGTCACAAGACGCCTGATTGGAGACGATAAAATATTGGGAGTGTCAGCCACAACAGTTGATGAAGCAAAAAAAGCGCAGGAAGATGGCGCGGATTATATTGGAACCGGAGCAGTATTTCCCTCTACAACCAAAAAAGATGCTGAAAAAGTTTCAAAAGAAGAGTTGAAAGAAATTGTAGATTCGATTGACATTCCAGTAGTGGCAATCGGAGGAATCACTCTCGAAAATGCCCATGAACTGGCGGGCACCGGAATTAAAGGATTGTCTGTTGTCAGTGCAATCATGAGTTCCGAAAATCCTAAAAAATCATCACAAGAGCTATTAAAGATATTTAATAGCTAATCTTTATTTTTTTAAAAAAAAGAAAATTAAAGTAAAAAATTATTATTTTTTACTGTTTTTAAGTGCCTCTACAGCAGCAAGTTTTTTACCTGCAAGCATGCTGATACAAGCACCTCCACCACTGCTTAAATGACTCATTTGATCTTCCAATCCAAGACCAGCAGTAGCGGCTGCAATATGACCACCACCGATTAATGAAAAACCAGTAGAATTTGCCATTGCATTAATTAAGTCTTCAGTACCCATAGCAAACTTAGGGTCTTCAAATACTCCGGCAGGACCATTGGCAAATATGTATTTAGCTTCCCTGATTTCTTTTGCATAAAATGCAATGGTTTTAACACCTATGTCAAAAATAGCCTCATTAGGAATCTTATCATTGTCAATGTCAACACGTTCGCCATCAATTTCACAGGCCACATCAAGAGGATATTTGACCTTATCGCCAAATCTTTCTATCAGTTCCCTGGCCTTTTCGACCATGTCTTCATATCCTCTGCCTGCTATGAAGTCCTTATTTACCTGACCGATATCAACACCCGCAGCCCATAAAACAATATTTCCAACAATACCTGTTGTCAAAATAGAATCCGCTGTACCGTTGCTCAATACATTTTCCATAACCTCAATGGAATCTTCAGGTTTCATTCCACCAAGCAGGAATACACATGGATGCTCAACGTTGTCCAGTGCAGACTGAATAACTGTCAATTCCTCTTCCATTATACGGCCTGCAGCAGAAGGAGTATTTACAGTAAAACCGACAAGAGATGCCTGAGACCTGTGAGCAGCTGCAAATGCGTCATTTACAAAATAATCAATATAAGGAGAGAGATGTCTTACAAGCAATGTTTTAGACTGTTCTTCCGGAGTTCTTGAAAGAGATTCCTCTGAAAAGAAACGTGCATTTTCAAGCAATAAAATTTCATGGGGTTTAAGATTATGGATAGCTTCTTTAGCAGCATTTGAGAATAAGGAATCTATATATTTAACTCTGATATTTAAAATGTCGGAAAGTGCATCTGCATGCTGGGATAAAGTTGTGAAATCCTTTTTGCCGGGACGGCTTTGATGAGCAAGAATTACAACCTTAGCTCCCTTATTTGATAATTCTTTAATGGTTCTTGCATGTAACTTCAATCTTGTATCGTCCAATATGAATCCTGAACTCGGATCAACAGGGGCGTTAATGTCCACTCTAACGAGAACTGTTTTGTTTTCAATGTCAAAATCATCAATTGTATTAAATTCAGCCATTTTCCTCACTCTTGAGTTATAATTTGCTTACCAAATCAAGTAATGCATCTTTTGGACTTTCCGCCTTAATGATTCCTGATGCGAGCAATACTCCATCAGCTCCCAAATCCATTGCCGCTTTCATATCATCACCGGTAGTGATTCCGGCACCGCACAATACCTTAACCTTCTTGTTGATGGCCTTTACTTCCTTGACTGTATCTTCAACAACTTCAGGTTGTGCCTGGGATACAGGTATTCCTGTACCAATCAGTTCAGGAGGTTCGACAGCAACTGCAGTAGGAGCAAGAGTTGCGACAGCCTTTGAAGTTTCTATATTGTTGGAGCATACGCAGGATTCTATTTCATTTTGCCTGCATAACTTTACAACCTCGTCAATGTCTGCCAGTTTCATCCTTTGTTCTGAATGATTTATCAATGAACCGCTGATGCCCGCTTCAATCAAAGTATCTATCAGATTAGAACCTGTGTGACCTCCAGGGGAGACCGCATCAATGTGCTGAGCAAAAATCGGAAGTGAAGCTTCCTGACTTATCCTGTAAATGTCTGCTGCCTGAGGGGCTGCAACCATAGTAATTCCGGATTCGTTAGCAGCACTTTCCAAATCGTGTGCAAGTTCTAAAGCCTTTATACCACTTGATTCTAAATAGGTTTTATAATTCAATATCACTATTGGTGTATCCATAATATCCCACAAATATCTTTATTACAATTATATTTGGAAAACATTATTAAATAAACTTATGATTATTTATCCGTTTTTGAGATAATTTGACATATTCCTCATTGATATCATATGCAATATAGTTTCTGTTATTTTGAAGTGCAGCAATGCATGTGGTTCCGCTTCCGCAGAACGGGTCCAGAACAACATCCCCCTCATAGCTGTAGAGATTGATTAGCCTGTGAGGCAGTTCAATCGGGAACGGAGCAGGATGACCTATTTTTTTGGCGTTTACTGCAGGAAATGTCCAGATGCTTTTTGTCCACTGAATAAACTCGTCCCTTTCGATTGTGTCCTTTCTTTCCTGAGACCTGTTTTTGGAATATGACTCCTTGGAGAATACCAGAATGTATTCATGGTAATCCCTCAATACAGGATTTGAAGCAGACATCCAGCTTCCCCAGGCACATGAACCTCCCGCACTGGCAGATTTATCCCAAATTATTTCACCTCTCATCAGAAATCCCAAATCCAGCATTATTTCAATAATCATTGCATGCAGAGGAATATAAGGCTTTCTTCCTATGTTGGCAATGTTTATGCATGCCCTGCCTCCGGTAACCAGCTTTCTGTAGGTCTGGCCAAAGACCTCCGTCAGCAGTTCCAGATACTCATCCAGTGTCAAATCGTTGTCATATTCCTTTCCGACGTTATATGGGGGAGAGGTGATCATCAGATGAATGCTGTCGTCTGGAATCTCATCCATATTTTCGCTGGACTTGCAGTAAAGTTTATTCAAATCATTTTTTGGAATTTCAACCTGCCTGTATTCGACATTTTTTGGAATCCTGAACTCTTCAAATAATTTTGAACTGTAAAACTTTTTTGAGCTGTGGGATTCCCTTAAAACAGAACCGAATGAAGATGTTTGAGTTTTTCTAACCACATTAATCCCTCTTTAATAGATTTAAAAATTTCAATCCCTTGTTTTCATAGGTTTCCTCTTCGTCAGCTATTTCAATCAATTTTCCTAAAGTTTTTGGACTTTCCATTCCTGAAAAGAAGTTCAGGTCCTGATTGAACAATTGATTTAAATGTATTTTTAACTCCGAGGTGTTGTCAAATCTGTAAAATCCTTTTTTAGGAGTGGATTTTCGTGTATTGCCGTGATTGAGAGGGAATGGATTTAAAGACCAGAACCCCTGAATTAAACCTGCATGCTTTAGGCAATCCGCCTTTTTGGAAAATCCGTTTGATAAAGGAGCATTGCCTAAAACGATTATTGGAATTTTTGTTGATTCGAAATTTGAAACCCTTATATCAACACATTTGCCGATAGCCTTTAAGATTGAGTCCGAACGTGTGAAACTCGGCTTTCCCTGATGGGTTCTGAAATCACCGACTTCCTTCAGACTGCCGAATTCGGGTTCGTACTGCCAGTTCCACACAAGAGACATTTTGACCTCACATATTAGTTTTACTTCCGAGGCTTTTAAAATTTTTTTATCAGCAGTTGCAACTGCAATGTCGGCCGGAGATTTTGATGTGATTCCAACAGAAGGAATTCTGGCCTGCTGGACTATATGGAGGTTTTCATCTTCAATCAGTGCACGGAACAAATCGCTGACCCATTTTTCAGTATAGTTTCCAATAAGGGAATTTCTGGCCTGGAGAGTGGTTTTTCCACCCTTATACCTTTTTGGAAAGTAAGCCAAATACCTTCCGTCATCGGTCCTATAGAAAAGCTGCTCTTTTGAAGCAAAGCTTTTTGAATTGATAAAAAATAATTTTTCTTGTTGTTTATTCCATAATCTCATAATAATATCTATTATAATTAAACATATAAATAGATTTAATGAGTAAAAATAAATATTGTTCATAACTTGTAAATTTAAAGTGCCCTTGTAAAAATGTATATACTACAAAAACGAAAAATAAATGTGATTTTATGTCATTTACAAAAAACCAAATTGAAAAACTTGAAAAAAGCGGATACAGATTCGTTGGAACACATGGACACGCAGCCGTTAAAGTCTGCCACTGGACAAGACAGAGTATTGTAGACAAGGGAGTTTGCTACAAGGAAAAATTCTACGGAATCAAATCACACCGATGTCTTCAGATGTCCCCTGCAGTTCCAAACTGCCAGCAGGAATGTGAATTTTGCTGGAGAGACCTGACATATACCCAAACCAGTTGGGAGGATGAGGAATACGATGATCCAAAAACCATCATCGATGATGCAATCAAAGCTCAGGCCAACCTATTATGCGGATTTTTTGGAAATGACAAGGCAAACAGAAAGAAACTGGAAGAGGTGAAAAATCCAACCAATGCGGCGATTTCGCTTGCAGGAGAACCTACACTCTATCCGAAAATCGATGAGCTGATAGGCGAGTTCAACAGACGTGATTTCACAACATTCGTAGTGAGCAACGGCCAGTGTGTCGACAGATTGCGAAACCTTGAAAACGATCCCTATCAACTGTACCTTTCCTTGGATGCACCTTCAAAGAAAATATTTGATGAAGTGTGCAGACCCAGAATAAATGATGCTTGGAGTAATTTAAACGAATCACTTGAAACATTAGCCAGTTTTAACTCACGTACATGTATAAGAAATACCTGCGTTCGCGGAAGAAATATGGAACAGGCTGAAGAATACGCAAAACTAATAAGAAAAGCAGACCCTGACTATGTAGAGGTCAAGGCATATATGTGCGTTGGCTCATCACGTGAACGTCTGACTTTGGATAATATGCCGACATTCGATGAGGTTAAAGAATTTGCAAAAAAAATAGGAAAAGAGTGCGGTAAAGAAATAGTAAATGAATCTGAAATCAGTCGTGTTGTTCTGCTCGAATAGCAATTTTTCTTCCAAGTTCAAATGCACTTTCTAAATCTTTTGGAAATTGGTTTTTACGAATTTCCTTTCTCTCTTTTTCATCAAAAGCATCACTAACGTATTTTGAATAATCCCTGAACTGGTAGGTCTCATAGACATAGAGATGCTCAATTTCACTGAATGTTCTGCTTAATCCCATTTCAAAATGGTCATGAAGGTCATGATATCCGATTTGATATGAAATCTCTTCGGAAGCATTCATAGTGTATATGTATGCCAGCGGCATCTTTTTGTGTTCGACAGTTTCAGTTTTGCTGTAGGCAACAAACGGGAACACGAAACGCTCCAAAAAGCATCTCATGTTTCCTGTAACATCACTTAAGTAAATAGGTGAACCCAAAATAATACCATCGGCCTGAACGAGTTCATCAAGAATAGGTTTTAAATCATCATTCTGAACGCATCTGCCATAATGTTTACCGTTGACTCTCTTGCATGCAAAGCAACTTCTGCATCCGTGAAAAGGAAAATCATAGAGATTAATCCTTTCAACATGAGCTTCAGGAAAAACTGATTTTACGCCTTCAAGGGATTTGTCCAGAAGCTGCGCAGTATTGCATTTTGGCCTTGGGGAACCGTTAACGGCAAAAAATTTCATTTATTTGCCCTCAGCTTTAATTTCTTCGCAGAGTTCAACAGCCTTTTTGGCGGCCTTTTCCATTGATACTTCAAATGGAATTCCGGCTTCATTTAAAATTTTCTGACCTTCTTCCTCATTGGTACCTGTCAGTCTGATTACAATAGGAACTTTACGTTCAGCACCTTCCAAAGCCTTGATTACACCACGTGCAACGTCATCCGCTTTGGTGATACCTCCTAAAACATTTAAAAATACAACTTTGACTCTGTCATAGTTCAACACTATGCTTAACGCCTGGTCAATGATATGCTCTGAAGCTCCACCACCGATATCGAGGAAAGTGGCCGGTTCTCCTCCATTGAGTTTAATCATGTCCATAGCTGTTAATGTCAAACCTGCACCGTTACCGATTACTGCAATATCCCCATCGAGTTGAACGAAGTCCACAGCTTTCTGTTTATAGTGGAGCTTTTCAACAAGGTCCTGATGTCTGAACAGGGAATCATTTTCAACGACCAATTTGGCGTCGGCAGCTATTACTCCATCCGGAGTCAATACGAGAGGGTTTATTTCAGCTGTATCCGCATCATATTTTCTAAATACCTTGTATAATTTCCAGATTATATCCCCAATCGGAGAAATCAATTCGGAAGAAACACCCATTTTACGTGCAATTTCACGTGCTTCATATGGTAAAAAGTCAAGTAAAGGATTTGGATAATATTTAATGATTTTTTCAGGGTTTGTCTTAGCTAAGTTTTCAATTTCAACCCCACCTTCTTTACTTGCAAGAATTACAGGCCTTCTGGCGCCCCTGTCCACTGATACAGTTACGAAAAATTCATTTAATATTTCAGCCTTTTCTTCAATCAGCAGGTGTTTTACTTTTTCGCCTTTAATTTCCATTCCTAAAATTTCTTCAGAAACTTTAAGTGCTTCACCAGGGTTGTTTGCGAATTTTACACCACCGGCCTTACCTCTTCCACCGGTTAAAACTTGTGCTTTAACAACAACAGGCACACCCATCTCTGAAGATATTGCCATTGCTTCTTCAGGATAGTTTGCAACGTGTCCCTCTAGAATTGGAATGCCTTCCTTGTTAAAAATTTCCTTTGCTACGTTTTCAAAAAATCTCATTATAACACCTATTCCGCTAAAGCATATCCCGCTTCAAAAGCTTTAATGTTCTTTTCTTCAGTTCCTTTAGGAACACTAGCTTCAATAGCCTTCATGGCAGCATCTTTAGATATTACTTTAGTAATTTTTGTAATAGCTCCCACCATAACAATGTTTGCAACAATTTTAAGACCGATATCATTGATTGCAGTCATTGTAGCCGGAGCTTCATAAACATCAATATTATGTTCATCAATAAAGTCCCTGACTTCGTTAATGTCGGTTGTTCCAGGATCGACAATTAAAGTTCCGTTGTCCTTCAAATCACCGATGTATTTCAGCAGCGCCTCATTGGACATTGCAACCAAAATATCAGGACTCAGGACTTTTGGATATTCAATTAGTTTATTGTCGATGACGACTTCACATTTTGAAGCCCCTCCACGAGCTTCAGGACCATAAGATTGAGTTTGAACAGCTTCATTTTCATCAAACAAACTTGCAGCCTTACCTAAAATGATTCCTGCAAGAATGATTCCTTGACCTCCAAATCCACATATTCTAATTTCTTTTCTCATATTGATCACCTAAAAATCTGTTTCATATGCTGAATTGATAAGAGTTTTCTTACCGTAAGTGTCTATACTGAACTTATCGAGCACTTCACTTAATTCTTCCCTTTGTTTATTGGCGAATTCACCAACAACAACTTTGTCCTTCAATTCTTTTTCGCTCATCCTATCTGCAGCGGATTTGTAAACAGTGTTTGCTTTCATCACTGCAGCCATTGCTGTAGGGGTTTTAAGTTTGTTTTTACGGCCAAAGTAAGTTGGACATAAAGTAACAACTTCAACAAATGAAAATCCAGGATTTTTTAATGCAGTCTTAATTGATAAAACCAAATTTTCCATTTCAACTGTGGTCCATCTGGCTGAGTAACTTGCACCAGCACCGGCAACGAGTTCGGCCAATTTGAATGGAGTGTCATAGTTTCCATAAGGTGCAGTGGTTGCAACAATACCTTTTGGAGATGTAGGACTTACCTGACCTCCTGTCATACCGTAGATATTGTTGTTGATACAAATCATTGTAATGTTAAGGTTTCTTCTGGCTGCGTGAATTAGATGGTTTCCTCCAATGGAAGCCGCATCACCGTCACCACTGAATACAACAACGTCCAAATCCTTATTTGCTATTTTCAAACCGGTAGCAAATGACAATGCACGTCCGTGAGTGGTGTGAAGGGAATCACATTTCAGATAACCCGGAATTCTTGAAGAACATCCGATTCCGGAAACCAAAGTCATATTGTCAAAATCCATTTCAGCCTTTTCCATAGCTGCTAAAAAAGCGTTCATTACCGCTCCGTTTCCACAGCCAGGACAAAAAATATGAGGCAATCTGTCTTCCCTTAAGTACGGAAGAAATCTGTTGGTTTTTTCTTCAGCCATTATTTATCCTCCACTTCTTTGATTTTAGAAATTATCTCATCAGGAGTAGGTAGCATACCTCCGATCTTACCCAATAAATGAACATTATTCTGCTGTTTTAACAGTCTATCAACTTCATAATACATCTGACCCAAGTTCATTTCGACGACGATGACATTCTTAGCGCCTTCGGTCAGTTCAAGCACCTGTTCATTAGGGAACGGCCAAGGAGTATCAACCTTGATATAACCTACTTTTCTACCTTCTTTTCTTACTTTAAGCACTGCTTCAATTACAGCCCTAATAGGAGATCCATACGAAATTACAACAGTGTCAGCATCATCACAGAATTGGGTGAATACTGAAGAGATTTCATTTCTGTTGTTTAAAATTTTATTACATAACCTTGTAACAAGCTTATTGTGGGTTTCAGGATTGTTGGTGTCAGGATAACCTCTTTCATCGTGAGTCAATCCTGTAATATGTACCTTGAAGCCGTCTCCGAATGCAGGCATTGGAGTGGTTCCGTCTTCAACATGCTTGAAAGGCAAATAATCATCAGTCAATTCAGGCCTTTTCCTAGGAACAATCTCGATTTTATCTTCATCGATGACCATCTTTTCTCTCATGTGACCCATAGTTTCATCAGCCATTAAAAATACAGGCACTCTGTATTGTTCAGCCAAATTAAAAGCTTTGATTGTGAAATAGAAAAATTCCTCAACACTTGCAGGAGCCAATGCAATCGGTTCATAATCTCCATGTGAACCCCAGCGAGCCTGCATCATGTCTCCTTGAGCTCCCATTGTCGGTTGAGCAGTTGAAGGAGAACCTCTTTGAACATCAGCAATAACAAGAGGTGTTTCAGTAATAAATGCATATCCGATATTTTCCTGCATCAATGATAAACCAGGCCCTGAAGTAGCAGTCATTGATTTTGTTCCTCCCCATGAAGCGCCAATAATCGCTCCCATGGAAGCGATTTCATCTTCCATTTGAACAAAAGAACCCCCGACTTTTGGTAATTCACGAGCTAAAGTTTCCGCAATTTCAGTTGATGGAGTAATCGGATAACCTGCAAAAAATCTGCAGCCTGCAGCTATCGCTCCTTTAGCACATGCTTCATTTCCTTGAATAAATAATTCTTCAGACATTCTAACACCTACTTTTTCCCCTTTGTGAAATTAGGATTGAAGTTAACATCATTGTCCTCTTTCATCCACCAATTTTCCGGCAAATCAACAGTTATTGCCTGGTCAGGACATGCCACTTCACATGTACCGCATTTGGTACATCTCTCTTCAAACTTAACGAAAGGCAATTGTACTCCTTTATCGTTGAGCTCAGGAGATATTGCATATACATTCTTATAACACATGAATAGGCAAAGATGACATCCTTTACACAAATTTTCATCAATAATTATCAATTTTAAAATCTCCTAAAAATTCTATGATAAATAAATATAGAATGTTATATATTTATGTTGATGTACCTTTAAATATCTTATGAAAAATCATGAAAATTAAAAGAAATTTACTAAAAAATAAAAAAAAATATTATAGTCAAACAAAAAACTTAACCCGATTTGAATAACTGGCAAATATTAGACCATATTATGGAAGAAGCAACATTTTCAATAGGGCATATGGGATTGGCAATAATGAGATTTTTCACAGGTGCATTCAAGACCTTGTTTTTCGAATGAATATCGTCTGATGACGAATGAGGTAATCCCTATTGAACTGATGAATGCAACAGAATGACTCATATTTACCTGATTTAGGCACAATATTCCAATATTTTAATGAATCATGATAAATTATTAATATAAAAATGAAACCAAGTTATATTATGAAACACTTGACAACACCCATAACCGATGAAGATTTGGCCAATGTCAATGTTGGAGACCAGATTTCAATTTCAGGAACAATCTATACTGGTCGTGATGCTGCTTTGCCGCAACTGGTCAGACTGATTGAGGAAAACAAGGTTCCATTTGATTTGAATGGAATTGCAATAATGCATACTGCCTTCAGCGATGCAGGAATAGCTCCGACAACAAGCAGCAAAGTTGAAATCGAATCCACAATACCTAAATTAAGCGAAGCCGGCGTCAAAGTCCATATCGGGAAAGGAATGTTGAGTGACGAGACAGCTGAAAAACTAAATGAAAACAACTCCATATTTGTCATAACCCCTCCGGTTGCAGCACTTCTTACAAACAAGGTCCTGAAAAAGGAATGTGTTCTGTTTGAAAATGAGGGCATGGAAGCGATGTTCAAGCTGGAAGTGGAAAAAATCCCTGGAATCGTTGCCATCCATGACGGGAAAAAAATAAAATAAAGATATAATTGTTTAAATTATATCCAAATCGTCCAACAAAACAGTATTTGCCGGATCCATCTTTTTATTACCATTAAATACATCAACATCCAGAGACTTGTTTTTAAATGAAACAATCAGAGTACATATTGCATCACCGGTAACATTTACAGCAGTTCTGAACATGTCAAGAATATGATCTATTCCGAAAATGATACCAATCGCCTGAACCGGCAGACCTACAGAATTGAACACCATTGTCAATGTGATAAGACCTACTGACGGAACACCTGCAGTACCGATTGAAGCCATTACCGCAGTGAATATTACTGTTAAAAGAGCAGTTACACCCAAATCCATACCATATGCCTGAGCTGCAAACATTACTGCAACACCCTGCATAATTGCGGTACCGTCCATGTTAATGGTAGCTCCCAGAGGAATTGTAAATGAAGAAACATCCTTTGAAACTCCCAATTCTGACAGTTTTTCCAAGTTCAGAGGAATTGTAGCATTTGATGTTGATGAGGAAAATGCGAAAAACATAACAGAAAAGAACTTTTTGAAGAATTTAAGAGGATTTAGCCTTGTAAATATGACAAGCAGTGCCGGATAAACTACAAATGCCTGAATAGCCAGACCTATCAATACACAGATGATATATTTGCCTAACGGAAGCAGACCCTCAAAGCCAAGGCCTGCGAATGTCCTTGCCATCAAACAGAAAATACCTATTGGAGCAAATTTCATTACAATTGAAGTCATTTCCATCATGATTCGGTTTCCCTGAGAGAAAAAGTCGCTGACTATTTGAGTTTCTTCCTTCAATTTGGCCAATATTATCCCAATGAGCAGACCAAATATAATTACGGGAATCATGTCTCCGTTTGACAGGGCATTGAGTGGATTGTCAGGAACCATATTCAGAACTGTATCAGTCATTGTCTGGTTGAGAGTGACATTTGATGACTGTGCGGCTGCCACCATATTCAAGCCTGCACCCGGTTTGATTAACATACCAATAGCCAAAGCAAGAGTAACGGCCAGTGCAGTTGTTATAAGGTAAATACCTATTGTTCTCCCACCGATTGAACCTATTTTTCTGATATCTGAAATAGATGCTGCCCCAACAACAATGGAACAGAAAACAAGAGGCACAACCAGCATTCTCATCAGTTTAATGAATAAGCTCCCACCAAGATAAAAAATATTATCCACAAGTATGATATTTTTAAAAAATGAATCGGGTACGAAGAAATTCAATATTATTCCTGTGAGTAAACCTAAAATCATCCCAATTAATATCCAATTACTGAGACTTATATCCTTCAATTTGCCCAACATTATTCCCCCTAAATTTTATGGTAGGATATATGTTGAACATAGCATATAATTTTTAAGATTTAATTTAAAAAAAAAAAGTTTTGAGTTAATGAAATAACTCTAAAAAAAAGTTAAAAAGAAAAGTTAAAAATTAACTATTCTTCTTCAGCGTCTTCTTCAGATTCTTCTTTTTTCTCGAATTCATCTACAAAGTTGACTTTGTTAATGCCTTCGATGTTGTCCCAGATGTCTTTAGCTATTCTGAATCTTGCAAAGGTAATGTCCATATAGGATTTTTGATCGAATTTAGCCATTTCATCCAATTTGATGTTTGCAACACCGTCAACAATGTCGATTTCAGTTTTATCGATGTCGACATTAGGATTGGAGTAGTGTAATTCAATCATACTTTTGATTTTTTCTTCTTCATCAGCGATGATTTCAGTTACTTCAACATCGTAGATTAAGTCTTTACCTGCTAATTCGTGGTTGAAGTCAACTTTTACTCTTCCACCGTTTACAGTTAAGACTTTACCTGCAGTACCTTCGGATTGGATTCTCATACCTGGGAAAGGAGTCATACCTTGTTTTTTGAATTCTTTCATAGGCACTAATTGAACCAATTTAGGGTCTCTTTGTCCAAACGCATTTGCTGAATCGACTTCAACATGTTTGGTGTCCCCTTCTTCTAAACCAATAATTGCTTCTTCGATTGCAGGCAATAAGTGGTTTCCACCAACAACAATAGGAATTGCTTTGTAGGTTTTGTTTTCATCGAAAATTCCTGCTTCTTGTGCAATTTCATCATAAGTAGTATCAAATACTTCATCAGTTTCTTTTACTTTACCAGTAAAGTTTACTCTAACAAAATCTCCGTTATCTATAGCCATAATATTAGCTCCTTTATAATTTTGATTAAATAATTTGTTAATAAATATAACATTAATAAATATAGTAACCATCATTTATTAAAGTTTTGTTTACCGGCAATGTTAATGTAAAAAATAGATGTAGTTTAAAAAAATAAAATTAGAATGGGAGACTTACATACCTGCTGTGCAATTTGTAGGTATTCGGATTCCAATTTTTTATTTTACCCAATGAATTTACATAGTCTATCGGATCCCCGACAATCCATGTATTTCCAACCAAAACCTGAGTCCATACGTGACCGTACCAGTGCACGCCGAAGAAGCAGTTTCCATGAACATATCTTGCCTTAAAGCCGGCTGTTCGATACATTGAAATCAACAGATGTGCCTGGTCAACGCAATTACCGCTTTTAGCATTCAATGTGCCTACTGCACCATGTTTGGTGTCATAATAATAATCATATACGATATTGTCCCTTACATAGTTGAATATTGCCTTTACCTTGTCAATATCATCTGTCAGACCACTGGTCAATGATTTTACCAATGATTTAATTTTAGGGTTGTTAACCTGGCAGTGACTTGATGAGCGAAGGTAAGCGCTTGAATAATATCCCTCATCTTTCACGTTGAGTCCTGCACCGAATTTGGAAGTTTTGACATTGATATTTTTGGATATGGAAACCGGAAGATAATCATTGCCTCCGATATATTTGACTGAAATTTTATATTTACCCAAAGGCACGGATGTTTTCAGGACTGCATATCCGTTTGATGCAGATTTGGCAGTGTAGGTTCTGCCATCTATTGTCAATTGCACTTTTCCGCCGGAAATAGGTGTTCCATTGGAATTTACCAATAAAACAGCAAAAGATTGTAAATCATCATTATACACATTACCGCATTTCCAGGTAAGTTTGGATGGGCTTCTCACAAAAACATCAATATCGCATGATCCTGAAGCTGCCTTCACCATGGAGTCTGCAGATGCGGCATAATTAACAGTATAATTGCCAACATTTAAATTAATAGGAATTGATGCAATTCCACTGTTGTCTGTTGTTGAAAGGTAAGTTTCACTACCAATGGCAAAAGTAACTGTCTTTTTAGCTAAAGGAACATTGCCTGCCTTGAAAATAACCTTGAATAAACTGCCTGCACCATAGCCGAAAGACTTCAAACCCTTGACCGCAAGCTGGGTGTCATTGGTTTTAAGCACAGTGACATGAGTTGTCACCACAGAGGGCCTGAAAAACTTATCCCCTGCATGACTGTATTCAATTGTGAAAATGCCTTCAGTAACTGGCAGGTTAAAGTCAAATAATCCATTTTTATCAGTGTTTCTGTAATATGTCTGGTCATTGATTTTGATTTTGATGGCCTTTCCTGCATTTGAATCCCCACCAAGACTTGTTGAAAACTTGATTTTTACATTCTTGTTGCCATTTGGAAGTATAGTATACTCATTAGCAACATTAACGGTTAATTTTGTGTTTGCCTTATTATAGACCTTAACAGTATTGGTTTTTGACAAACCATCTTTGTTATAACAGATCACCTTGTATGTGCCTTTTTTAAAGCTGTTGAAAGATAGCTTCACTTTGCCTTTTGAATTTGTTTTATATTTATATGTCTTGGAGTTGATTTTGATTTTGACTTTCTGATAGGTCATCGCCTTTCCATTGCTTTTTAAAAACTTGGCGGTGAATTTTCTGCTGTCCCCCTTTACTTTCTTAAGGTCAGATGCAGAAACTGTTGATAAAACCTTTAAACCTGTTGTCAAAGTATATCCTGTGACGGGATTTCTTGCAGTGATTTGATAATTGCCCGGCTTGAATCCTAATGACAAACTGGCAATTCCTTTGCTGTCGGTTTTTTTAGTGTATGATTTTCCGTTTACAGCTATTGTAACCTCTTTGCTTTTTAAAACATTACCTTGAGCGTCAAAGAATGTTGCAGTATATTTTTGGCTGCCTTTGTAATATTTGGTAATGTTTGAAGCCTTGATTGAAGGCAGTACTGTGATTTGTGAAGTCACATTGGATGAGGCATATGCGTCATCACCCTCGAAAGCTGCAGTGGCAGTGTATGTTCCAGGGTTTAAATTCAAGTTGATGAGTGCAATGCCTTTATCATTAGTCGTATTGGCGTACTTTACATTGTTTATGACAACATTAACGTTTTTGTCAGGTATTGTGGCGTTTGAACTTAACTCGCTTAAGACAACTTCATATGGTCCCTTATAATATATGTCTGTCTTTTGAGGGAGTATTTGAGTCTGATTTTTGACATTTTCTGCCGATGAATCATCGTTAATGTCATTCAATATAATGCTGTCTTCAAGATTGACTGGTGCATCATCAACGGAACCTACAGCATCCAAATCCACTGCATTGACATCATCTGCATGAATCGCACCGATTGAAAACATGACAATGAAAATAACAAATATTGAAAGTAATATTTTTTTAACCAAATCTCGTTGCCTCCTTACTGATAATATTATTTTAAAGAGTCAATATAAACTTTTTGCCACATTTCCCATAATATTTTTTTTTACATTAACAGCCGGAATTTCTAAAATCACACCTGTCTGATTGCTTAGATATATATCCCCATTAAAAATTTAACTTTAAAATTTAGATGACTGCCGTTAATGTAAAAATCCACTCATATAAACGAAGAAATGAGAGAAACTATAGGTTAAATGAAATTGCAAACGATGAATTCAACTATATTCAAATTTTGGATAAGAATATCCTGAAAAAAATACTTTGCAAATGCTCTCGGCAAAACACTATTATTTATAAAAAATATATAATAACTCATGCAAAGAAGGGGTGCAGTCAATCTACCACTACATGGAGGTCATCCGCCTAGCTGGCTGTTTACAAGAATGGTCGACTTATCCGGAGCTCTGGCCAGCGTCATCATTGAAGAGTACAGCATAAACGAATTTTTAAATCGCATCTCAAATCCATACTGGTTTCAGGCATTTTCCTGTGTTTTGGGTTTTGACTGGCATTCATCAGGAACCACAACAACAACATTGGGTGCTCTCAAGGCTTCACTGGACCCTGAAGAGCATGGAATTTATTTAACCGGGGGAAAAGGTGCCAAATCCCGTAAAACACCACAGGGAATTGAACATGCAGGAGAAGTGTTTAACCTGAAGACAAAAACAACCGAAAAGCTTGTCGAAACAAGCAAACTGTCTGCTAAAATCGATAATTCCTGCATTCAGGACGGATACACATTATACCAGCACAATTTTTTCGTTACTGAAAAGGGAGACTGGGCAGTTGTCCAGCAGGGCCTGAACACAGAAAACAAATATGCAAGAAGATACCACTGGCTCGGCAGCGAAGTTGATGATTTGCTCAATGACCCCCACAGCGGAATTTCATGTGACCAGATGACACCCCAGACACTGAACATGCCTTCCGAAGACAGCAAGGAAGCTCAAAAAATAAGTGTTGATTTAATCAATGACAATCCAAACCATTTAAGACAATATTTCAAAAGAAAAGACAATCAGCTTCTTCTGGAAGACTTCACCATGCCTGCCCATCATCCCGTTTTGGACATGGACATTTCAGACAAGGAATTTGAAATCCTGACCAAGGCATGGGAGATTCAGCCCGAAAACTATGAGGAACTGATATTGCTTCAGGGAATAGGGCCTAAAAAGATAAGGGCATTGGCGTTAATATCAGATCTTGTCTACGGCGAGCCTGCAAGCTGGAAGGATCCTGTAAAATACAGCTTTACACACGGAGGAAAGGACGGATTTCCATATCCTGTTGACCGTGAAGTCTATGACAATTCAATCGAAACCATAAGAGATGCCCTTGACCAGGCACGCATAAAAAAAGAAGAAAAATTAAAGGCCATTAAGAGATTGGATGATTTTATCTCCTAACGGTTTTCATTATGAACATTAACTGTTTTACCGTGGGCTGTCGGAATGACTTCAAGAACCGGATTTTCAAATTCCAACTCAAATTCCTTACCGTCCATCAGCAAGTGCTGAAATACAGCCAGTGATGATACTTCAGAGTGAGGTTGTGTTGTCACTGAAACATTCCAGTCCGCAGCCTTATAGACTTTTCCGGGAACTTTTGCACCGCCGACAACGATTAAAATGTCAGAACCGTCTTCCCTTACTTCAGGTGCAATTTCATGAGCCTGTGAACCGTACATTGTCAGGTGAACCACCTTTCCACCGTCAGCTTTCCATCTGTTGATGACACCCATTGCACTTTCAGTGTACTCTATTTCAAAATTTCCTCCAAATCTGGAAGCAGTATCCCTAACATTCTCCATAAGCCTATTGTCACGTTCTCCTGCAAGATATATTTTACTGGCTCCAAATGCGCGGGCGGTTAAACATACATGAGTTGTAATACGAGTATCCCTTTTCAATCTGTGATCCAATCTTAAAACATTAACATTCATACTATCAATTATAAGATTAAATTCTAAAAATATTTAAAAATTACTAAAAAGGGGGTGAGACGGCCACATTAAAAAATTTTTAGGGAGGTAATAAAATTAAATTTCAAGAAAATTATGTGGTAAAAAACATGTATTGAAAAGGGGCGCATGGCCAATCTCACCAATACTAAGTATAATTAATCTGATATATAAAATAATCGCAAGTTAAACTTCAATATTGATTTTAAGTTGTAAAAATTAGTTATAAGTAAAATAATGCAACTGACATGAACAATAAAGAGAATAACCTGCCAACCTCATTACTCATTCCCAATACATCACCATTGGCCAAAACAAAATTACGCCTTGCAATTACTGCAATCAACAAACCGCTGACGATGGCTCCCATGACACCCATCAAACCGACAAAATTGCCCAAAAGCAATGCAATTACTGCAATTATCAATATAGATACAAGATAATTTGACACATTTGTTTCCTTCATGAAATAACTGCCAATTCCCGGAGTCAATGGCTTGGACAGCAGTGCAGTTGTAAGCAGGGATGTTTTTGCTGTCATTTCACAAATTATGATGCCTAAAATAAAGTTGTAATCAAGAATGCTGTACAGGCCTGCAATTGTCAGGCTAGCCACCAAAAATAATGTTGCAACCCCTCCCGCTCCGACTGACGGGTCTTTCATGATTCTTATTTTCTTTTCCGGAGGCCCATGGACCATAACCCCGTCCGCCATGTCCATTACTCCGTCAAGATGGTTGTAACCGGTAATAATCATTAAAAACGCATAAACGATAGCTGCTGTGAAAAATGAATTCAAATGTAAAAATTCAATTGAAACATACCCGCAGACCGCTGCCAAAATTCCAATGAAAATATGTAAAAACGGCCAGCACCATGTGAGCTTGGTCATATACTCAATTGACGTAAACACATTGATTGGAAGTATTGTTGAGAATGTCAAAAGCCCTAAAAGTGACCTGATTGGTGAGAATTCCTCATCTTCAAAGTAATCATCATTTTCCATGTTTATTCCTCAAATATTTTTGACATGCAGCCGGCAATCAAACCTGCGAAAATATCATCAAGCATTGGAGGCAATCCGTAAATGATTCCCGGTTTTTCATGCTTGTATCTTTTAAAGTTAAATGCCCCTTTGGTTCCTGCAATCTGATTTGCGATGGCAAAGCCCAACACCTCATCTGTGTGGAAATAATCAGGGTCTTCTGCTACGTCAACTTCCCTTATGTGCTTTCCGGTCAAATCCTGTTCTGTTCTCATTGCAGCCACCAAAAGTGCAATGACATTGACATCTGTCAATGATTTAAGAATCTGCGCTTCAAGTTTGGCTTTCAAATCATCGGTTATTTCAACGCCCTCAGCCAGTTCAAGTCCGGCCTCTACCAAATCCCCGATGAGTATTCCTTCCGATACGAAATAATCCAGGATTCCGAAGGTCAAATCCATCTTTTCGAATGCATCCTCAATGCTTATCTCAATTGCGTCTTGGATTCTTGTTTTTAAATCGTCAAGGTTAATTCTATCATATAAAGCGTTGTTGATGTCTAAAACTTTCCCGTCACCATTGACATTTGCCAGAATTGCTAAAAAGTCATTTTTGTTTAAGATATTTTGGATATGTAAAGGTATTGCCATGTTGGCCAGGACTTTTGCTCGGGCATCTGTGGCGATTTTGAATATCTTAAGCAAATCCCTTGGAGATATTGTCTTGTCAATGAAAATTATATGATTTATGTTAATTCTTGCATCCCTAAATCCTTTTGGGGAGTTGGCAACTTTCAGTTTGTCTGTGAAATCTTCAATTACAACATCATTTGATAGAAAAGTAAAAATGGTTAAATCACCGTAGGCATTTACAAAATAATCCAAAGAATCAGATGCCTGTGCAATATAGGAACCCTGAAGCTGATTGAAGGTTTCAGCCCTTTTGGCAGTGGATACAAATTCATCCTTTGCATTTAGGATATTGACATTTTCAACAATGTCAATGCCGTCACTTACCGTAAAGTCACTGAAAGCTAAAAAATAATCCGGATTGTTAATGCAAATTCCATAATCTTTTTTGATGACACTTATCTTACTTTCCATATTATGACCCTAGACGATTAATACATATAGTATATTAATCATTTAATTTAAATTTATATTAACAAATGTTAAATGGAATTATATTATGACAATTATTATTGACCCTCAATCCAGTGGAATAGCTGGAAATATGATAATTGGCGCATTAGTTGATTTGGGCGCCAATCCTGACAAGTTAAAAGAAATAATGGAAAAATCAGCGAAAGAATTTGGAAAAGTCGAAGTTACATTCGAAAAAGTGATTAAGCACGGTATCGATTCGACTTTTTGTCATGTGGAAATGATTGAAAACAAACCGGCAATTCAATATCCTGAATTTATCGGGAAAATTGAAAACCTGGATTTGGATGAAAAGGTTAAGGAAACTTCACTGAAAGTATTTGAAAGAATTGGAGAAGCAGAAGCGAAGGTTCATGGCAGAAGCTTGGATGAGATTCATTTTCATGAAGTCGGAGCAAGTGATGCGGTAGCTGATGTGATAGGGTCAATATATGCATACTACTCACTCAATCTTGACAAACAGAAAATCATAGGATTGCCTATAGCCGTTGGAGGGGGAAGAGTGAATACTGCCCACGGAACAATACCGGTTCCTGCACCGGCAGTTGTGGAAATCCTGAAGGATGCGAAAATGGTCGGAGGTCCTGTTGCATCAGAACTTGCAACACCGACAGGAAGTGCAATTTATGCTGAAATCTGCAACGAGATAAAAGAGTTCATCCCACTCATCAAACCTGAAAAGGTTGCATATGGAGCCGGAAGAAAAGATTTTGATCATCCGAACGTCTTAAGAATAATAAAAAGTTCCGACATGGCCGAAAGTGATGAAATTGATGTTATAGAAACAAACATCGACCATTTAACCGGAGAGGAAATCGGATATCTGTTTGACAGGATCATGGATGAAGGAGCAAGCGACGTATCGATTACCCCAATAATAATGAAGAAAAACCGCCAGGGAAGTCTTTTAAAGGTAATTTCCGCCCGTAAAAATAGGGAACATCTGATTGATGTGATATTCAAGGAAGTCGGCACATTGGGCATTAGAATTACGCCAAACCTGCACAGAGGAATAGCAAAACGGGAATTTGTCAAAAAAACATTTAACATTAACGGCAATGATTATGAGGTTACATTTAAAATAGCCTACATTAACGGCGAAATAATCTCCGAAAGACCTGAATATGATGACCTGAAAAGAATAGCTGAAGACAGCGGATTGCCTTTAAGGAAAGTCAAAGAGATGATAATATGAAAAAGGCAATTTCAGTTTTCTCAGGAGGTCTTGACTGCTGCGTTGCAACAAGTGCATTTGCCGAAGACTGGCAAATCCATGCAATAACATTCAATTATGGTCAAAAGGCATTCAAAAGAGAATTAGAAGCTGCAAAAGAGATATGTGCAAAAATGAACTGGACACATGAAGTGATTGACCTGCCATGGCTTGCAAAAATCAGTACTTCAAGCCTGAATACCGATGAGGAAATCCCTGACGTTAATGTTGAGGATCTTGATGATTTGGAAAAATCCGGCGAAACCGCAAGTAGCGTTTGGGTTCCTGCAAGAAATATGGTATTTACCTCAATTGCAGTATCATATGCTGAAAGCATTGGTGCTGAGGCAATAATTGTCGGATGGGACAAGGAAGAGGCCGCAACATTTCCCGACAATTCAAAAGAGTTTTTAAATAAGTTTAATGAGCTGATTGATGTCGGATCTCCAGATAATATTAAAATTGAAGCACCCGCTATTGATTTGACCAAAGAAGAAATAGTGAAATTAGGAATTGAAGTTGGTGCTCCAATGGAATTAAGTTATTCTTGTTATAAAGGTGGAAACAAACATTGTGGTGTTTGTGAAAGTTGTATGAGGCGTAAAAGAGCCTTCAAACAACTTGGAGTAGATGATTTGACTGAATATGAAAGTTAATCATATTTTTCCAAGTCTTCCTTCCAGTTTGCATCATCCAAGGACACGTCATTTCTTAGGCAATATGAAGCCCTCTCAACAGAGGTATATGCGTCTTCAAGGCCCCTTCTTGATTTTTTATAATTTGCAGTATGTGTTTGTCTGATACCAATGCGGCTTGCTTCGGAATATGAATCGATATCCGCACCGATGAATATGAATTCCCATTTGTGATTTTCAATCATGTTCCTGATTTGAGGTTTTGAAAATTCAACTGAGGAATTTTCCATGCCGTCAGTCATTATAACAAACAATGCCTTGTTGTTAATTTCCCTGTCAAGAGTTGTTATTGTTTTTCCGATTGCATCAAGAAGAGCGGTTGATCCCCTAACGTAATATGTTTCCCTTGTAAGTTTATCCACATCATCAATAGGTTTTCTTTTGTAGAGCATTTCATATTCATGGTCAAAAAGGATTGTTGTTACTGTGGTATTTTCTTCTTTTGCTTTTTCCTTTTCAATGAATGAATTGAATCCTCCGATGGTGTCATCTTCAGAGCCATACATTGATCCGCTTCTATCAATTAAAAATATCAAATCCAAATTTTCATTAGATGGTGGTATATCAGTCATGGTTTTCACTTCCCGAAATTTTTTATAGTTTAAAAGTGGCTTTGTTAATAAAATGTTATTAACTTACACACATTATATTAACATTGATGTTATATAAAGGTTTCGGAAAATGAAAAAGATGAAAATTTATTTCAAGTCTTTGATAATATTCTTGCCGTCATCGGTGAGACGATAAAGGCGGCCTTTCCGGTATTCTGGATTAATGCATTCCAAAAGGTCCAGTTCCCTAAGTTGGGTTAAAACATTTGAAATGTGATTCGGCAGAATATTGCAGTCAACAGCAATATCTCTTGGCATCTTAACGTCCCCGTCAGACAAGTCCTTTAAAACATTCACCCTATAAGATGATTTGTTGATAAATTTAACAAGGTCATCATATTCCATGACTTCATCTTCTTCAGTTTTATTATCTTTATTAGCCATATTATCCTCCATTAAAGTTCATATCCGCAATTTGTACAGAATTTATCTCCTTCAGCAATTGAAGCACCACATTTTGGACATTTGAGTTCCACATCAAATTTGGCACCGCAACTGGTACAGAACTTGGCGTCACTCTCCATCTGAGCGCCGCAATTTTGACAATGTTTACTGTTCATCCCATTCAAATGAGAAGTCTCAAATTCTTCCTTTGGTTTTGGAACATCGCTTAAAACAGGTGATGAATGGAAATCCTTCTGATTTTCTATTTCATGAATCAGCTCGTTCATGACAGCTATTCTTTTTGAATCTGCAGGATGAGTTGAGAAAAAATCATGGTTATTCGGATTTCCGCCGGCCATGGACTGCCAAAACTCAGGAATTGAAGAAATATCATAACCTGCCCAATGAATTATCATCATGCCCAGTTTATCCGCTTCAAGTTCCTGGTCCCTTCCCCATGGATTCAATAAAAAATACTGGGAGCCTATGCTTGCCGCATTTGTGGCTGCTCTTGCAAGCCCACCGATTTCACCCATTCCAAAAAGGTCAAGTGCAAAACTTCCAATCCATGCAGCGGAAGTAATTGCATTTTGAGCATTTTGAGCACTCATGCGGGTTCTTGTATGGTCAAGAAGTGCATGAGCCATTTCATGGCCTAAAATAAATGCCACTTTCTCTTCAGTGTTTGCAACAGAAAGAATACCTGAAAACATCACAATCTTACCACCAGGCATACAAAAAGCATTAACAGTATCATCAGCAACCAAATGAAAATCCCAATCATAATAATCCGCAGTATAATCGCTTCGGCCAATTTCAGCCAGATACCTCTCAACTGCCTGAATCAGTTTAATAGCGACATTTCTAACGATTTGACCATTAGGAGTATTGTCTAAAAGTTGTGCTCTGCTGACCAAATTATAATACTCGTTGTATGACTCTTCAAGGAATTTGTCATCATTTACAATATCAAAATGAGACTTTCCTGTGAAGGGATTAATACTACTCCTATCATCTTTTGCCATAGTTAATAATATGTTATTAACAATATATTTAAGTTTGTGTATAACCAATGTCAAAGTGAGGAAAATATTCCTCATTTTAAAAACCTGACAACAACAAATTAAAGGAAATATTATTAAGGTATTATAACCTATGAGTGATTAGGAAGTGATTCGATGACATCAAGTAAGGAATATCTGGAATACATCTTAGAGCAGTTATCAAATCTCGATGACATAACCCACCGCGCCATGATGGGAGAGTACATAATCTACTATCGTGGAAAGATTGTGGGTGGCATTTATGATGACCGCTTTCTTGTAAAACCAGTGAAATCAGCTATGGAAATGATGCCGGATGCAGATATGGAGTTGCCTTATGAAGGTGCAAAAGAAATGGTGCTTGTTGACAATGTGGAAGACAAAGAGTTTTTAAAAGATTTGTTTGAAGCTATGTATGAAGAGCTTCCTGCTCCAAAGAAAAGGCGTAAAAAACATTAAAAAATACAAAGTTACAGTTCAGTTCATATCATGTGTTGAATTGCTGTTGACCAATGCATTATTCAGGTTCCTAAAAACTTCTAAGATATGATTTGAGAATTGATTTTCAAAAGTGTAATTTCCGATATGTAATTTGTCTGGATTTTGAGGAATCTCCGATGCAGGATAGAACTCATCGTTAAAATAGCAGTAGGTTACAATTTCTGAGGTGTTTAAACCGACGTTGTAACCATTATCATTAGTCACATAAACATCAACCCCGCATTTTTGCTCATCAGAGGGATAATGCACATTATAATCATAAGTATAAATATTACGCCTATTCCAACCGGAATCTTCATAAGAACAAATATCAATAATTGCATCAACAGGATCATCTGAATAATTGCTGTAATTCCCACTACGAAAACCGACATTTTCATTTGGAACAACTAAAAATTCTCCCTGATTTAAAGTTCCCAATGTGTAATTTTCACTATACGCAACACCATACATTCCATCAGGAGCCTTGATTAGAAAATGACTATAATTATATTTTTGGAAGATTTTTTGAATCTGACTTAGGGAATTTGATGAAATATTCTTGGAGACAATCATTTCACCGGCAATACGTTCTAGAGTCAGAACATCACTAACATTTGATGAATCCCCTCCATGGCTAAAAATCCATCCATCCTCAGTGATAATCGAATGAATGAAATGAGAGTCCGGGTCAGTAGTCTCCTGCACAATAACTTCCAAATCGCCCAATGTATCATTATGAATAACCACCCCATCTTCATCAGCTGGAGCATCCTGTCTAAAAGCAAAAACAGTCCCATTTTCTTCCTGAATAACGAAAGAAGCACATTTAGAATCAGATTTATTAAAATTTGAATCAAAATCCGTTTGATTTACAGCACTTACACATATGCCTGCCACAACAAACAGACAGATAATCAAGCATATGGCCAGGAAAGTTTTCTTGAAATTCATATATTCTCACCAGACTTTAATTCAACAGATAGATATTATATTCAACTAGCATTATAAGAGTTGCGAAAAATATGAAAAAATAAAATTAATGGATCAATACTTAAAGCAAGTACTGGTCTTTTTGGAATAACAGTTGTTGCAGCTTTGACATATTGCCACACCTTCACCATTGGCTTTCCAGTCGGCCAAAAAGTCAGCCTGAGCCACAAACGGTTTGGACATTGAAACAAACTCAACATTGGAATTGTTCAACACATCATTGATTTTAGCCATTTCACGCAATGATCCTCCTAAAACCACAGGAATGTCAACCGCATCAATCAAATCATCTACATATATTAAAAATGGATGCTTTACACCCTTGTCATAGATTTGAGATATTGTACGTGCTGTGAGTTGAATGCTGTCCGCACCTGCCTTTTCAAGCTCACGGGCAATGGCAATACTTTCATCTGCAGTCATACCACCTTTTCTTACATCCCACGGATTGATTCTACAGCTTACATGCATATCCATTGTCTTTTTTATGACTTTAATGATTTCTGATGAAATCCTTACACGGTTTTCTGTATTTCCACCATATTTATCATCCCTCTGATTGAAATAAGGGTTCATAAAACGGGCAAGGTAAAAATTATTCCCCATGTTAATCTGGATTCCGTCAAAACCTGCGAATGAGAATTTTTTAGCGGCCATGATAACCTCAGCCTGGAGTTTTCTGATACCTTCAGGGGAGATGTCATTAGCCTCTACCTTCTGGTTTTCACCATCATCATAATAGAAAAACGCCAGCTGACCCAAAATTGGAACTTCATATTCATGAACAATGCCTGTAACTGTCTGATAATCTTTCATGAACCCCTTATAGTTCATGTTTGTTGAATATGGGAAAAATCTGTCTTTGTGGTCAAGCGCAAATATTTCAGAGACTATCAAACCTGTGCCGCTTGATGCAATTTTCTCATATCTGTCAAAAATGTCGGAAGTTAAAAATCCGCCTTCTTCAGTTTCTGTTTCCCAGGTACCTGTTCTGACAATTCTGCTTTTGAGTTTAAAATTGGCGAACTGGCATTCATCAAAAATATCTTTCATAATATCACTTAAAAAAATAGTTTAAAAAAAAAGAAATAAAAAGGATTATTCCGGTTTGATAACCATCAATCCTTCACCGACAGCAACTGCGTCACCAGGCTCCACGAGAATTTCTGTGACAACACCTGCTTTTTCAGCTTCAATGTTGTTTTCCATTTTCATAGCTTCCATGACACAAATCGGATCGCCTATCTCAACAGTATCTCCAACTTCCACGGATAGTTTGATTACCATACCTTGCATTGCGGAAAATACTGTGTCAGGGTCATATTCGACTTCTTCGCCGTCATCGCCTTCAACCACTCCGGTAGGCAATATTGTTACTTCGAAAATGTCTCCATCAACATCAACTGTGTATTCTGTTGGGATGGACTCTTCGACATTAATGTCATCATCATCACCATGGGTGCACATTTTTTCCTCTTCAGTTTCTCCTTTAAGGAATCTTGGAGCAATTTGAGGATATAATGCATAAGTTAAAGCATCTTCATCAGATTTGACGAAACCTTTTTCTTCTCCTTCACTCTTGAATTTGTCAAATTCAGGTTCAATCAAATCTGCAGGCCTGCATGTGATTACCTCTTCATCCCCAATGATTTCTTTGGATATTTCAGGATCCACTGGAGCAGGTGATTTACCGTACATTCCTTTCATGTATTCTTTTACTTCATTTGATACGGTTTTATATCTTTCCCCACCCAATACATTCATTACAGATTGAATACCTACAATCTGACTTGTTGGAGTTACAAGAGGAGGATATCCCATGTCTTTTCTGACCCTTGGCATTTCATCTAAAACATCATTATATCTGTCAATGGCACCTTGTTCTTTTAGCTGTGAAATAAGGTTTGAAAGCATTCCACCAGGAATTTGGTATAACAATACATCAGTATCAACACTTTCAGAAATAGGGTCCAAAATACAATGATATTTATCTTTAATATTTTCAAAGTATTTTTTAATGTGAGTCAATAAGTTTAAGTCAAGACCTGTGTCAAACTCGGTTCCTTGAAGAGCAGCAACAATACTTTCAGTAGGAGGCTGACTTGTTCCCCAAGCGAGAGGTGAAATTGCAGTATCCAAAATATCAACACCTGCCTGACAGGCGGCATAATAGCTTATTGGAGTCATACCACTGGTACAGTGACAGTGCAAATCAACAAGCAAATCAGTTTCTTCTTTTAATGCAGAAACCAAATCATAAGCGGCAGTAGGAGTTATCAATCCTGCCATATCCTTAATGGCTACAGAATCACAATCAAGTGCTTCGAGGTCTTTTGCAAGATTTACGAAATCATCCAATGTATGCACTGGACTTATAGTGTAACTAATAGTTCCCTGTACATGCGCTCCTTGATCTTTAGCTACTTTAATTGCTTTTTCCATGTTTCTTACATCATTTAACGCGTCGAAAATTCTGAAAATGTCTACTCCATTTTCATAAGATTTTTCAACAAATTTAGTTACCACATCATCGGGATAGTGTTTGTAACCCACTAAATTCTGTCCCCTCAAAAGCATTTGGATTGGGGTTTTGTTGAATTCAGATTTTAACTGTCTTAATCTTTCCCATGGGTCTTCGTTTAAATATCTAATACAAGTATCAAAAGTAGCTCCACCCCAAGCTTCAACAGAGAAATATCCTACATTATCCATCTCCTCTGCAATAGGAATCATGTCTCTGGTTCTCATTCTAGTTGCAAGCAAAGATTGGTGAGCATCACGAAGTGCTGTTTCTGTAAATCTCACTTTTGCCATTCTATTACACCTCTTTTAATTTTTAATTATAAATAATCTTAAAATATCCAACTATAATATATGTTTTTTGTATTATATAAATTATTAATATAAAAAACTTTAACGAGAAAAAAAGAGGTTGAAAAAAAAATATTTAAAAAAAAGTTAAAATGAAAAAATTGAAAGGTTATCTTTCCAGTTCACCGGAAATGAATTTTTCAACATTTTCATAAGCTTCATCATCAGTATACTGAACAGGAGGGTGTTTCATTGTGTAGGAAGATATGGAGGTTAACTGACCGCCAATGCCTCTTTCCAAACCAATTTTACAGCATCTCACTGCATCAATAACACAACCTGCGGAATTTGGAGAGTCCTCCACACTTAATCTGAGTTCAATGTTCATAGGAACATCACCGAATGTGCGGCCTTCCATCCTGAGGAAGCATAACTTGTTATCGTTTTGCCATGGAACATAGTCACTTGGCCCAATGTGAATGTCTCTGTCATCCATTCTTTCATCCAAAACTGACTGAACAGCTTCTGTTTTGGATTCTTTTTTAGAATCAAGCCTTTCACGATTAAGCATATTTAAAAAGTCTGTATTTCCACCAGTATTGATCTGATAAGTTCTATCTAATTTTACTCCTCTATCCATAAATAAACTAGCTAGTGTCCTATGAGTAATAGTAGCTCCGATTTGAGCTTTAATATCATCACCAACAATTGGAATTCCTTTTTCTCTGAATTTTGCATCCCATTCGTCATCACTTACGATAAATACAGGCATACAATTTACATATGCAATTCCAGCATCAAGAGCGCACTGAGCGTAATATCTTGCAGCCTCTTCAGAACCTACCGGCAAGTAGTTTACCAATATTTCAGCACCGCTTTCCTTTAAAACAGAAACGACATCCACAGGCTCTTCGTCACTAACTACAAAAGTATATTCATCATCATAATTTGACATGTGCTCAGCAACACCGTCCAAAACGTGACCCATACTTACTTTAACATCATATTTTGGAATGTCTTCCTGGAAGACAGTTGTACAGTTAGGCTTTGCAAAAATTGCCTCATCAATTGTCTTTCCAACTTTTCTTTCATCAACATCAAAAGCTGCAACAACATCTATGTCACTAGGTTTATATCCTCCAATTTCCCAATGCATAAGTCCTATCGCATCTTCAGGGTTTTTACCATCATAATAATGTATTCCTTGAATAAGTGAACTTGCACAGTTCCCTATTCCCACAATAGCTATTTTAATCTTATTCAAATTTAACACCAGCTAATTAATTAAATAAATAAAATTCATTAATGATTTAATTTATGCTTATAATACTTAATAAAATTATCTTAATTTTGCCCGACATCACTAAACTATAATTAATAAAATTACTAATAATTATATATAAGAAAAAATATTAGTTGTTAGGAGAAAAAAATGAATCCATATATTGAGATATTGAGACCCGGAAATGCATTAATGGGTGCAATAGCTATAGTTTTAGTAGCGATAATTGACAGAAGCTTTACGATACCCATAATACTTGCAATGCTTGCGGTATTTTTTGAAACTGCTGCAGGAAATGTAATTAATGACTATTTTGATTATAATATTGATTTGATCAATAAGCCCGAAAGACCAATTCCCTCAGGAAGGATTTCCCTTAAGGCAGGGCGAAACTACGGATATCTGCTGTTTTTACTTGGAACCATATGTGGATTCCTTATAAGCTTTTTAACCAACAATTGGATCCCATTTGCCATAGTTTTAATTGCAGATGTTGTTCTTTATTTGTATGCAAGCAAATTAAAAGCAACACCCCTGATTGGAAACCTGACTGTTGGATTTATGACAGGATTCGGCTTTGTGTTTGGAGGATTTACACTAAACAATCCCACAATAATATTAACATCAATCTATTTGGGATTTTTTGCATTTGTAATGACAACCGCGCGAGAGCTTGTAAAAGACATTGAGGATATGGAAGGAGACAAATCCGAAGGTGCAAAAACATTGCCTATTTTATATGGTGAAAAAATAACCGCCATTCTGGCAGTCATTCTAATAATAATCGACTGTGCATTATGCCCATTATTATATTATAATCACATATTCGGATTTTATTATTTAATCGTTATTGCAATTGCAGTAATCCTATTCTTATACTCTGCAATATTAATCATTAGAAATCATGACAGGCAAACAGCCGGAAAAGCTTCAAAGTATCTGAAAATAGGAATGCTGGTAGCATTTGTTTCATTCATATTTGGATCATTTTAGAGGGATAGACATGAACTTTAAAGAACATAAAAAAGATTTGATTGCAATATCTTCATTGATGATTATCGTTATTGCAATTACACTGTTATTGCTCAATATTGATGGAAAAGCTGGAGTTTATTATGTAAGAGACGTGTTTTTCTATTTGAATAATGCTCTCTTTTATGCAGGCTACGATACAGGCCTTGCAAATACCAGAGGCCTCTCACCGCTGATTCCTATGATAACTTCGATATTTTTCAGAATGGGATTCATATCAGATTTTACAATAATAGCCGTGAGCAGTTCATTTTACATATTTGCAGCGCTTGGAATGTATTTCCTTATGAGATTAAGATTTGATGAAGTTTTGAGTTTTACAGGTTCAATGGTTCTGGCGACTTTTCCATTAGTTATCGTATGGGTTACTAAAGGAATGCTGGATATTCCGGGAATGTGCCTGTCAATCTGGGCAGTATATTTCACAATACTGTCATTTAGAAAAAACACCAAGTTCCTTTATGTTGCCTTCCCGCTAATCATATTCGGATTTTTCTCAAGATATACCGTTTTATTAATGGTTCCTGTAATGTTAATCCAATTCCTAATGGTTGACAATCCTATAGATTACATTAAAACAAATATAAAAGACATAATCGGAGGAATCGGTGCAGGCGCATTGGTATTTGCGGCATTTGTTGGAATCTACACCTATTTGAATATCGGACTGTTTTTCGTATCTCAGGGAAGCGACATTACAAATTCAACATATAATGCCCTAGTCACACCAAATAACGTAGTTTACTACATCAAAAACATTCTAATCTATATTGGAGCGCAAAACTTCGTTCCATACTCCCTGAAACCTGGAGCATTTATAATCGGTGAAATGCGTTGGATTGGAGGATATCCTTCAATAGTATCATATATCTTAACTGCGATTTTGATTATAGGAATTGTATTATACCTCAAAAAATTATTCAGCAGGGAAAACAGGGAAATATTGAAAAAAGAAGATAAAAAACTGAAACTGGCAATATTCGTCATTGGACTGATAGCATTTTTGGCAACATATCTGAACGTGTCAATCGTTACCTCAATAATTATCATCTCAATATCACTGTTAGCACTTTACAAACTGCTGATTAAAGCAGATATGGACGACTTTAATTTGGATTCCATAATGTTTTACTGGATGGTCGTTAATTTCCTGTTCATTACATATTACCATGTTAAAGTAGACAGATACTTCATGCCTATTCTGCCGGTCATTGCATATTTCATAATTTTATCAATCGAATTGATTCTCGAAAAATTCAAGGAAAATGTGCACTTTGAAAAAATCAAAATAATTGCGCCGATTGGATTGATTTGTATAATCCTATTATGTTTGGGCGTTTTTTCACTTTCAAATGCGCCGCACACTTTCGACAATCAAATGCATCCGAATTTCTATACTGCAGCAAGCGAAGAGAAAGCGGTCGGAGCATGGCTGGCCGAACACGATCCAGATTACATGAACAAGACAATCTGGGCAGACAGGGGAGGAGACATGTCATTCAATTTGAAAAAACAGATCCCATCCTGTGAAAAGGCATCGGAAGCCTCTAATTTTACGGACGAAATGGTGAAGAATAAGGTCACATACTTCATTTCAAAAGACAATAAAACAATTGGAGCCCCATACACTGAATTATATAAAAATGGAGAAGTGCACTTATATTATTATGATAAAGGAGATTAATTAAAAGGCAATAATGAAAAATGACTATTCTTATTGAAAATCACAAGTAAAATAAATTAATTTGCAAAGTCAAATTATGATTAATTAGAAACATATATAATTAAAAAAATAAAAAAGTAATAATATAAGTTAAAATTAAAGAGGATAATATGAAAGTTGTATGCTGTAAGAACTGTGGTGCAAAATACCAGCTCGATGATGATGATGACATCACTACATTCGAGTGTTCTTCATGTGCAGGTGACTTGGAATACTTGGAAGAATATTCTGATGAAGAAAATAGCTCCCGTTCCTCATTTATCAGTTCATTCAAGTATGATAACTCCCACATTGTTCAATGTGAAGACTGTGGATTGAAATTTAAAATCAAAAGCAGCGATAGTATACTTGATTATGAATGTGATAGTTGTGGAGGTTCTTTAAGATATTTAGACGATGATTTAAATAAAGAATTGGATAATTATCTTGAAGAAAGACGTGAAGAAGTTAAAAACTTCAAAAGAGAAACAAAATCCGAAGAACCAACATCTGTAGAAGAACTAACAGAGGATAATTCCCGCTCCTTCAAGTCATTTACTAACAGACTAGAAAACTTCTTCTCCGAAGAACACATGCTCGAAATTGCGGAAGATGAAAAAAAAGAGCAAGAACTTAAGGAAGAAGAAGAAAAAAATTCTAGAACTGCTAGAACAACAATTCCTCAAGCTGTTTTATCAAAATTTGGAAGAGAATTCGCCGTGCCAAAAACAAATGATTATAATATTTTGAAAGATTATCTTAAAAATGAATTTTTCAAAGGAATGAACGAATATTATCCAAATAATGTCCAAAACAAGCCTACTGAAAGATCATTTGGAAGTTTCATTGAAAAACTTAGTGTTCCCGAACCTGAAACAGGAGTGGGATATTTAGGTAAAGATGACTTCGACATAACCAATATGGATACAAATACCACCATACTTCTTGTCGGAGCCGTTATTTTCATTCTAAGTATCATTGAAATATTGCTAATAAATAGTGGTGTTGGAATCGTTGCTTTATTTATTGGAGTAATTATCATATGTTATGGACTGTATAAATCCAGAGACGTAAAAGAAACTGAAAAAAGAACAAGAATTATCAGAGAACACTTGTTAAGTTTGCCTGAAGAATTTTATGTGTTTTACAATGTGAAAACTCCTACTTCAAAGTCCAGTATCAATCACTTGGTAGTAGGTCCAACTGGAATTTATGCACTCATCTCACAGAAATACAATCCTAAACTTAGATTAGAATCTGAAAATGAAAATTTAAATTTAATCGGATCCACAGAATTGGATGAAGATAAAATTGAAGAAGTTCCAACATCAACTGGAAACATGAGCAGATTCAGATATACTACCAAACAGGCTAAATTCTCTCAAGACAATAAAGTCAAACAAAAAGCTTTAAGTTTAGGAGAAGATTTGATTAACTTCCTCAATGACAACAACATTAAGAATTGCTTTGTTGAACCTTTAGTGGGATTCATAAACAATGAGGTTGTTGTAATAAATATGCCTTTAACAGATGAGGACTTATTCATTGAAGAATTATTGAATCAAATCCAGACAAGTACAATAAAATTAGATTCTGAAACAATTGACAAATGTGCTGTTTTAATTAACAACTACTCTGCAGATTGTTCTTCAGAAATTTAATTTCTTTTTTTTAATTTTTTAACATTTCAAAACTAATTAATGAATCCTTAGAAATATCCCTTGCCGCCACTTTTCCAACTACATCACCGACTTGTGATGGGGAAATTCCGGTGCCCGGTCTTTTAAATGTGATGTCGGATTCATCGATAATGCTTCCTTTTTCAATGTCTTTATTGGCAACAACTGATTTTCTGGTTTCCCTTAATGTTAATGATTCACAAATCAATGGCTGTTTGTTTTTGCGACCACTGATTTTAGATAAAAACAGAACATTTCTCTTAAAAGCAATGACATCATCAGCATCCATTGCATAACTTGAATCCAGACCCCCCAATTCCTTATCAAAAGTGAAATGTTTTTCAAGAACAGTTGCACCATAATTGAAGGCAGTTGTTAAAACCATCATGTTTTCATCAGGTCTTGTATGGTCAGAATATCCGATTTCATAATCAGGGAAATTCTGCACCAGATCCTTAATCATCAACAGATTTGCATCATCATATTCAGTTGGAAATGATAGAATAGAATGCATTATCACAATATCACATGTGGAAACATCCTCTATAAGTTTAATGGCATTTTTGATTTCAAGCAATGTTGCTCCGCCAGTTGAGAGCAATATCGGTTTATTTTTACTTGCCACATGTTTGATAAACGGAATATTTGTCAAATCAGAAGATGAAATCTGAAAGATATCCATAAATTCATCCAAATAATCAACAGCATCCATATCATGAGGAGTTGATAAAAAAACCATGCCTATATCATTGCAGTACTCAGCAAGAGTTTTATAATCTCCAACACCAAATTTATCGTATTTTTTTATGGAATCAAAATAAAAATTGGGAGAATCAACAGGCAAATTTTCAAAAGCTGAAGCGTCTCGTGAAACAATATTTTCTGCAGTATATGACTGAAACATCACTGCATCTATACCGCATGCCTTCGCTTCATCAATGAGAAATTTCGCAGAATCGATATATGAAATTTTTTCCCTGTCTGCAAATTCAAACACATTAATACTAATGTCCGCTATTAAAAAAGGTTTTTTATTGAAGACCAACATGATTATCATTATTTTTATTGAATTCGAATTTTCTGTATTCCTCTTCTACAACAGACACCATATTCTCAAAACCGTATCTCAAATCAATGGACCTCATCTTTTCATGCATATCCATTCTTAATTCAAAGTCGTTTACAAGTTTAATGAATATGTCTATCAGTTCCTGTTTTTCTATAAACTCTCCAAGACCCATATTGATAAATCCGTTGTTGCGGGTTACAAAGGCATGAGATTCCTCACGACTATCCTTGCACAGGCATACTGTCGGAATGCCTATTGAACAAATTTCGTAAATTGATTTGCTTGCAGAAGTGAAGATAATATCTGACTTGAACATGAATTCGCTTATGTTAGAAACATTCTGATAAATCTGAATTAATGGATTGGACTCATATCTGGAAATAAGCTCTTCCAAATTGCCATAACCCCTACCTACAACAACATCTATCCTGCCCTCGTAATTTGTAGCCAAAATTGCTTGGATTACCATTTCAGTGAAATTATGAGGATCTTGTTCACCAAATGTAATTAAAACCCGTTTTACATCATTCGTGATGATTTTTGCAGGCTGATAATAAAATTCATCTTTTAAAATAAAATATTTATGGCTTGTGAAAACATTTCTTTCAGCCAAATCATGTTCATACAAGTCATCGAAGACCACATCGGCTAAATCACCGCCCACTCCCAAATCTTCAAAGTTGACAACAAAATAACCTTCCTGTTTTAAACTGGAAATGTATTCCTCAGAAGTGTCCTGAATATCATTTATAACTATATGAGTGCCAAATTCCTTTAAAATAGTGAATAAATCTCCTAAATCCTCATAAACTCTATAAGAATAATTGCATCCGCTCACAATATCGACACCCATCTGATGATGTTCATCAATTAAAAACAGTACTTCATGGAACACCAGCTTGGATGCGATTGCCAGACACCTGTCAATATAACTGGTTCCAATTTCCTCATTTGCATTCACTACAATAGCTATTCTTTTCTTTTTTAAATAATTTTCAGCAAGCCACCAATCTTCGTAAGTTTCAATATTCACACTTTCTTCACGGGATATTTCAATAATATCTATATTGGAACCCAAACGTGAATTTTCCTTAACAAAAGACCTTCTTGTTGCTAAAATAGCACCTGTTTCCCTATAGGATTTGGGTAAATCATCACGATTAAGCCTTTCTATATAATTAGGGAAATATCTTTGATTGTTTTCATCATATCCCCAGCTTAAATGCCTGTCATCAACGACGGAAATGACACTGTCAATACCAAAATCTTCAAATTTCTCAATAGCCTTATCCAAAGTTGCGGTTTTAATTAATGGAGACGTAGGCTGCAGAGTAATAACAATATCGTATTCATCCAAAGCCAATTTTTCTTTCTGAATCATAGCATCATGGATAACCGGGTCCAATAAAGTATCATCACTGGACAATTCTTCTGAACGTCTAACAACACTGGCTCCAAATTTTTCAGCAATCAATGCAATCTGAGAATCATCAGTTGTTACAACAACATCATCAACATACTGGGACACCTTGGCCACCCCAATCGAATAAGAAATCAAAGGTTTGTTATCCATAAGCCTTAAATTTTTGCGGGGAATCCCTTTTGAACCCCCTCTCGCCGGAATAACAACCAAAATCATATTATTATTAAACATATTTATCCCTTAAAAATATAATAAAATATAATTAATCCAATACTAAATATATTTATAATACAATATTAAATCTTCGGTGTTTATATGAATATGAGAAATATGTCAGAAAAGTTATTAGAGAAAATAAATGAATTATCTACACCCGTTAAGATAATGCACGTATGCGGTTCTCACGAACATACAATAATGGAAAATGGAATACGAAGTTTGCTTCCTGACGAAGTAGAAATCATTGCAGGCCCAGGTTGTCCTGTTTGTGTTGTGCCATCACGTGAAATCGATGAAGCATTGGAACTCATTGACAGAGGAGTTACAATCACAACCTTCGGAGACATGTTGAGAGTTCCTGGTTCTGAAAGATCCCTTGCAGATGCTAAAGCAGAAGGAGGAGATGTTAGAGTAGTTTATGGTATCAACAGAGCAATTGAAATAGCTGAAAAAGAGGACAACGATGTTGCATTCATATCAGCAGGTTTTGAAACCACAGCCCCTACAACAGCTGCAGAACTTCTTTCCACCCCTCCTGAAAACTTTTCAGTCCTTTCATGTCACAGATTAATTCCTCCAGCAATTGATTTTTTAATTAACTCTGGAGAAACCAGTTTGAATGCATTGATTCAACCAGGACATGTCTGTACAATTATCGGAACCAAACCTTTCGAATATTTCTCAACAGACTTTGGAATACCTCAGGCAGTAGCCGGATTTAACCCGCTTGACATATTGATGTCAGTTTATATGATTTTAAGACAGATTCACAATGAAACACCGAAAATTGAAAATGAATACAAAAGAGCGGTTAAGGAAGAGGGAAACGTCATTGCACAAGATATGATAGAACAGGTGTTTGATGTGACTTCAAGGGAATGGAGAGGATTTCCTAAAATACCAAATTCAATTTTAGAAATAAAGGACGAATTTGCAGACTTTAACGCTCGTGAAAAATATGACATTGAAGTCAAGGACGTTAATGAAGCACCTAAAGGATGTATCTGCGGACCAATTTTAAGAGGCCTTGCAAGACCTGAAGACTGTAAGCTATTCAGAAAAGCATGCAATCCGCTACACCCAATAGGAGCATGTATGGTAAGTAAAGAAGGAACATGCAACATTGCACACAGATATTCAAGAGGATAACATGACAATAGAAGCAATAGCAGTAGATATAGACGGAACAATTACAGATGATACTCGAAAAATTTGCATATCTGCAATTGAAGCGTTGAGAAAAGCAGAAGATGCAGGAATACCTACAATAATCGTTACCGGAAATGTCGTAAATTACGCATATGCTGCAGAAGTTCTTATCGGATGCAGCGGAGGAATCGTTTGTGAAAATGGAGGCGTTGTCTTTAAGGAAGGAGAAAACAACAATGCCGTTGAAACATTGGTTGAACGGGACTTTGTGACATCTGCTGAAGCCCACCTAAAGGAAAAATTAGGCAAGAAATTTGACGTTCATGCTTCCCATGACAATATGTACAGGCTGACTGAAACTGTGTTTTATAAAACTCTTTCAAGGGATGAATTGGAAGAAGCCCTGAAAGATTTTAAATACCTTGACGAACTTGAAATTTATGACAGCGGTTTTGCACTCCATGTAACCGATAAAAGAGTGAATAAGGGAACTTCACTCAGATATTTATGTGAGAGAAACGGAATAAATATGGAAAATATAATGGCTATTGGAGACAGCGAAAACGATGAGGATTTCCTCAAAGAGGCCGGTTACAAAATAGCTGTCGGAAATGCGGAAGACAAATTAAAGCAGATAAGCACATACACCTGTGAAAAAATGTATGGTGATGGAGTGGCAGAAGCCATTGAAAAATTTGCACTATAGTGATAATATGATATACGAACTAGCCGAAAAAGCCCAAAAGGCTATTGAAAACAATTGTGATGCTTACGAAATATACATTGATGAAACAAAACTCATAGAACTGGACTCAAAACAGGACGAATTGAATTTCGCAAAGGAAGAAATAGATTTGGGTCTTGGAATTAGAGTCATTAAAGACAATAAGATTGGGTTTGCATTTACATCAAACCTAGAAAAGATAGTCGAAACTGCAAATCAGGCAGTTGAAAATACAAAACTGAATAAAACCGATGAAAATTATGCTTTTTCAGAAACTGGAAAAGTCATGGATGTCAAAAAAGTCTATGACAATAAATTCAACGACCTGAACCTTGATGAATCTGTTGAAGTTTTAAAAACAGTAATTTCAACTGCAACAGATAGCGGATGTGACGTGACCGGTTCCGGCTTCAGTGCAAGTGAAGGCAGGTCATTAATCATCAATTCCAATGACGTTTCAATTGAAAACAAAGGAACAGGATTTGGAATAGGATTGTCAGTCACCATTCAAAAAGACGGCAAAATTGCAACAGCATATAATTCACAGTCATCAAGATTCTTTGACATTGACGGTGAAAAGTTGGCGAATGAAGTTTGTGATTTGGCTAAAAACTCATTGGAAACCAAACCGATTGAAACAAATGATTATGATGTAGTTTTAGATTATTATGCTGCAACAGGACTTCTACAAACATTCATCGGAGCGTTTGACGGTGAAAATGTAAGACGTGGAAGATCCATTTTAAAGGATAAAATAGGCATGGAAATTGCCAACCCAACCCTTTCAATCATTGACAATCCTCTTTTGGAAAAGGGAATGTATTCTACAAAATGTGACGGAGAAGGAAGCGTTTCTCAAAAAACCGATTTGATTAAAGAAGGTGTTTTAAACTCATTCATTTACGACATCTACACTGCAAATAAGGAAAACGTTGAGACAACATCCAACGGATTTAGAGGGTCATACTTTTCAACCCCTATGATCAGTCCAAGCAATCTGGAGTTTAAATTCAGTGAAATGAAAGACTTATCCGAGATTGACAAAGGTGTTCTGACAACCAGCGTTTTAGGTGCCCATACTGCAAATCCTATTTCAGGAGATTTCTCAGTTGAAGCAAGCAACGCATTTAAAATAGAAAATGGTGAGTTAACCGACCCTGTTGAAAAAGCCATGATTTCCGGAAATATCTTTGAAATCATGAAAAAGGTAGAAGGTTTAAACTCAGAGATTAAACAATATGGCTCATTCATCATTCCTAAATTGTTAGTGCACGATTTAAGAGTTGTCGGCCAATGATTTAAAAAAAAAGAAAAGGAAAATTAAATCTTATTTAATTTTTCCCTATATCTGTCAATTGAATCCTGTTTATATTCAGTGGACAAGTACTCAAGAGTCAATTCCTTATTTTTATCAAACTCTTTTATTTTTTTATTTGTGAGATTATCAATATCCTTATCCAATTTTTTCAATTGATTTTCAAAAGCATATTCTGATTTTCTAATGTTCAGATTAGATTTACGGGCAATTTTTTCAAGTTCTTTATCAAAATCAATTTTTTCCTTTTTAGACATGTTAACACCTACATTTCAATGATAGGCAATTGAATTTCAGTTATGAATTCATTTTCATCATCACAGTTGTGAATGCCTTTAATTAAAACTTCCTTAGGAGATCCTATGATATGGTAATTATTCTTTTGAGCGACATCAACCAACTCTGCATAAGTGTCCAAAATGTTGTCGGTTGACCCAAAATGCTTTCCGGCCAAAACCTTGTTTTCTATCATGTCAACAACACGAATCCTGTCGGTTTCTTCAGCATCATCTTTAATGGCAATACTTACGTCATATACAACATCACCATCATTAACCTCATGCCTTGGTGAGAAATAAACAATGAACGGTTCGCCTTCAGTTTCAATCTCTTCAGCATCAACCCAACCCATCAGGATAGACAGAAATATTTCCAAATCCTCAATAGGGGTTTTACAGTTAATAACTCCTAATTTTTGTTCCGGAATTACTTTAACTTCATAATCCATAATTACACCTTACTTAAAATTATTTCCTTAATTAAATAAATAAACTTCTACTTCTTCACCTTCATCGACCAACTCGATCAATTTTGGAATTTTAACATAACCGTCTGCAGTTGAAAGTGAGAAAATCGCTCCTGAATCCTTAAATATCGGTTGGACATTTTCACCATCGACTTTAACAAGCTGATATTGCATCCTTCCAACCTGAGAGTGGATTCTTTTTGTTATTTTACCTTTAACAGTTTCAAGTTCAAAGTCCTTATCGATTCCTGCCAATTTTGTTAAAGGTTCTGCCACAAACGCGTTGAATATCATCAATGCAGACACTGGGTTTCCCGGAAGTCCTATGACAATCTTGCCGTCAATGACCCCAACAATCGTAGGTTTGCCCGGCTGGACTGAGATTCCATGAATATAAACTTCACCCAATTCATCCAAAACATGTTTAAGAACATCCCCAAGACCTGCAGATGTTCCTCCTGAGCAAAGAAGGACATCAACTTCTTTTAGAGAGTCTGTAATTTTTTCCTTCACTTCGTCATAGTTGTCTCTCATAACCCCTAAGAATTTTGCATCCGCACCACAGGAAATTGCATCGTTTTTAATCATTCCACCATTTACATCATAGATTTTTCCAAATGGCAAGTCTTCACCTTGAAGAGTGATTTCATTTCCTGATGAAAGTATACCAACTGTCGGTTTTTTATAAACTTCGATGGTTTCAAAACCCTGAGAAAGCAAAACACCAATTTTTCCAGGATTCAAAAAGTCCCCTTTCTTTAAAATCAGCTTTCCCTCTTCAATATCTGATCCTTTTTTGGCAACATCCTGTGAAGGTGTGGCAGTGGTAAGCAGATTGACTTTTCCATCCTCTTTTTCAGCATATTCAACCATCACAACCGCTTCAGCACCTTCTGGCATTGCCGCACCAGTACTGATTTCAATACATTTGCCCTTTTCGACTTTTTTATCAGTTGTTGAACCCGCTTCCAAAAAGTCAATGACCTCCAGAGTATTTGGAGACTCTTCAGAAGCACCGAAACTGTCTTCCGCAAGTATTGCAAAGCCGTCTTTTAATGCCTTGTCAAAAGGCGGGAAATCCATTCTGGAATAAACGTCATCAAATAAAATTCTTCCATAAGACTCAGTAACATCAATTTCTTCACGTTGTGGTTTTAGATTTTCATTAAATAAGTTTTGAATAATATCAATAGCTTCATCACATTCTTTGATTTTTAAAAATTCAGTTCCCATAATCACCACTTTGTATAAAATCCAATAAATTAATATATAGTATATTGATAAATATATAAATAATTTAATCTTATGGAGATAACTGTATTATATTTTTGGAGGAGAGTATTTGTCAAGACCTAATAACAATCAACAACAAGAGTACAGAAGAGTAAGAACCCCTAAAAAGGGCGAAATACCTGGAGTAGTTGAACAAATTATGGGACACGGAAAATTAAAAGTCCGTTGTGCAGATGGAAATATAAGAATGACCAGAATCCCAGGAAAAATGAAAAAACGTATATGGATTCGTGAAGGAGACGTTATTCTTGTAAAACCATGGGATTTCCAATCCGATGAAAAAGCTGATGTAATTTGGAGATACACAAAAACCGAATCAAATTGGCTTGAAAGAAAAGGCTACTTAAAAATGTAGTCTCACTACTTATTTTTTTGATTTTAATGGATTCCAAAATAGCTAAAGCGGATAAGGCTCACGAAAAACTGCATTCCAGAAAAAGAAAAAAGGACAGTTCCGACAGAAAAGTCGGGAATGAAATTTTCGATAAGCTGACTCTGGAAACATTATATAAATTAGCTAATCAGGGATACATTGATGTTTTAAACGGTGCCATAAGTACCGGCAAGGAAGCGAATGTGCTAACCGGCATTACCGATGAAGAGGATTATGTTGCAGTTAAGATTTACCGAATAGCAACATCTGATTTTAAAAAAATGGATTATTATCTTAAAGGCGATCCGAGATTTAATGTGAAAACCAAAAATAAAAGAAAAATAATCTATTCATGGGTTACAAAGGAGTTCAAAAACCTGACAAGACTGTATGATGCGGGAGTTAATGTTCCGAAACCGCATACAAGCTCCAACAATGTTTTGATTATTGAATTTATTGGAGATGAAAATGGAAACCCTGCCCAACCTGTCAGAAACCAGCCACCTGAAAATCCGGATGAATTTTTCAATAAACTGCTGGTTCAGCTTAAGATCTTTGTAAAAGAAGCGAAACTGGTTCATGGGGATTTATCCAACTACAACATTTTGAATTTAAATGAGGAACCCGTCATTATTGATGTTTCACAGTCTGTTGTGCTGGATAATCCGATTTCAAAGGAACTTCTAGAAAGGGACATCAACACTCTAGTTAGGGAATATACTAAACTTGGTGTTGAAACCAGTTTTAAAGAAATTTGGGAATATGTTGACCCTAAATTTTAATTAACTGTCCATATTGATTCTAATTCATTAATATATCACCTAACTTAATAGTCCAATTAATTGGTAATTCTTGATGAACTTCTAAATACTCCTCATTGTAAAATTTTTCTAATATCCCATTATCCAATTCAGTATCGAAAACTCACGTAAAACATTATCAATTTTCCTCTTCAGAATCAAATTAAATGATTACTTCCATTTAAATCAATTATAGCCGTATTATATTTCAACAGTTCTTCATCGTTCACTTTTTAAAAATCTTTCACAATCACTTTCGTAAAGTTCATCATAATATTCAGTGAAAGAATTTTTAGGTAAATCAATACCTTCTTTAATCATACCTTTCCATAATCCATTTGCAGTATTTTCACTGACAATATCCTTTTCAAATGCTTTGGATAGAATCATTGAACTGGTAATGAGTTCTTTATCCAAACTATCGATATATTCTTCCACATCACTTAGATTGTTGCTTGCTACTATTCCATTATTTAGGTGGGCCAATGCCATTGCTGCTGATTCACCATCACCACAACATTTACCGGTTTTACTCCAAAATCCTTTTTTAATTAAGTTAAAAGTAGTGTATTCCTGAGACATGAAAGATATTTCTCTTATTTCTACAAATCCGTCTTTTAATTTTTTAAAATTTGTTTTTACGATTGGTGGAGTGTTATTATCCATTAGTTCATTGTAGGCTTGTTCTGGAATGACAATTTTAGTGAATAACTTTTCTAGAATATGTCCCGCACCCACAAATAAAAAACATTCTAAACAGTCAGTATCATAAAAAACCGGTTTATTCAAGGTCATTCACCTCATTTGAGTTATGAATGATGTCATTTCTAAAACTCCTTAATAATATTTCCCTTCTTTTTCCACCGGTTATCTTTTCATCTTCATATGCCTTTTCTGTTAGGCGTATTAACTCACCTATTGAAGAGTATTTCTGATTTTCTGGAGATGGCTTGTAAAGACTAGTATCGTAACCCAATCTGTCAGCTCCACGTATTATATCAACTCCATATTCATCAAATTGGTTTTGACTAATCCAATTCATTTTTTTAAGGCGAACTAGCATAGTAGAACGGCTGACCTGATAATGTTGTTCGCATTTAATTACATCTTCTAGTGCCCAGTTTTCAATCTGATTTTTATTTTTAAACCAGTATAGTGCACTATCAGGCATCAATAAGGTTGATGCAAAGTTATCTGCATTTATTTCACTTTGACTATTGTTGTTGAGCCCGCAAACGATAAAGTCATCAATATCTTCATAAAGCAAGTGGTATAATTCATGGGCCAGTGTGAAGTTTTGCCTCCCAATGGTATGATTGGTATTGATGAATATCACTTTGTCATCTTTTGTTTTTGAGCAACACCCGCTAATGTTGGTTTTCATTGGAAACCAAAGTACTGTTAGATTTCTTATGTTATTATAGACTATAGAGCGTATATTTATTGAAGCAAAGCTTTCAACACCCCAGTCATGTCTTAACATTTCTGCTAATGCAACACTATTCATGTTTACTTGTCACCATCCAGTTTTCTTAGTAATTTTAAATATCCTGTAATTTCATTCATTTTTGCAACTACGTTTAAATCCACCTTTTCATCACTGCGAAATGCTATACTTGATTTTTCATGTGAATCATCTTCCCCCAATAAATATTCAGGAGAACAATTGTATAATAAACATAATTTATCAAGTAAAGTCATGTTAAAGTTTCTTTCACCATTTTCTATTTTAGAAAGGTTGCTTTGGGTAATTCCCAAATAACTAGAAACTTGTTCTTGAGTATATCCATTTTCCCTCCTTAATTCATTTAGAATTTTACCTACCATTCTATTCATCATAACAACCCCTTGGTATTTTTCTGTTTTGTACTAAAAAATATATAAATATTTCTATCAAAAATATGACAATATTGCAATCAAAATATAATTTTAATTTGAAAATAGAATATTAAAATGTAAAAAAATCTAAAACAAATTAAAATAGTTTAATAATAATATAAAAGCAATAATATTGTAATATATTAATTAATATTAATTTTATATTTTTAAAATAATTATTTAAATAATATTAAATAAAAAATCTTAAAAAAAATAAAAATTATAGAGTTAATGACGGCACCCTCTACAATTATAAATTTTCAGGCACTATTAATTACAATTCTAAACTCTCAAATGAATAATCAGCTATTCATTACAAAGGCTTTGAGATAACCTTCACCCTACCTTTTATAATCTTATAGTCATACTTTCGATAAAGTGAAATGTTGCTCATTGCCTTGATGTACTCGAATTTTAAAAAGTCTGGATTGTCCTTATAATAGGCCTGTCTTGTCTTGTTTTTGCCACGGCCGTGAAGCAGATCAACGCTGTCCATGCCCAACAAATCACCTTCAAATGACCCCTGAGTCAAATGGGTTGAGTTGAATTTCCTCAACATATGGGGGCGCAGCCGTGCATATCCTCCAACCTCACCGAAACCCAGATAATCATTCAGCTTTTTAAACTTATGGTTTACATGGTTTATGTTATATTTCAAAAGCGGAGCGTCCAGATCAAAATCTTCTTGTCTTAGTTTTATCCTTGCAATCCTTTGTACGCATTCGGGATTGAGGAAAGTGTAGTAGGGTTTGTCTGTCTTTTGCCTGATTAGCTTACAGGTGCAGACAACATTGTTTTTTCTGGCCAAATACTTTAAAGCGTCATGGAAATTGTCCTTTTTGTGATAGGCATTTGTTCCTTCAAATAGTGTTCTGTTTGTCATGGATTTGGCCTCGCACCTGCTTGCTCCCGATGATATGATGACCAAAATCCACATCTTCAGCTCATCGTCTGCAAACTGCATTGCAAGTCTCAGTTCATCCTTTGTCGGCAGGTCTTCAAAGCTTATCAAATCGTTCTTGTTAACATACTTATTGTTCAGCGGTGGTATGAAGGGTATTGTAACCCTGTTGTAATGGTAAAATGTCTTGATTTTAGATATTGAGTCTGTAATTGTGTTTCCTATATGATTTTTGGTTAGATAATCCCTGAATGAGATTATCCTGTCGTATATGCTTAATCTGTTTTCCGGAGTATGGTTTTCCTGTTCGGTTATTGCTTCAGCCAACAGGTCGCAAAGACTCATGTTGTGGAATGCTGTGTATTTGTTGAATACTGTCCTGTATGATTTTTTA